>NZ_JBQEPD010000004.1:0-240129 GCF_052045675.1 Brucella sp. 22210
ACGATGAGGGCGTTGGGCTATCCAGGTCGTGGAACTTTGACAGCATGGGTTCGAGAAGCGTTTCCAGAGACGAGGACTTCGATGGTCGGTCGCTCCTGGCGTCCGACCTATCCCGAGGCGTTGAAGCAAGTCGCGGTCATTGCTCTTTGCAGTGGAGAGGAAAGCGCCCAGCAAGTGGCCGAGCGGCTAGGCGTATGCCGGCCGACGTTGCACGCTTGGAAGAATGAGTTACTCGGTCATGAGGCTGCCTCATCCATGAAACGCCGCAAAGCCTATGCGCCAGCGCCCGAGCGTGAAGAACTCGAGCGACAGCTTGAAGCCCTCCAGCGCGATATCCGCCAATTGCAACTCGAACACGATCTGCTGAAGAAGGCCAATGAACTGCTAAAAAAAGGCCTGGGCGTCGATCTGCAACTCCTGAGTAATCGGGAGAAGACACAGCTGGTTGACGCCCTCAAAGATACCTATCGATTGTCAGAACTGCTTTTGCAGCTGGGGATTGCGCGAAGCTCGTACTTCTACCATCGCACCCGAGTGAACTTGGAAGACAAGTACGTCACCATCCGTCGCAACCTGACGGAAATATTCGAAAGCAACCATCGCTGCTACGGCTATCGCAGACTGCAGGCGTTGCTTGCCAGGCAGAGTGTGACAATATCGGAAAAGGTTGTGCAGCGATTGATGAAACAAGAGCGTTTGGTCGTAGTCAGACCACGGCGACGGCGTTTTGGCTCGTACCTGGGAGAAATCAGTCCTGCGCCCGAGAACCTGATCAACCGCGATTTCCGTGCGAAAACACCGAACGAGAAATGGCTCACGGACATCACTGAATTCCAAATTCCCGCCGGCAAAGTGTATCTGTCGCCGATCATAGATTGCTTCGATGGCATGGTGATCAGTTGGTCAATTGGAACACAATCCGATGCGAGGCTGGTCAATAGCATGTTGGACGCCGCCATCGAGACAGTTACCGACGGCGAACGCGGGACAATCGTCCATTCTGACCGTGGAGCCCACTATCGCTGGCCGGGTTGGCTTACCCGGATCAGCGATGCGAAGATGGTTCGTTCAATGTCCCGCAAGGGCTGTTCGCAGGATAATGCCGCGTGCGAGGGCTTCTTCGGTCGATTGAAAACGGAACTCTTCTATCCCCGAGACTGGAAGACMGTCACGATCGAACAGTTTGTCCACGAGGTTGATGCCTACATCCAATGGTACAATGAGAAGCGCATCAAATTATCACTGGGGTCGCTCAGCCCGATTGAGTATCGAAGAAGTCTCGGCCTTAACGTATAACTCAGTCCAAGTTTTTATCCGCACCCCCAGGTGTTCGATTTTCGTCGCAAAGCTCCCATATGATGACAGGAAGCCAAAGGGAGATCGGATTATGTCGAACAAAAACACCTTTTTTGCTGCGCGTCCCGTCATCCGCAGTCTGGCGGCGGTGGCTCTGGTTGCGCCGGTTCTGGCCACATCCGGAGCAGTGGCGCAGGAAAGTGGCCGCTATCGTCTCGAACAGACCGAAACCGGCTATGTGCGTCTCGATACCAAGACCGGCGCGATTTCTGTTTGCACTGAACAGTCGCAGGGCCAGATGATCTGCAAGATGGCGACGGAAGATCGCGAGGCTTATGAAAACGATCTGGCGGATTTGCAGGATCGCGTGAAGGTGCTGGAAGACCGGCTGGCTGCCATCGATCAGAAGGGCAGCGGCAACACGGCATCTAGCCTGCCGAGTGAGCAGGAGTTCGAACAATCCATGAGCTATATGGAGCGCTTCATGCGCCGTTTCATGGATATTGCCAAGAGTTTCGAGAGCGAGCCGGATAAGCCCGCCGAAACAACGCCGACACCGCCCGGTGGGCGAACCTGATCAGGACTGAATAGCAAAAAGGCGCCGAATGGCGCCTTTTCCGTATGTGGCTCTAGGCTGCGAAGCGCTTTGTCGCTTCGATCAGCTCATGCACGATGCCCGGCTCGGTCACGGCATGGCCGCTATCCTCGACGATCTTCAGATCAGCTTCCGGCCACAGTTTCTTAAGCTGCCATGCATTGATGAATGGCGTGCAGATATCGTAGCGACCATGCACGATCACGCCCGGAATATGCCGGATACGCTCGACATTGCGCAAAAGCTGGTCGTCGGAATCGAGGAAGCCGCGATTCTGGAAATAGTGGCATTCGATGCGCGCAAAGGCGATTGCATATTCATCCGCGCCGAAGGCATCCACGCGCGATGGGTCGGGCAGAAGCGAGATCACCGAGCCTTCCCAGCGCGCCCAGCGACGGGCGGCTTCCAGCTGCACTTTCGGGTCACGGTCCGTCAGGCGCTTGTAATAGGCGGCAATCATGTCGCCGCGCTCGGCTTCCGGAATATGGTCCTGATAGGCTTCGAAGTGATCCGGGAAAATGATGCTGGCGCCGTTGGTATACATCCAGTCGATTTCAAACCGGCGCAGCATGAAGATGCCGCGCAACACCGCTTCCGACACGCGCTCCGGGTGGGTCTGGGCATAAGCGAGGCCAAGCGTCGAACCCCAGGAGCCGCCGAACACCTGCCATTTATCAATGCCGAGATGCGCGCGGATATGCTCCATATCGGCCACGAGATCCCAGGTGGTGTTTTCGCGCAATTCGGCATGGGGGGTGGAGCGACCGCAACCGCGCTGGTCGAACAGGATGATGCGATAGCGCTCCGGATCGTGCAGGCGGCGCATGGCGGGCGTGATGCCGCCGCCGGGGCCGCCGTGAATCATGATCACCGGCTTGCCATCCGGGTTGCCGCACTGCTCAACATGGATGCGATGCAGCGGTGACACCTGCAGCATCTCTTCCTTGAAGGGTTCAATCTCGGGATAAAGCGTATTGCGCGTCATGAAATGCCTTCTGGTTCCCGCCCTCTGCTCACGTGTCTGGCGGGGCCTGTGTTTTTAATTGCCGGCGCAACCCTACCACACAATGCGGCCACATGGCGGCAATGAGAAATGCGAAAACACGTTAGCAACGTGATTTTTGGTTGCTCAGGATAAAAATAGGCATAAAAACTTGATTGGTCGCATTGGATGCACCGCACGGGGAGGAACCACTTGAAATTGGCGCGCGAGGCACATGCACTTTATCATCGCTGACGATCACCCGCTTTTCCGCGGCGCATTGAGACAGGTTCTCTCGGGACAATCCGAAAACGTGGAGATTGTCGAAGTTGGCGATTTCGATGCTGTCAGGAAACTGGTTGCCGAACGCGACGATATAGACCTTCTGTTGCTCGATCTGACGATGCCCGGCGGCGCAGGTCTTTCAGGGCTGGTCGCGCTGAAGGCGCTGCAACCGGCCCTGCCGGTGGTGATCGTATCGGCCACGGATGACGCCGCCACCATCCATCATGCGGTGGAACTGGGCGCATCGGGCTTCATTTCCAAATCGGCCAGCATGGAAACCATCGGCGAAGCGGTTCGCGCCGTGCTGGCTGGCGATATCTGGACGCCGGAAGGGATCGATCTCGATCACCCGAAAGACCCGGAAATCGAAGGGCTGATTGCGCGCCTGCGCACGCTGACGCCGCAGCAGACCCGTGTGCTGACCATGCTTGCCGAAGGTCTCCTCAACAAGCAGATCGCCTATGAGCTGAGCGTGTCGGAAGCGACCGTCAAGGCGCATGTTTCGGCTGTGTTGCAGAAGCTTGGAGTCGATAGCCGCACGCAGGCCGTCATTCTGCTGTCGCGCATCGGCAATGATGTAATCAGCAGCTGATCCAGTTTTACTGCGCAGCCGTCTGTGACGAGCTGCTATCCTGTCGCGCATGATAGAAGTGCGACAGCAGCGAGCGCAGTGCTGCCGGACGAAGCGGCTTGTTCAACAGGGTAATATTCTCTTCCTCGGCGCGCTGGCGCACTTCCTTGGATCGGTCGGCGGTCAGCAATATGGCCGGTATTTCCGTTTTGAAATGCTCACGCGTGTAGCCGATCATGTCGATCCCGTTTTCATGGATCAGGTGATAATCCGCAACGATCACATCCGGCGCGGTGCTGCGATTGGCGCAGAAAGCTCTCAACGCAGCCCCGCTGCGCAGCGTCGTCACGTTGCAGCCCCAGCCGGAAAGCAGCGTTTCCATGCCGGATAGAATATCGGCATCATTGTCGATGCACAGTACATCGAGCCCGGTCAGTTCCAGCGCGCGTGCATGGCCGCGACGGCTCCTGGTTTCCGCCACCGGAACCGGCTCGTTTGAGACGGGAATGCGCAAGGTGAAAGTGGTGCCTTTGCCCTGAACCGAGCGCACCGACAGCGGAAATGCCAGCAGCCGGGCAATGCGGTCAACAATGGACAGGCCAAGCCCCAGCCCTTCCGCCTCACGCATGCCTTCATCAAGGCGGGTGAATTCACGGAAAACGAGCTTGAGCTTGTGTTGCGGAATACCGATACCGGTGTCGAGCACCTGCAACTCCACAAAAGCGCCGCGCCGCCGGACGCCAAGCAGCATGCCGCCGCTGCGGCTATATTTGATCGAATTGGAAACAAGGTTCTGGATCAGGCGGCGCAGCATGTTGCGGTCGGTTTTCACAACGATGCTCGACGGCACCACGCGCAGTTTCAGCGCCTTTTTGCGTGCCAGCGGCGTGAAATCAGTTGCGATCTGGGTCAGCAATTTGTCCAGTCGGAACACCGAGACTTCCGGCTTCAGCGCTCCCGTATCGAGGCGCGAAATATCCAGCACCATGCCCAGAATGGCCTCGACCGCTTCCAGCGAGGAATCGATGTTGCGGGCAAATTCGCTGGTTTCAGAACGCCCCAGTTTTTCCGACAGCGCGGTGGAATAGAGGCGGGCGGCATTGAGCGGTTGCAGAATGTCGTGGCCAGCGGCAGCGAGAAAGCGCGTCTTGCCGAGATTGGCCTCTTCGGCGGCAGCCTGCGCACGCGCCAGCTCCTGGTTCACATGCGTCAGCTCCGCTGTGCGGTCGGCCACACGCTGTTCCAGCATTTCGGCGGCTTTCTGGCGCATCAGGTCCGCTTCGACAGCGGCGGTGATGTCGGTATAGGTCGCGACGATGCCGCCATCCGGCATTGGATTGGACTGGATTTCCAGGGTCTTGTCGGTGGATTTCATCTTCATGCGCAACGGCTTGCGGCTGGCCGTCAGCGAATGAATGACATTGGCGCGCATATTGAAGGCTATGTCTTCGCGACGGGTCAGATGCTCGACGATTTCCGAAACCGGTATGCCGACCTGCATCACCTCGTCGGGCAGGTTGAGCAGGGTGCGGAACTGGCGGTTCCAGAAGGCCAGCCGGAAATCCTTGTCGAACACCGTGATGCCCTGTTCCATCTGGTCGAGCGCGATCTGCAGCAGATCGCGGTTTTGTTGCAGTGCGGCGGAAGCGTCGTCAAGAAGCTGGCGCGCATCTCGCCCGGAAGCATCGTTGCGTTGCAAAAGCAGCGACAGAACAAGCCGCGCCGACGTGGTGCCGACCGCCGTGCCGAGCAATTGTTCGGCATAGCGGATCAGAGGCGTGTCCACCGTCATGCCCGGATCGAGCCTGCGCTGTTCGTGGCCTTCGAACCGCAGGAAGGCGCGCTCGACACGCTCGGAGCCGAGATAGCGCGCCATGGTGGCTTTCAGTTCGGCGACAGTGACTGTGGTGCGGAAGCGCTTCAGGGTTGGCGCGGCGATGGAATAGCGCGGCAGGAAGATGCTGGCCTGAATGCGCTCCAGCGGCGTTGAGGCACGCGACAGCGAACCGAGAACATAGAACAGCGTATTGGCGGCAAGGCTCCAGATCACGCCATTGGTCAGCGGCAGCGCATCGGTGCCGAACAGCGCTTCGGGGCGCAGCGCCGTGAAGCCGAGAAAACCGTCGCGCAAGATGGCGGCGTCTTCAGGCGCCATGGTTGGCAGCAGCAGCGTATAGGCCCAGACGAGGAAGCCCGCCGAGAGGCCAAGCATCGCGCCGCGCCCGTTGGCATTGCGCCAGAACAGGCCGCCGATGAAGGCCGGCGCAAATTGCGCAATAGCAGCAAAGGACACGAAACCGATCGAGGCGAGATGGATGTTGTTGGAGGTGAAACGATAATAGGCGAAGGCAAGCGCCAGAATGGCGATGATCGTCACGCGCCGGGTGTTCAGGATGACCTTGGTGAAGTCAGGCTGTTCGGCGGGATGGCGCTTGGCCATGCTGCGGATGAAAAGCGGCAGCACGAGATGGTTGGAAATCATGATCGAAAGCGCCACGCAGGCGACGATCACCATGGCGGTTGCAGCGGACAATCCGCCGAGGAAGGCAATAAGCGCCATCCAGTGCGCTTCGGCGGCAAGCGGTAGGGCCAGCACGTAAAGGTCGCCGCTGACCGTGTTGCCGAGCGTCATCACGCCGATCAATGCAATCGGAAAGACGAAGATATTGATCAGCACCAGATAGACCGGGAACAGCCAGGATGCGGTGCGCAACTCCTTGTCGCTGCGGCTTTCAACAACCGTGACGTGGAACTGGCGCGGCAGCATGATGATGGCCGCAGCACTGAGAGCCGTCTGGATGATCCAGGTGCCGATGGAGGTCTGGTAGTGGAAGGCCTTCAGCGCATCCGTGGATTGGGAAACCTGGCTGATGAGCTGCGAGGGCGAGCCGAACAGAAAGAAGGTGCAGGCGAGACCGACCGTCAGAAATGCACAGAGCTTGATGACGGATTCCACCGCAATGGCGAGGATCAGCCCGTTCTGGTGTTCGGTCGCATCGGTATGGCGCGTGCCAAACAGGATCGCGAAGACGGCCAGCACCGCAGCGACGGCCAGTGAAATATCGCCGAAGATGAAGGCCGGCGGGGCGAGGGTGCGGCCATAATGGTCCATCACCAGCCCGACGCTGCCCGCAACCGCTTTCAGCTGCAAGGCGATATAGGGGATCGACCCAACCGCGGCGATGCAGGTGGCAAGTGACGCCACGCCGAAACTCTTGCCGTAACGGGCGGCCAGAAAATCGGCGATGGAGGTGATGCGCTCCGCCTTGGCCAGTCGCACGATATGGCGCAGCAGCCGGTTACCGAGCGTGAAAACCAGAATGGGGCCGATATAGATGCCGAGAAACTCCAGTCCGCGCTGTGCGGACAGGCCGACCGAGCCGAAAAAGGTCCAGGACGTGCAATAGACCGCGAGGCTCAGCGCATAGACATAGGGACGCGGCGCACTGTTCCAGCGCGACGATCTGCGGTCACCGATACTGGCGACAGCAAAGAGAAGCAGCAGGTACAAGAAGGCAGCGCCGATGATTCCCCAGCCTTGCATAGGCGGTTTTATTCCTCTCCCAGGTCTTCAAGTCTGTTTGACGCAAGCACTTTCACGCCATGCACGCAAGAATATTGATGGAAAACCGGATGTTTTACCGGCGGATACACGTGTTTATCTTTTCTTTGAAGATTTTCGAATACAAACTGCGAGCACATCCTGAAAAGTGTGAAACGGTTTTCGGATGGGATGTGCGTGAAAACAAATATTTGGAGCGGCAAGCTGATTCAATCGGATCGAAATGCGCTCTGAGAGTGTGTCGGGATATGTGCGGTTTCGCAAAGATTGTGGAATCGTGCCTCTCTCGACAATTGAATGCAGTATAGTTTGATAGAACGGTTCTTCGAGCCTCCCCCAGTCAGGAGCAGTTCTATCGTTCACCGTCAGAGCTATCTGACGCCAGATTAATTCGACGAGCGCACCGCAACAACGACGGCCCGGTTATGCAGTCGCACTCGTGAGGGAGACAGGCTAATGTTGAAAGAATTCAGGGAATTCGCTCTCAAGGGCAATATGGTCGATCTGGCCATCGGTGTGATCATTGGCGGCGCTTTCGGTGGCCTCGTCAATTCCATCGTCAACGATATCATCATGCCGATCATCGGTCTGATTACCGGCGGTATCGACTTCTCGAACATGTTTATCCAGCTTGCCGGTGAGCCGAAGAGCACCTTGGCCGCCGCTCGTGAAGCCGGTGCGACCGTTGCTTATGGTAACTTCGTCACCCTGCTGATCAATTTCCTGATCATCGCCTGGGTTCTGTTCCTCGTCGTCAAGGGCATGAACCGCATGAAGAAGAAGGAAGAAGCAAAGCCTGAGCCGGAAGCCCCGCGCGAGGAAGTGCTGCTGACGGAAATCCGTGATCTGCTTTCCAAGAAGGCCTGATCGGGATTTTTTCTTTCGGGATGCAAAGCGGAGCCTGCAAAGGCTCCGTTTTCTTTTGGGCATTCATCAATACCGATGATCGGATCATCACAAAATGCCGAGTGATTTTGTGATCGGGTCTTGCTAAGGCCGATATACACATACCAAGCAGCGCAGGATCATTATGACACTTTTAGCCAGTCTCCGCCGCGAAGCAGCGCAAGCGCCAGAAAGCGGCATTGTCGCCGTTGCCAATCATGGCCGAGGCCGCGAGGGTCTCATTCCGTTGTGGGTTGGCGAGGGCGATCTGCCGACGCCGGATTTCATTCGCGATGCGGCACAGAAGAGCATCACCGACGGCGAGACCTTCTATACCTGGCAGGCCGGTATTCCCGAACTGCGCGAGGCGTTGGCCCGTTATCATGCGCGTCATTTCCCGCTGCCCCTGAAGCAGGAGAATTTCTATGTCACCGGTTCCGGCATGCATGCCATCGAAATGGCGCTGACGGCGACAGTCGGTGCGGACGAGGAAGCGATCTATCTGTCCCCGGCCTGGCCGAATTTCGTCGGCGCGGCTGGTCTCGCAGGTGCAGTGCCCGTTGCGGTCGAACTGGAATTCGGCGCGAATGGCTGGGTGCTCGACCCGGAGAAAATCGCTGCCGCCATCACGCCGCGCACGCGCGCGCTGTTCATCAATACGCCGTCCAACCCGACCGGATGGACCGCTGATCGCGAGACGCTGCGTTTCATCCTCGAACTCGCGCGCAAGCACGGGCTCTGGATCATCGCCGACGAGATCTATACGCATTTCTATTATGGCGGCGGCCATGCCCCGTCCTTCATGGAAATCATGGAGCCTGACGACCGCATCATCTTCGTCAATTCCTTCTCGAAGAATTGGGCCATGACGGGCTGGCGCGTGGGTTGGATGACCGTGCATCCTTCCGTCGGTCCTGTGATCGAAAACATGATCCAGTATTCCAATTCCGGCGTGGCGCCGTTCCTGCAGCGCGGTGCAGTGGCGGCGCTCGATCAGGGCGAACCGTTTATTGCCATGCAGGTGGAGCGCGCCCGCGCCACCCGCGACAGGCTGTGTTCGGCCTTGCAGGCAACCGGCAAGGTGCGCCTCACGCCGCCGCAAGGCGCATTTTATTTGTTCTTCGGCGTTGAAGGCGTGACGGATTCCGTCAAGGCGGCCATCGATATGATCGACCGGGCCAATGTGGGCCTCGCACCGGGCAGCGCCTTCGGACAAGGCGGAGAGGCGTTCTTCCGCCTTTGCTTCGGTCGTGCGCCGCATCAGATCGACGAGGCCGCAGCGCGGCTGGTGAAGTGGATCGAGCAGCTTTAATCTAAAATAAAAGGCCGGTGAAAACCGGCCTTTTTTCATTCAGCACTTTGCGAAGCGCTTAGCCGCCCGCCTTGGAAACCATCAGCGGCACAACGCGCTCAGAACTGGCTGCCTGCGGGGCATCGTTTTCGGCAAAGGGAATGCCAAGCGCGTTCCAGACTTCCAGCAACGCATCCTTCAACCCGTCGATCAGCGCATCGTCATGCAGCGGCGACGGCGTGATGCGCAGGCGTTCGGTGCCGCGTGGCACGGTCGGATAGTTGATTGGCTGGATATAGATGCCATGCACATCGAGCAGCCGGTCGCTGGCCTTCTTGCAAAGCTCGGGATCGCCGACCAGTACGGGCACGATATGCGTGTCCGAAGGCATGACGGGCAGGCCCGCTGCCGAAAGCACGTCCTTGGCCTGCTGCGCCTGACGCTGCTGGCCATTACGTTCGACCTGCGATGCCTTGAGATGGCGGATCGAAGCAGTTGCAGCCGCTGCTACCGATGGCGGCAGGGCGGTCGTGAAGATGAAGCCCGGCGCATAGGAGCGAACAGCGTCGATAATGGCGCGTGAGCCCGTGATATAGCCGCCCAGCGCACCGAACGCCTTGGCAAGCGTGCCTTCGATAATGTCGATGCGGTGCGCCAGACCATCGCGGTCCGTGATGCCGCCGCCGCGCGTGCCGTACATGCCGACGGCATGAACTTCATCGATATAGGTCATGGCATTATACTTGTCGGCCAGATCGGCAATCTTTTCGATTGGCGCAATATCGCCATCCATCGAATAGACGGATTCGAACACGATCAGTTTGGCGCGCGCCGGATCGGCGGCCTTCAAAAGCTGTTCCAGATGCTCGACGTCGTTGTGGCGGAAAATCTTCTTCTCCGCGCCCGAGCGGCGCACGCCTTCGATCATCGAGGCGTGGTTCAGCTCGTCGGACAGGATCAGGCAGTTTGGCAACAGGCGCGCAATGGTCGAGATCGAGGCTTCGTTGGAAATGAAACCGGAGGTGAAAACCAGACCGGCTTCCTTGCCGTGCAGATCGGCCAGTTCGGCTTCCAGCTCAACCAGCGGATGGTTGTTGCCGGAAATGTTGCGCGTGCCGCCAGCGCCGGAACCCGCATTGCTTGCGGTGTCGCACATGGCCTTGATCACGTCGGGATGGTGACCCATGCCGAGATAGTCATTGGAACACCAGACGGTGATTTCACGGGCCGTGCCGTTGTTCCGCCAGATCGCGCGGGGGAAACGTCCGACGATGCGTTCAAGATCGGCGAAAACGCGGTAACGCTTCTCGGCGTGCAACTGATCAATCGCTTCTTCGAAAAACCGGCGATAATCCATCATGCGCTCCTTAGAGGGCCGCGCGTCCTTCCGGGCGCACAAAACTCGCTCTAACTATTTGATTCGACGCACCGTGTTTCCGAAAAATCGCTCCCGATTTTTAGGCCGATGCGCTTGTCTTTGCCTTAACTAGCGCTTTTGGCCTTTGTCGTCCATGGCGCGGTTGCGGGCAATTTGCCACGTTTTATTGAAGCAGCATTGATCGAGATCAAGCAAATGCAGCCAAAAGAGCAAGGATGGCAGATATCGGTGTTCACGCATTCTTGTCGTGACATAACACAGCGTGATTCGTGCGGGCATAGATTTGCCAGCAAAAAACACCAATATGTCGCTGATTAGTTCCCCGTGAAAGACAGCCCACTTATGAAGTCCGCTTTGCCGCCCATGCACTATCCAGCGTCAAACGAGTTGGATTGGGCCGCCTATTGGCGCGCCTCGTCGGCACAGCAGTTCAAGTTGCGCTGGCGTCATGCGCGGCTGTCTGTTCCCAAAAGACGCAGCAAGGCCAATCTGATTGCGTCGTCTGGAAGTTTTGCGGCTTTGCTGCCGGACGATCTGCCGCTGATCTGCGTGGTGCGCAATGCCGCCGCTTATCTGAATTCGTTCCTGCGTTATTATCGTGCGCTGGGTGTCACGCGTTTCATCGTGGTGGATGACAAGTCGGATGACGGGACGGCTGAGATTCTCGCCAATGCCGCCGATGTCGATCTGTTCGTTTCCGATGTTCGCTATGCGGAGGCCAATCGCGGGCGGGCCTGGCGCGATGCGATATTCAATATTTACGGCCGCCGCCGCTGGTATTTTTCGGTGGATGCCGACGAGTTCTTCGTCTTTCCACGCATGGAACAGCGCAGCCTGCGCGACTTCATTCAGGAACTGGAAGCGAGCGGAATCCGGCGCTGTCTGGCGCCGATGATCGACATGTATCCCGCCGGTCTGCTGCGCGACGGCGTATTTGTTGATGACGGAACGCAATATCCGTTTGAAGTGTCGTCACATTTCGATGGCGATGGTTACACGGTGCAGCAGGAGCGCTTCGGCGTCGCCGTGCGCGGCGGTCCGCGCCAGCGCCTTTTTGGACGCAGCATGCGCCTGTCCAAGTTTCCGTTGATCTGGGTCGACCATAAGACCGACTACCGCCGGGGCAGTATTCACGGGCCGGGCCCTTGCTTCCGCAACTATTTGCCTGTCACCGGCGCGCTGCTGCACTACCGGTTTTCGTCGCGCTCGGTTGAAGAGTTCCAGCGGATTGCGTCGGAAGGAAGCCACGCAGGCGGATCGGAGCATTACAAAGCTATCGTCGGAAGCGGCCGGTTTTCCGACGACCTGTCGCTGGTCTATTCCGGCTCCGTTCAATATACGGGACCGGAATGTCTGGTCGAACGCGGCTTTATGGTGGATTTGCAGAAGCGGTTAGCTAATCATCCTGCGATGAAAGCTTCGGTTTGATTGCTAATCTGAGTTTGATCATGGGATTGGCTTCGCTTTGACAGAATCTAAATTCAATGATCGCGATCACCTTGGTTACGGACGCTGGCGAGCGTGATTGTTCGCCATAACGCGCGAACGCCTCTTTTTATTATAGTGCGATTGTGAACGGCGAGATGTGAACCAGCCCAGCGCAAGGGCTGAGTGACACGCCAAGACGAGCTGGATCTAAGCGAATTTAACTCGCCTTGGGCTGCTGCAAGCGCCGCCTGCAGATTTAACACCTTGCTTTCGGTCTCATTGCGCAAGGCGGTTTCCTGCGTAAGCGCATTTTGCAAAGCCGCCGCCGTGTTTTCAAGGCGCCCCATTTCAACATGAGGAATTCTCAGGACATTGGACAATTGTCCCCGCGTCACATTGGTCTTGCGTTCGCGACTGACGGGCCACTGATGCTTGTCCGTTTGGAACAGGTCCATGTCTATACCGTGCGCTGGGAGACCAGTGACGGAAAGAGCATAGTTGAGCGATAATTGGTCTCTTCGTGAATAGCGAAGTATCTGTTCGTACCATAGGCGCATTGCTTCGCGTAGGTGGGCGGTGTGTCGGCGCGCCATAAAATTGGTCGCGTATGGCTTTTCTTCCAGTACGGCAGGACGTACTGCTGCATAGGTGATCATCTGTTCGTAAATGCGTGATGGATCGTCGTAGCCAGCGGCGTCGACGGCGTCGAATTCGCCTGCGACGCTCTCGCGATAACCATGCAACGGAAGTGTAAAATCCGCATCGGCGAGCCACTCATCAAGAATAGACTCAGGCGTTGCGCGAAGAACTATGGAATTGTCGATCCATAAGGACTCATCATATTCGCCCAATATGTCCGGTCCCATAACCTTCAGATACCGAGCGCTGCGAATAGTGTCCCTCGGGAATCTTGGTTCAATCAACCGAATTTCCCAACTTTCGCTGACAAGAGCCGGGTCATCTGTGAAGCAGATGAAATCGATTTTGCTGCTGTCTGCGACGGGTTGTTCGTTGAGAAGTTCATATGCACCAATGAGTGCCGTGTACACCACACGTCTCGGAGCCGTCTCCGTTGAATTTGGGTGATCAAGTTTGTGCGTCTGGAGTCCGCCGTTATCGGCTGGCATCTGAAACAGTACTGTATCGTTGATGATCGTATCGGAACTAACCAAGAGAGCATCTTGTAAATATAGTGAAAGGTCAGAAATTTGATGTTCCAGGCGGCTGGGGTTAGCACCGTCTAGTTTGACGATTTTCTCCGAATGCTTTTCCAGAACATAGAGTGAATAATCTTTTGCAAGTTTCGATATTTCTGTGGGGCGCATATGTAGAATTTCGAGTACGACTGCCCAATTTGCGGCTTGCTCGAAGAGCTTCTTTGCACCTGCCAGCACGGAAAACTCGTGGCCCTCGACATCAATTTTGATGCAGATATTCGTTGGCTGGATATCCAGAAATTCATGATCCAGCGTAGTTACGGCGACGGAAATATCGGAATGCCTATGATTATGACCAAAAACCGTCTCGTCTGTCTCTTTCGGTAGACCGGAAGTTCCAGACCAGTCTTCATCGACCACAAAAATGGTCGATTCCTTAACAGCCTCGGCGACAGCCCGTTCGATGAGTCGGACGGGTGTTCCACTCTCGGATAGCGTCTTCCTCAAATAAGGAAGTATGCGTGGGTTCGGTTCAAATGCAACGATTTCTGCTTTAACGGGTAAATCAGCTGAAACCAGCATCTCCCCATAATTGCACCCGACATCAACCACGTAGTCCCACGGACACAGCTTCAACGCGACATTCCAAAGGGCCAAAGAATACGGGGCCAATGTCCCATCGGAACCCGCAAGTTGTTCACCGCGCTTATCGGTGGGATCAAAGTAAATCCGTTTCCCAGATCTATTGATAATGCTTTGGTCGATTTGCATCGGTGAATTACCTAAATTGTTGTCACTGCGATTCTGTAAATTCCGATTGTCTAAATTAGACATTACGCAGTTAGATCGGGCACGAATCAGTAGGGCGGACTCACATTTTATGAGCCCAACGCAGACTAAGAATATCTAAAGCTAACCCAGCAGGCACTTCCGCAGGAACTGTAGCCATATATCATTACGCCGGATCGTCAGGCGCGGGATGCCGAATGGATCGTCTGTTGGTTTTGCGCGGCGTCTTTCCGTCGTGGTCGCATATTTATAGCCTGCCTGCTCGACGATCTTGCGCGTTCTGTCATTTTCGCCGCCATAGGGATAGGCGAAGGAGATCACTTCCTGCCCGAGCATATCCTCGATCTTTTCGCGGGATTGCCGGATCTGCACTTGCGCCTCTGCATCGCTGGCCTCACGCAGATTGATATGGTCGAGCGTGTGGGAACCCACCTCGTGACCGAGCGCGGCCCATTCCCGCATTTCGGTGGCGCTCATGCAATTGGCCCGCGCCACGCCGATTTTCTGATCCCAGAGGTTGAAGCCGCCGATCTGGTTGGCGACGAAGTAGTTCGTGGCGGTGAAGCCATGCTCCTGCAAGACAGGCAGTGCGTTACGGAACACATTTTCAAAGCCGTCATCGAAGGTGATGACCGCGACTTTGCCCTTTCTGCCGCCATAGATGTAGGGCAGCGCATCCTTGAACGACAATCCCTGGTAACCGAGGCGTTTCAGCCAGGTCATCTGGCTGCGAAAGCGGTCGGGATGCACGGTCATGCTGCGAAAAGGCGCCTTGTGCCGGGGCGGAACATCAATCTGGTGATAAAGAAGAATTGGAACTGACAAGGCAATCCTCACGAGAATATTCCAGCAAAGCTGCGCGGTTTCGCGGGTCGCGACATGCGCAAGACAAATAGCTAGGGCAGTTCTATTTCAAAGGAAACCGCTTTATCCTTTAAGAGAGCGGGATTTGATTTTCCAGCGATAGAGCGGACGCAGGATTTCCCGCTTCAGCTTATCAGGCAGTGAACGGGATTTCTGGATAGTGCTGCCACCTAATCGCACTGACACTTCGCGTACGCCACCGGGCAGGACGGAAAGCGGCTTCAGCCCCGTCACCCAGTTCATCTGCGCCGTGGTGTCCACCGGCCGGTCAAACGTCTCGGTCGCGGCCAGCAGCCGTCTTGCAGCCTCGCGCCCGACAAGCTGGGCGACCATGCCAAGGCCAACCGGTACAGGCAGGATAACACGGACGCCATCGATATTCAGCACTTCCCGGCCCGTTTCCCGTTCGCGGAAGGGGAAGCGGATGAAACTGTCATGGTCGACGAGTTGCAAAGCAGCTTGAAAAGCCGCTGCAAATTCCGGCGTCAGCTCGACATCGTCTTCCAGCACGAAACCAGCGTCGATCTTCTGATCGACAATGGCTTGCCATGCCTTGCGATGCGACAGAAAGCAGGCAATCTCATTGGTGCTGAGGGGGAAGGGGTAGTGCGGCTTGTGCACCGAGCGACGATAGACGCGCTGGATGGTGTCTTCATCAAGCACGCGCCCGTCAATGGCGTCGATCACTTCCGCCCGCATTGGCAGGCTTTCAATGAGCTGCGCCACCTGCGGCTGACGATCGCTCGCCCGCTTCAGATGGATGATGAAAGCCTTGACGGCCCTCTTCGGGCCGTCTTCCAATGCCACAGAACCGGCCCTCTTTGGGCCGTCTGGTTTTTGCTGCGCAGCAGGCTGTTGTGATCCGCCTTGCGCTGGAGATTCATGACGCGTTTCGTTCATGGCATCTATGTAGCGTGGAGCCGGTTAAAAAGCTGTAGGATTTTCGCGCGATCAAGGCTGGCGATCAGATCGGCTTCCAGCCCGGTTCAACAATGTCTGCCTCGGCGCGCCAGAGATCGGCATAATCGACATTCTGCCAGTCCTTGAACCACGGACCACCGCTCGTGTAATGCACGACTTTCGGCAGGCCGTGTTCCGGCTTTTCGTTCCAGCCTTCAAGCCAGTTATATTCGGTCGGCAATGCGCCGATTTCATCGTCGGCAGCCCATTGCATGCGATGCAGGAAAGCGCCCGTTTCGCGGTTGACGAGTTCCGGCGTCAGCTGGCGCGTCGAAGGATGTTCGCAGTTGAACAACATGCAGGACGACCAGTTCTTGCGCGGATAGGTGGTCTGCACCTTGCCGTCCATCTTGACGCTGTCTTTCGGCTGATAGTCGTGCTGAACGCAATAAACCGCCTTGGACGGGTCGTTATAGGCCTGCAATCCGGCAATATCGCCGAGAAACAGGAAGTCGCAATCGCAGAACAGCGCCCAGCCCTTATAGCCCGCAAGCCACGGGGTGAAGAAGCGAGAATAGGTGAATTCCGTGGAGGCCAGCGGATCGATGTCGCGCGTATAAACGCCCTGATCAACCAGATCCTGCAGCTTGATCGGTACAATCTCGAGCGGAATGGAAGAATGCTTCAGCGCCGAGGCCTTGGCGACTTCATAAGCGATCGGTTCGCGGGAATCCCAGCCAATAAAAATGCGTAACGGTTCAGTCATTCAAATACTCCTTTAACGAGATCTGCTGCCAAGACCCGAGCTAATCGGGTTATTCGATGATACTGATGCGTCCGGAGGCAACTTTCTTTTCGACCCAGCCGCGTTCGTCGCCCCATGTGTGTCGCTTCCAGCCTTCCCAGGTGAAACCACACAGCTTCACGTCCCAGCTTTCGGCTGGGCATTCGCCCAGCATGTGCCAGATGCCGAAAAAGCCGGTGCTCGGAAACACCTTGCTCAAGTTCTCTTCGCCGACACCCAGTTCCTTGCAGCCGTCAATGTAGAACTGCGGTGGCATGAGGCGGATTTCCTTGCCAGCGCCGCCCACGACCTCGATGGTCTCGACGGTCCAGTCGGAACGCCGTCCCTTGAGGCGCGAGAGAATGTTCGGCTTGGGGTGGTAAAGGCGCATGATGCTCGGGTGATAAGCGAGCATCACTTCCTTCGCGGCCTTGAATGTCGGGGTCTGCACAAAGCCCGGATCGCGCAGGCGGCGCTGCATCGGTTTGCTGGAGGTCGCCAGTATCAGAAGGTCGGTCCGGGAGCCGCTCATGCCGATAGACTGCTTGGGCTCGTTGAAACGAACCACGAAATCCGCCGCATCGACCTCGCGCGACAGGTCGCGGGGGAGGGGAGCGTTACCGACTATAATGAGCGTTTTTTTCATTCTTACCGGCTTGCATCGACTTTAGAAGGCACTCGACCTCCCGTCTAACCGGAAAAGTTTCACTTTAAAAGAGTAACCTAAATTAGAAGAAAAATTATTTGAGCTAAATTTGTAGGATTTCGCCAATCACATTGCAGCCATGCAGTAACTGCACTTCTCAAAGAAGCGGGAAAAGCGGAAGCTCAATTTTGGGAGGAAGATAAAAACAAGGGGAATATCGCCATGAGCCTTCCAATCAATCTTCGTACCCAATTCAATCGCTGGATGCAGTATTGCGAAAACCTGCGTGAGCTTGAAAGCTGCAGCGACCGCGAACTGAGCGATCTCGGCCTCAGCCGCAACGACATTCGCCGTGTGGCGCGCGAAGCTGCCTACGCAGCCGCCTGATCATGCCGACAGAAGGAGCCGCACGCGTTCGGCTCTATACCGGACGCGCGCTCCAATCGCGATTGATTAAGTCAGCCGTTAAACATCTCCGGGCTTCTTGAAGCGGACGTGAATATCGTCGCCCGCAAGGTCGAAGCCGGCATAGTTGCGCTGGAAGGCGATCAAGGCGTCATTGACGCCCTTGGAATAGTCGTCGTCCTGCACTTCGATATGATGCCGGTAAAGGATCCTGTCGCCTTTGTAGAATATAACCTGACCGTCCATCATAGCCTCCTTCTTAGTTGATAAGGGTCAAGACGGAACGCCGCCGGATGGCGCGTAGCGTAGGCGTCTATTTGAGATAGGCGCTGCTTCGCGCGCTTCAAGGTTTTTTTGAAGTTCCACTACTAGCAAGTGTGAGCCAAGCTCGCGCCGCATGGGACAGAAACGCGCCTTTGCGCCAGATCAGAGCCATGTTCCAGTTCATGTCCGCATCGGTGATTCTCTGAATGCGGACGCCGGAATGATGGCGTTGCTCGGCGATCATCAGGGGCAAAAAGCCGACGCCCATGCCCGCCGCCACCAGTTCGACGATGAAATCGATCTGACTGGAGCGGACCGCGACATTCGGGGCAAAGCCATGCTGCTGGCAGGCATCGAGGATAATATGATTGAGTGCGAAGCCGCTTTCAAAAAGAATGAAGGGCAAGCCTGCGATCTGGTCCAGCGTGACGCCGTCGCCGGAAGCCGCCTCATGGGTCGCTGGGAGCAGGGCCACGACAGGTTCGCAACGCACGTCCTGCCACTCGAAACTGTCTTCGACCGGCAGAAGCGATGCGGCAAGCTCGACATCACCCGCCAGCAGAAGCTCTTCCAGACGGCGGCTGCCATGCTCGACCAGCTGAATGTCGATATCCGGGTAAAGTTTGGTATAGGCGGCGAAGACCGGCGCGAACAACATGCTGGAGCCGATGGGCGGCAGTCCGAGACGCAGGAGGCCGCGTTTCAGGCCGCGCAATTCACCAAGCTCCGCCAGCAGATCGTCTTTCTCGGCCAGCATGGCCAGGGCGCGGCGATAAACGATATCGCCCGCCGCAGTCAGGCGCGGCGGGGTGGCGTCGCGGTCGAGCAGGGCAAGGCCCAGCTCTTCCTCCAGCTGCTTCACCGCTTTGCTGACCGTGGACTGGGTCGCGTGAATAGCTCTGGCCGCAGCGGAAAACCCGCCCTGGCGCACCACCTCCACAAATGCCTGAAAGCTCCTCAAGTTCATGAGCTATTCTATATCGGAATAGCTGCAATGAAATCAATTCATTTCTAGAATAAGCCAAGACAGCCTATATTGATCCTCAACAACAGACCGAATGCAAACGGGCAACGGCCCGGGAAGAAGCCCATGAACGCCTCCAGAAATGCTCATACTCTTGCTGTCCGCTTCCGCTATGCGCTGCACCACAGCCGCATGATGCAGATTGCGACGCTGGTCGGCTTCTGGCTGGCAGGTGAAGCCTTCGTGCGCGCGGTCGGTCTGCCCCTGCCGGGTGGTATCATCGGCATGGGACTGGTGCTGGCGCTGCTGTTGAGCGGTCGCGTCAGCCTGTTCAGCATGAAGCGTGGCGCGGAATGGTTTCTCGCCGAGATGCTGCTGTTCTTCGTGCCTGCGGTTCTGGCGATCCTTGAGCACCGCGAACTGATCGGCGTGCTCGGTCTCAAGATCATGGCTGTCATCCTGCTTGGCACGCTGACGGTGATGAGCGTCACCGCATTGACGGTAGACCTCTGCTATCGCTGGAGCCTTCGTTATGCTGCCAAGTAACCCCTTCGTGGCAACGCTGTTCTGGTCAGCGGCCACGATCCTGCTTTATCTTGCGGCAAAGCGCGTTTATCGCCGCTTTCCCATGTGGTGGCTGACGCCTTTGGCCGTCACGCCGCTTCTGCTGATGGGGTTGGTCGTTGCGCTCAACGAAAATTATCGCGGCTATTTCGGCGCCACGCATTGGCTGGTGGCGCTACTCGGCCCTGCAACGGTTGCCTTCGCAATTCCCATCTATCAGCAGCGCGCGACGATCCGCCGGTACTGGCCGGTTCTGCTGGCTGGTGTGCTGGTTGGCAGTTCGTCGGCCATGGCTTCGGCCTGGGGATTGGCGCATCTGCTCGGTCTCAACGAGGCGATCAGCCTCAGCCTGATGCCGCGTTCGATGAGCACGCCTTTTGCGATGACTGTTTCGGGTGATATTGGCGGCACGCCGGACCTGACCGCCATCTTCGTGGTGCTGACCGGCGTTTTCGGTGCGGCGCTCGGTGAAATGATGCTCAACTGGCTGCCGCTGCGTTCGACGCTGGCGCGCGGCGCACTGTTCGGCATGGGCGCGCATGGCGCTGGCGTGGCGAAGGCCCACCAGATCGGCAGCGAGGAAGGTTCCATCGCCGGTCTCGTCATGGTGCTGGTTGGACTGGTGAATGTGCTGGCTGCGCCACTGATCGCGCAATTCCTGTAAGTTTCTGTTATATCAAGATAAAACAACCTGAACAGGCGCCCGTTTTGCGGGCGCCTGTGCAATTTTGGCGACTGCCTGTTTCTTGAGCATTGTCGAATTTGCATAACTGACATGCATTATTAACCGTTGTTGAAAAATGAGCCACCGGTTAGAACTTGGACATCGAGTTCACTCCTCCTCCCAGAACTCGATACCGGAATACGGCACTCCTCCTCCCAGCCGTATTCGAAGATCAGGCCGCGCATCCTCCTCCCGCGCGGCCTTTTTCTTTTTCTGAACCTCCCCAGACAAGCACTGTTCCCGTACCGCCGCTTTGACCGTATGCGTTGACAATCCGTCACCGCATAGCCCCATGGGCAATCCGCGCTGGCTATACTATCTCTCCTGCAACGCATGAGGCGTTGGATAATGCGTGAAAACAAACAGATAGAGCGGTTCCGATGATTCCCTTAAAACAGGGACCGCTCTCGGGAGATCGCAATCATGACCAGTGGCATCCATCATCTCACGCTGATCACGCGCAAGGTGCAGGCGAATGTCGATTTCTATGCGGGCTTTCTGGGTCTGCGTATCGTCAAGCGGACGGGCGGCTTCGAGGATGCGGAGCAGCTGCATCTGTTCTATGGCGACCGCTCCGGCACGCCGGGCTCCCTGATCACCTTTCTGGTCTGGGAAGACGGTTCAAAAGGCCGCGTCGGTCACGGACAGGTCAGCGAAATTGCGCTTTCCATCGACCGCACGGCCATTGGCTTCTGGCTGGAACGCGCCTTGCGTTATCACGTACAGTCCGAGGGGCCGGTGCAGGAATTCGGCGAGCCGGTTCTGCGGTTGCGCGATCCCGATGGTGTAATCGTCAAGCTGGTCGGCACCGATCTGGCAGCCAATGATCCGTGGTCCGGTGAGGGTATTCCGGCTGAATTCGCCATTCGCCGGATACGTTCCGCGACCATCCTTTCGGAACAGCCAGAACAGACTGCCGCTTTCATTGAGCGCTATTTCGGCTTTCACCGTCGGGGGAAAGAAGAAACCATCGACCGGCTTGTGTCGGATTCCGGCGACGCCATCGATGTGCGCGATGCGAGCGGCTTCTGGCCCGGCATTCCGGGGACCGGCATTGCCGATCATGTGGCCTTTCGCGCCAGCGCAACCGACGATGTGACAATGCTGGAAAAGGAGCTGTCGAAGCTCAATTCCAGCGAGGTCAACGTGCATGACCGCAAATATTTCACCTCGCTCTATGTTCGGGAACCGGGCGGAACCCTGTTCGAATTTGCCACCGACGCCCCCGGTTTCACCGTGGACGAGCCGGTGGAAACATTGGGGCAGCTTCTGTTCGTGCCGCCGGGCAATGAGAAGCAGGCCCAAGCGATCCGCGCCCGCATGCCGCAATTCGGCCTGCCGGGTGAGGAGCGGGTGATCTATCGCGATCTGCCCTTCGTCCATCGTGTTCATCTGCCGGAAGACCCGGATGGCAGCACGCTGATTCTGCTGCATGGTTCGGGCGGTAATGAGAATGATCTCATGCCGCTTGCCCGTCTTGCCGCGCCGCGCGCTAGGCTTATCGGTGTTCGCGGTCGCAGCACGGAGGAAGGTATTCAGCGCTGGTTCCGCCGTTTCGATCAGAAGCGGTTCGACCAGAAGGACATCCGGTTCGAAGCGGAAGCCTTTGAGGCTTTCGTTGAGGGTGCGATTGCGGCCTATGACATCGATGGGGACCGGCTGGCCTTTATCGGCAATTCCAACGGGGCAAATCTGCTCGCGGCCTTCATGCGGCTTCATCCGCATATCGTCCACAAGGCGGTTTTGCTGCGTGCTTCGGAAGTGCTGGAGGAACAGCCGGATGCCGATCTGTCCGATGCTTCCGTTCTTCAGTTGAACGGCGCAGCCGATCCCTTCGGCGATGCTTCGGGCGCATTGGCAAAGGCGCTGCGGGACGATGGTGCCGATATCGATGTTCGCGCAATCGAGGGCTGGCATGGTCTGACCGACGACGATATTCGGGTCACAGCTGAATGGCTGAAACAGAAACTCTGAGTGCTTGTCGATCAAATAACGAAAAGGGCCGCCGGATCTCTCCGGCGGCCCTTTTTACTTTTTAGTCTAATGGCTTGAGGCCCTTTTCGATGGCTGCGCGCTTGCTTTCCAGAAAAGGCGGCAGCGACAGGCTTTCGCCGAGGCTCTCCAGCGGTTCGTCGACGGCAAAGCCCGGACCGTCGGTGGCGATCTCGAACAGGATGCCATTCGGTTCGCGGAAGTAGAGCGAACGGAAATAGTAGCGCTCGACTTCCCCGCTGGACGGCACCCGCAGCGACCGCAGGCGTTCGACCCATTCCTGCATGCTTTCCTGATCGGGCGTGCGGAAGGCGACGTGGTGCACGGCACCCGCACCCTGCCATGCTGTTGGCAGGTTTGGCTGTACGGCGACATGCAGTTCGGCGGCCGCACCGCCCGGTCCCATGGAGAAGACATGGACATGGCCTTCGCCATCGGGCGAGGCATAGTCGCCGGTCTCGCTCATGTTCATCAGCTTTTCGAGCACGATCTTGGTTGGCGCGAGGTCTGGAACGCTGAGCGTGATCGGGCCGAGGCCGCGAATCTGCCTATCGGCTGGAACAGGGCTTCTGTCCCAGCTATGGGCATCGCCCGCGCCGCCATCGTCGGTCAGCCGTAAACGCTGGCCTTCCGGATCTTCGAAATCGAGCACGGCGCGGCCGGCCACTTCAAAAATATCACCGGTTTCGATGCCTTGTTCGTTCAGGCGCTTGCGCCACCAGTCGAGACTTTCGACGCCATTTACACGCAGACCCGTGCGGGCCACGCTGTTGGTGCCGCGGCGTTCGCGCTCAACCGGCCAGTCGAAGAAGGTGATGTCGGTGCCCGGCGATGCCAGACCATCGGCATAGAACAGATGGTAGGCGCTGGTATCGTCCTGATTGACGGTCTTCTTGACGAGCCGCAGCCCGAGCGTATCGGTATAGAAGCGACGGTTGCCCGGCGCATTGGCGGTGATAGCCGTCAGGTGGTGCAGTCCGGTAAGTTCCAAAGCCATGATTGCCTCCTTTGTTCAGGGAGTTACGTTTGCTGTTGGTCCCTATATCGGCGGTCAGGGTGTTCGCGAAAAGTGTTAGTTGCTGAACAGTGTGTAACCGATAAGTCGCAGCCGGCCTGCGATCGTTCTGCGGGTGATAAAAGGGGCTTGGCAGATCTTTTCCGGTAAAGAATATGTTAACCTGCAAAATTCGCAGTGTAAAAGAAACTCGGGTTTATTGACGTGGCGCGTCTTGGCTTCCAGAAATCGGTTCTGATTTTTGGTTGAAGCGGTGGCGTAAAGGGAGCTTGGTTTTGCAGAGCATGTTTCGTCGGGCTGTGCCTGCATTGCTTGTTTTGATGACACTGCTCGCAGGCTGCGCCGGCCGCCCTGAAGGCGTGCTTCTGCCTGTCGGCGACGTGACCACGCCCGGAGCGACCAAGGTCGACCTCCTCGTCGCGACCACCCGTCGCCCATCCGACAATCCCGGTATTCTCTTCTCCGGCGAGCGCGACAAGCTGGTCTCGATCAATGATATCGTCGTGTCCATTCCGCCGGAAAAGAACCGCAAGGCGGGTGAGGTGCAATGGCCGAAGAAGCTGCCGCCCAATCCGCAGACCGATTTTACCACCGTCAGCGTGACGCCGATCAAGACCGATGTTGAAGTGGCGGGCTGGGTTCGCCCGCATCTCACCAAGAGCCGTCGCGTGATGGTGTTCGTGCACGGCTTCAACAATACGTTCGAGGATTCCGTCTATCGCTTTGCGCAGATCGTGCACGATTCCGGAGCCGATGTTGCGCCGGTGATTTTCACCTGGCCATCGCGCGCCAGCGTGTTCGACTATAATTACGACAAGGAAAGCACCAATTATTCCCGCGATGCGCTGGAACAGGTGCTGCGCGCCATTGCCCGCGAGCCGGAGGTGAAGGACATCACCGTCATGGCCCATTCCATGGGCAGCTGGCTGACGGTTGAAGCGCTGCGCCAGATGGCCATCCGCGACGGACGTGTGAATGCCAAGGTCACAGACGTCATTCTGGCATCGCCCGATCTGGACGTGGACGTGTTTGCCAAGCAGTTTTTGGCGATGGGCAAGGATCATCCGCGCTTCACGCTGTTCACCTCGCGCGACGACCGCGCGCTTGCGCTGTCGCGGCGCATTTCGGGCAATATCGACCGTCTGGGCCAGATCGATCCGTCCATCGAGCCTTACCGTTCGGGGCTTGAGCAGGCGGGCATTACCGTCATCGATCTCACCAAGCTCAAATCGGGCGATAGGCTCAACCACGGCAAATTTGCCTCCAGTCCCGAGGTCGTGCAGCTGATCGGCCAGCGTCTTGTCGCGGGGCAGACCATCACGGATTCGCAGATCGGCCTCGGCGACCGTCTGGGTGCGGTGGCGATTGGCACGGCGCAGGGCGTCGGTACGGCGGCCTCCCTTGTGGTCACAGCGCCGATTGCCGTGTTCGATCCGAACACGCGCAAGACCTATGACGAGCAGATCGACCGTTTCGGTCGTGCTGTCGGCAATACGGTGGGGGCCGTGGCGACGCCCCAATAAGCAGCTAAATACGCCCTGCCTTCTCTGTTGTCATATCTGAGCTGACACGGTAGGACTCGCGGCCAAGCATTTTGAGCCGCATTAATGCAACGCCAGATGTCTCATTTGGCTGCATAATGCGCTGGCCGCGAGGAGGAACGCGCATGCAGATTATCCGCACCATCGAGGAGTTGCGGCAGGTTCTGGCGCCTGCGCGTCGTGCGGGCAAGCGCATCGGCTTCGTGCCGACCATGGGCTATCTTCACGAAGGCCATCTGGAACTTGTTCACCGGTCGCGTGCCGACAATGACGTGACTGTCGTGTCGATCTTCGTCAATCCGCTGCAATTCGGCGCGAATGAAGATCTCGACAAATATCCGCGTGATCTGGAGCGCGATGCCACTCTGTTGCGCGGAGCAGAGGTCGATTACCTCTTCGCGCCAGCAGTCAGCGACATGTATCCGCGCCCGATGCAGACCGTGGTGGATGTGCCCACCCTTGGCAACCAGATGGAAGGCGAGGCGCGTCCCGGCCACTTCGCCGGTGTCGCAACGGTAGTCAGCAAGCTCTTCAATATCGTTGGTCCCGATGCTGCCTATTTCGGCGAAAAGGACTTTCAGCAGCTCGTCATCATCCGCCGTATGGTGGACGACATGGCCATTCCCGTGCGTGTGGTTGGCGTCAAGACCGTGCGGGAGGATGACGGGCTCGCCTGTTCGTCCCGCAACGTTTATCTGTCGCCGGAGCAACGCGCTGCCGCCATTATCGTCCCGAAAGCGCTCGACGAAGCCGAGCGGCTTTATCGGTCCGGTGTGGACGATCCTGACGCGCTGGAAGCGGCAATTCGTGCGTTTATCGCCACAGAACCGCTGGCGACGCCGGAAGTTGTGGCGCTGCGAGACCCCGAAACGCTGGAACGCCTGACGGCGGTGCAAGGGCGGCCCGTGCTGATTGCGCTGTTCGTGCGGCTTGGCACAACGCGACTTCTCGACAATCGCGTCATTGCGCATGTCGCACAGGAAGAGGCGGCCTGAGATGAGCGCACCCGTCAAACAGAAGCGACTGACGCCGAAGGCCATTTCGGCCCTGAAGGGCGAACGCCCGATTGTCAGTCTCACCGCCTATACGACGCCGATTGCGCGGCTGCTCGATCCGCATTGCGACCTGCTGCTGGTGGGGGACTCGCTCGGCATGGTGCTTTACGGCATGGATTCCACCCTTGCTGTCACGCTCGATATGATGATCGCCCATGGGCAGGCGGTGATGCGCGGGGCCGAGACGGCTTGCGTCATCGTCGATATGCCGTTTGGTTCCTATCAGGAATCGAAGGAACAGGCGTTCCGCAATGCCGCCCGCGTGATGCAGGAAACCGGCTGCGACGGCGTCAAGCTCGAAGGCGGCGAGGAAATGGCCGAAACGGTCGATTTTCTGGTCCGGCGGGGCATTCCGGTGTTCGGTCATGTCGGCCTGATGCCGCAACAGGTTAATACGGTCGGCGGTTTCCGTTCGCTCGGACGTGATGACGATGAGGCCGACCGCATTCGCCGCGATGCGCAGGCTGTCGCCGATGCCGGTGTGTTTGCGCTGGTCATTGAGGGCACAGTAGAGCCGCTGGCGCGCGAGATTACCGCATCGCTTTCCGTCCCGACGGTTGGCATAGGCGCGTCGGCTGCCTGCGACGGGCAGATATTGGTTTCTGACGATATGCTGGGGCTGTTTCAGGATTTCACACCGCGCTTCGTGAAGCGCTTTGCGCAATTGGCGCCGCAAGTGTCCGATGCGGCGAAAGCCTATGCCGAGGAGGTGCGGGCGCGCACATTCCCGGGGCCGGAGCATGTTTTCGGCGCTAAACCGAAAACTTAACCCTTAAATTCTGTGCCGTATGGCGGTAGCGCCTTGTAATTATTCGTCAATCGCGTTCAATGTCGGAAGTGTTTTCCGGAGTTGCTGTGACCGACGATATTGCCCATACCGAACTGATTGCCGTGCTGGCCGCCGTAACTAGCGAACAGCCGCGCGTCATGACTGTGCGACAGGGGCAGGCTCTGCCATCCGGCCCGTTCGAAAGCGAACACCGTTCGTTGCAATCCGGTCTGCGCGCCTGGGTGCAGTCGGAAACCGCGCATCCGGTCGGTTATCTGGAGCAGCTCTACACTTTTGCCGACCGTGACCGTCACGCACAGGGCGAACGCATCATCTCGATCAGCTATCTCGGTCTCGTGCGCGAAAGCGATGCGGCGGCAGGGCAGGCGGGCTGGCGCGGCTGGTATGATTATCTGCCGTGGGAAGATCACCGTCAGGGTGAACCGGCCATCATGGAGCATCTCAACAATGCGCTCCTTGTCTGGGCTTATCGGGCCGAAACGCCGGAATTGACGGCGCAGCGCATGCGGCGCATCTCGTTCACCTTCGGCTTTGACAATGGAGAGTGGGGTGGGCGCTGGAACGAAGACCTTGTGCTGCAACGCTATGAGCTGCTGTTCGAGGCAGGACTGGTGGCGGAAGCCGGGATGAAGGAAGACGAGAACGGTCGCTCCATGTTTGCCGATCATCGCCGCATCCTTGCCACGGCGATTGCGCGGCTGCGCGCCAAGATCAAATATCGCCCGGTGGTGTTTGAATTAATGCCGGACAGTTTTACGCTTTTACAACTCCAACGGACTGTCGAAGCGCTGGCGGGCCTGCGCCTGCATAAGCAGAATTTCCGCCGCCTGATCGAGCAGCAGGATCTCGTCGAGGAAACCGGCGAAAGCGACAGCGAAACCGGCGGTCGCCCGGCGAAACTGTTCCGTTTCCGCTACTCGATTGTCGAGGAACGCGCCCTTTCCGAGCGCCATCTGGCCGGAGCCAAGCTGCCAATCTCCCGCGATTGACAATATACTCGAATCGAGTATAAGTTCGTAAACATGAAATACTCAAATTGAGTATAAATGGGCATGCCAGCGTATTTCCAGCAAAGGCGCAAAACGCTCGCGCGTGACGCTGATGCGTAAACGCATGCCGAAGAGCTGGGAGGCTCGCACATGAACGATCATGTTTCCGTTTCGCAACTCTATGACCGCGTGGCCAAGGTACTGCCCAAAGCGGAGTGGCTGGGCTTCGAAGACGATGTCGCGGCCATTCTCGAGCTGAAGAAAAAGCGCAATGCCGTCATCCTTGCGCATAATTACCAGACGCCGGAAATCTTCCACTGCGTGGCCGATATTGTCGGCGACAGTCTGGCGCTGGCGCGCAAGGCTGCGGAGGTCGATGCCGATGTGATCGTGCTGGCGGGTGTGCATTTCATGGCCGAGACGGCCAAGCTGCTCAATCCAGGCAAGACAGTGCTGATCCCCGATATGGCAGCTGGCTGTTCGCTGGCCGACAGCATCACGCCGGAAGATGTGGCGCTGCTGCGCGAGGCGCATCCCGGTGTGCCGATCATCACCTATGTCAACACATCTGCTGCCGTGAAGGCGGCATCCGATATTTGCTGCACCTCCGGCAATGCCAAAAAGGTGGTGGAATCGCTTGGCGTGCCGCGCGTGCTGATGATCCCCGACGAGTTTCTGGCGCAGAATGTGGCGCGCGAAACCGATGTCGAAATTCTCGCCTGGCATGGCCATTGCGAGGTGCATGAGCGGTTCACTCCAGACGATATCCGCGAATTGCGCGAAAGCCACCCCGGCGTGGTGGTTCTGGCGCATCCCGAATGCCCGCCGGAAGTGGTGGCGGTCGCCGATTTCGCCGGTTCCACGGCGGTTATGTCGGACTATGTTGGCGAGAAGAAGCCGCAGCGTGTCGTGCTGTTGACCGAATGCTCGATGAGCGACAATGTTGCCGTTGATCACCCGGATGTCGAGTTCATCCGCCCGTGCAATCTCTGCCCGCATATGAAGCGGATCACGCTCGCCAATATTCGCGATGCGCTGGAAAACAATCGCCATGAAGTGACTGTCGATGCCGCACTGATGGAGCCTGCCCGACGCGCCGTCGAGCGGATGCTGGCGGTATGACTACGACTCCGGTCCTTGTCATTGGCAGCGGTCTTGCCGGTCTGATGACGGCGCTCACGCTGTCTCCGCAGCCGGTGTTGCTGGTGACAGCGGGAAGCCTCGGCCTGTCCGGTTCCAGCACGCTGGCGCAAGGCGGTATTGCCGCAAGCGTTGGCGCGGATGACAGCGCGGCACTGCATCTGGCCGATACGATTGCGGCTGGCGACGGCCTGTGTGACCGGGGCGTGGCTGCCGAAATCATAGCAGCAGGCGCAGACGTCGTTGCCGCGCTGGAAGCCCATGGCGTGCACTTCGACCGCAAGGCGGACGGTTTATTTTCGCTCGGTCTGGAAGCTGCCCACAGCCGCCATCGCATTGTGCATGTGGATGGCGATGCGACGGGCGCGGGCATCATGCATGCTCTGACTGCCAAGGTTCTGGCGACGCCTTCGATCACCGTCATGGAAAACACCCGCGCCCTACGCCTCATCCGGCAGGATGGTCGTGTCGTCGGTGCTTGTCTTGAAAATGTCGGCCCGGTTGCAGCAATTGCCGTGGTTCTGGCGACGGGCGGGATCGGCGGACTTTATAACGCAACAACCACGCCGCTCGGCAACCTAGGACAGGGGGCCGCTTTGGCAGGTCGCGCAGGCGCTGTGCTTGCCGATATGGAATTCGTGCAATTCCACCCGACCGCGCTAGCCGTTTCCGCGCCGCGTCTGCCGCTGATCAGCGAGGCGGTGCGCGGGGAGGGCGCTCAACTTGTCAATGATCGCGGCGAGCGCTTCATGGCGGATGTTCCGGGCCGCGAGCTTGCGCCCCGTGATGTGGTGGCGCGCGCCATCGGCAGCGAGATTGCACAAGGGCGCAAGGTCTATCTCGATGCACGCACGGCTCTGGGTGCGCGTTTTGCAACGCGGTTTCCCGGTATCGATGCGCTTTGCAAACAGTATGGCATCGATCCGTCCCGCGATCTGATCCCGGTCAGACCGGCTACGCATTACCATATGGGCGGCATCAGGACCGACGCCGACGGGCGCAGCAGCCTGCCGGGTCTCTGGGCCGTGGGCGAAGCGGCCTGCACCGGCCTGCACGGCGCCAACCGGCTTGCCAGCAACTCGCTGCTTGAAGCCGCCGCCATGGGGCTGCGCGCCGCCCGCGCGCTCGGCGATGAAGAGGCGGTCGCCGTGCGGCATCCCGTGCCAGTCAGCCTGCCGCAGAGTGCTGATCCCGAACCGGTACGGCGCATTGTTTCCAGCCATCTTGGCCTGCTGCGTGATGAAGAAGGTTTGCGTTCTGCAATCACCACCCTTCTCCCCCTCGCGGAGACCGACGATGCCGCAGCCGTGGCGCTGGTCGCTGCGGTTGCGGCATTTGAACGGCGCGAGTCGCGCGGCAGCCATGCCCGCACCGACCACCCGCAGAAACACGCGGAGGCCAAGCGTCGCTTCCACACTTTCGAGACGGCATTCGCGCTTGCCCGCGACATCGCCGCCCCCGAACGCTTACTTCAACGAATTCCAAGGACTGCATGATGAACCTGCCGCGCTTGTCTCCGCTTGTCGTCGAACCGCTGGTGCGCGCCGCACTTCTGGAAGATCTGGGGCTCGCTGGCGATATTACCAGCAATGCGGTGGTGCCGGAGGATCACCGCTCGGCCATGCTGTTCAGCCTGCGCCAGCCGGGCGTCATAGCCGGGCTGGATGTGGCTGAAATGGCGTTTCGTCTGGTCGATCCGGATGTCACATTTGAACGTCTGGCGCGGGACGGTCAGTCACTTGAAAAGGGTGCTGATGTCGCCCGCGTTTCCGGCTCCTCCCGCTCCATTCTGGCGGGTGAGCGGACCGCGCTCAATTTTCTCGGTCACCTCTCCGGCATTGCCACGGCCACGGCCAATCTGGTCAAGGCGGTTCAGGGCGCCAAGGCTACCATCGTCTGCACGCGCAAGACGACGCCGGGGCTGCGTGCCTTGCAGAAATATGCGGTGAGGGCAGGCGGCGGCATGAACCACCGTTTCGCGCTTTATGATGCGGTGCTGATCAAGGACAATCACATCGCGGTCGCCGGTGGCGTGCGTGAGGCCATCGAACGTGCCAAGGCCGGTGCCGGTCACATGGTCAAGATCGAGGTCGAAGTCGATACGCTGCAACAGCTCGACGAAGCCATGGCGACGGGCGTGGATGCGGTGCTGCTCGACAATATGTCGCCAGCGCAATTGCGCGAGGCGGTATCGGTGATCGATGGACGCGCTATTTCGGAAGCTTCCGGCGGCATCACGCCGGAAACAGTGGCGGCGGTCGCTGCCAGCGGGGTCGATCTGATCTCGGTTGGCTGGACCACGCACAGCGCGCCGAACCTCGATATCGGGCTCGATTTCGAAGAGCTGAAATGAAAAAAGGGAGGCGATTGCCTCCCTTTTCTATTTGCAGAACTGCAAAACTTATTTTTCGACGAAAGCCTTTTCGATCACGAAATGACCGGCTTCGCTCTGGCTGCCTTCCTTGAAACCGCGCTCTTCCAGAAGCTGCTTGGTTTCAGCCAGCATTTCCGGGCTGCCGCACAGCATCACACGATCGTCTTCCAGATTGAGTTCCGGCATGTCGATATCGGTGAAAATCTGGCCGGAGCGAATGAGGTCGGTCAGGCGTCCGCGGTTCTTGTAAGGCTCGCGGGTGACGGTCGGGTAATAGATGAGCTGCTTTGCGGCCATCTCGCCGAGGAATTCGTCCTGCGGCAATTCGTTGGAAATGAAATCCGTATAGGCCAATTCTGCTACCTGACGCACGCCATGAACGAGAATGATCTTCTCATAGCGCTCATAGGCTTCCAGATCGCGAATGATCGACAGGAACGGCGCGAGGCCAGTGCCGGTCGAGAGCAGCCACAGGTTCTTGCCGGGCTTCAGATTGTCATAGAGCAGCGTGCCGACCGGCTTCTTGGACAGGATGATCTGGTCGCCAACTTTCAGATGCTGGAGCTTGGAGGTCAGCGGACCGTTCGGCACCTTGATCGAGAAGAATTCCAGCCCGTCTTCGTAGAGGCTCGAGGCAATGGAATAGGCGCGGGTGAGCGGCTTGCCGTTCACTTCGAGGCCCATCATGATGAACTGGCCGCTCTGGAAGCGGAAGCCCGGATCACGCGTCGTACGGAAGGAAAACAGCGTGTCGGTCCAGTGATGGATGTCGGTGACGGTTTCCTGATTAAAGTTGCTGCTCATCTTCGGAACTGTCTCTGTTGTTCTCCGGCGCCACGCTTGGGAGGACGGCGCCTTATGGATTGGGTCGGTTGGTTTGGTCTTTATCGGTCATTGCTGCGGCCCGCCCGCATAGATGCAACTCCGTGGAGTTTGCATCCTGAGCAGGCGGGCCGCTTTGATCGCAATCAATATAAGCGCGTCAGGCTGCCTTCAGGGTGGCTTCCGCGAATTCGTAGTTGGCCAGCTTGTCGAGGAAGTTCGTTACATAGTCAGGCCGACGATTACGGAAATCGAGATAATAGCTATGCTCCCAGACATCAAGCCCTAATAGCGCCTTGCCTTCGCCGGTTGCCAGCGGATTGGAGCCATTTGGCGTCTTGGTGACCTTCAACTTGCCGTCATTGGCCAGAACCAGCCACGCCCAGCCCGAGCCGAACTGGCCGACAGCCGCCGTCTTGAAGGCTTCCTTGAACTGGTCGACGCCGCCGAAATCCTCGACGATCTTCTTTTCCAGCGCGCCCGGAAGGCGTCCGCCGTTTGCCGACAGGTTCTGCCAGAACAGATCGTGGTTCCAATGCTGGCCGGCATTGTTGAAGACCGGAGCGAGATCGGCCTTGTCTTTCGCAAAGAGCACGATTTCCTCAAGCGACTTGCCCTTGAGCGCATCGTTCTTCTCGACGAAGCCATTCAGCGCCGTTACGTAGGCCTGATGGTGCTTGCCATGGTGCAGCTCAAGTGTTTCGGTGCCCATGCCGACGCCTTCAAGAGCGTTGGTCGCATAGGGAAGCGGAGGCAAGGTGAAGCTCATTTTAGACTCCTTGATATACAACTATCTTGATAATTCAGTTCGGATCGCTTAATTTAACAAGATAATGCTTCTTTAAATCGAAAACAGGCAATATGTCAAGGAATGACTTTCTAAATACGGACCTTTCGGGAGCACGTTCGCCCGCAGAACGCATCATGCTGGCGCTCAAGATGCGCGGTGCGCAGACGGCTGCCGCAATCGGCGACCATCTCGGCACGACCGGCGAGGCGGTGCGCCAGCAACTGGTGCGGCTGGCCGAGGAAGGTCTCGTCGCGCCGCATTCCGTTTCGCAGGGCGTTGGTCGCCCCTCGCAGTTCTGGGATCTGACGGAAACCGGCAATAAGCGCTTTCCCGATACCCATGCCGATCTGACCGTGCAGCTGCTGCATTCCGTGCGCACCATCCTTGGTGAAGACGCGCTGGAAACGCTGGTTGCGCATCGCGAGACGGAAACCCGCCGCCAGTATCATGCGCGCCTCAAGGACATGGAGTTCGACGAGCGCGTCAAGGCGCTTGCAGATATCCGCTCGACCGAAGGCTATATGGCCGATGCCGAGCGGCAGGAGGACGGTTCGTGGCTTTTTGTCGAGAACCATTGTCCCATCTGTGCCGCTGCCGATGCCTGCCAGGGTTTTTGCCGGGCCGAGCTTCAGGTTTTTGAAGCGGTTCTCGGCCCGGATGTGTCTGTTGCCCGCACCGAGCATATTCTGGCCGGGGCGCGGCGCTGCGCCTATGTTTTTACCCCGGCCAGTCCTTCCTGATCAGCACGATGCCGCTTGCGGCTGTCTTGCGCTGCGCACCAAAGCCAGCGCGGACAGGAATGCGAGCGTCGACATGACGGCAAAGCCGGAGAACAGCCACATGGCGGCATTGGCGGTGCCTGCAAATCCGCCCGGATTGCTGAGCCCTGCCATATTGGCGATCATGCCTGCCAGCGATGCGCCGAGCGCAGTGGTGAAAAGCTGCACGGTGGTGACGGAGGCCGATGCCAGATTCTGGTCGTCCGCATCGGCGCGTTTGAAAATACGCGTCAGAAGATGCGGCCATGTCATGCCCACGCCAAAGCCGATGACCGCCAGCGCCAGACAGATCGGCAGCAGGCTGACCCAGTGACCGTCGCTGCCGACGGGGACCAAAGCGGCAAGCGTGACCATGCCTGCTATACCCATCAGCGGCGCGGCGATGATCACCCGGTCGACGCGACCGGAGGAAACACCTGAAGAACCGATGGAGCCGAGGGTCCAGCTTCCGCCCATGATGGCGGCCAGATAACCGGCGACCAGGGGCGACTGGTTGTGCAGCACCTGGAAGAACAGCGGCACGAACACTTCCGCGCTCGTTACCGAAGCGCTGAGGAAGGCGAGCGTGAGATAAAGCGCGCCGAGGCGGTGAAGGCTGAACGATCCTTTGGGAAGAATACGCCGTGACGAATTGCGCTCGATGATGAAGAGCAGGAGCAACAGCACGACAGCCAGCGCGACGCCTGCGGCATTCATGACGGCATTGACCGAAATGCTGGCGGCTGAAACGGCAAGCACTGCCGCCGTCAGCAGAATGAGCTGTGGCCAGGCCAGTGGTGCGCGGCTGCCAGCATCGCCTGAGGCGCGTGGCAGCACAACCATGGCCATGATGGCGAAGATGCCGATCACCGGCGCCAGCGACCAGAAGGCGGCGCGCCAGATGCCAAGTTCGGCGAAGATGCCGCCGATCGCCGGACCAACGAGGGTTGCAACGCCCCACATGCCGGAAACAAGGCCAATCGCGCGGGGCCACAGGTTTTCGGGGAAGACGATGCGGATCATCGCATAGGAAAGGGCCAGCATCATGCCGCCGCCAAGGCCCTGCACGGAGCGCCCGGCCAGCATGACCGGCATAGATGGCGCGAGCCCGCAAGCCAGCGTACCGGCTGCAAAAATAATTGCCGCCATCAGATAGGCGCTACGCGGACCCGCTTGCGATAGCAGGCGTGGAACGAGCGCTGAACCGAGAATAGATGCCGTCACGAACAGGGCCGTGTTCCAGGCATAATAGTCCATGCCGCCAATATCGGCGACGACCGTTGGGAGGATGGTCGTCGCGATGAAGACATTGATGGCGTGCAATGCGACGCCGCCGACAAGGGTGAGCGACCGGATGGCATTCTTACCGGCAAACAGGTCTCCCCAACCGGCGGGCTGGCCGCTAGCGGATGTTTGGTCCTGCATGATTTTTTCCTTACACATCTGAATAACCGGACATTGAGGGCCAAAAATGCCCCTCGATCCGAACTGCATGCCAATCGCTACGCCTGCCCCTGTAATTTGTCAAGCAAATGCTTGTTTAATTATCCGGGCGACTTTTCAGGCAATGATAGAGCCGTCAATCGGGCGCAGGAAGCAGGGCCTGTGCACAAAGACTTTCAATCAAAACAAGGGAGAAGCTTGTAAGGGGTTCAAATTCTGGCGAAAAGCTCTATATCAGGGCCAACCGTTGAAGGCAGGGCAGCCAAAACAGAAGTGATCCGCGACAGCTTATGGGGAAATTTTTCTCGATGGCGCTGTGGCGGATTTGTGTTTCTGTCACAAGCTTCCTATAAGCCTTTGAATAATTCCAGAAGAAGCGTCTGACGTTTCTTCCCAACGTGGCGACCAGCCTTGCTGGACAGGCCAGATTTCCCCATTGGACGACCCGAAGAGCCATGATCCAGACGCCTTATTACCTGATCGACAAGACCAAGCTGAAGCGCAACATGGAAAAGATCGCCCATGTGCGCGAGAAATCCGGTGCGAAGGCGCTTTTGGCGCTGAAATGCTTCGCGACATGGTCGGTGTTCGATTTCATGAGCCAGTATATGGACGGCACCACCTCGTCCTCGCTCAATGAAGTGCGTCTCGGCCACGAGAAATTCGGCGGCGAAACCCATGCCTATAGCGTTGCCTATGCCGATCACGAGATCGACGAAGTCATCGCCAATGCCGACAAGATCATCTTCAATTCCATTGGCCAGCTGGAACGCTTTGCCGATAAGGCGGCGCATATCAAGCGCGGCCTGCGTCTTAATCCGGGAGTGTCGTCATCGAGCTTCGATCTCGCCGATCCGGCGCGTCCGTTCAGCCGCCTTGGTGAATGGGATGTGGCGAAAGTCGAGACGGTCATGGACCGCGTCACCGGCTTCATGATTCACAACAATTGCGAAAATTCCGATTTCGGTCTGTTCGACAAGATGCTGACGGAGATCGAAGACAAGTTCGGCTCGCTTCTGCACCGGGTTGAATGGGTCAGCCTTGGCGGCGGCATTCATTTCACCGGTGAGAATTATCCGGTCGATGAATTCTGCGCGCGTCTGAAGGCGTTTTCGGAAAAGTTTGGCGTGCAGGTCTATCTGGAGCCGGGCGAAGCCTCGATCACCAAGACCACGACGCTGGAAGTGACGGTTCTCGACACGCTGTTCAACGGCAAGAACCTCGCCATCGTGGATAGCTCGATCGAAGCCCATATGCTCGATCTGCTGATCTATCGCGAAACCGCGAAGATGGAGCCGAATGAAGGCGAGCATCGTTACATGGTCTGCGGCAAGTCGTGCCTGGCGGGCGATGTGTTCGGCGAGTTCAACTTCGGTCAGGAGCTGAAGGTCGGCGACCGTCTCTCTTTTGCGGATGCGGCCGGTTATACGATGGTCAAGAAAAACTGGTTCAATGGCGTGAAAATGCCTGCGATTGCCGTGCGTGAACTTGATGGCACGGTCAATGTTGTCCGCGAATTCACCTTCGCGGATTTTGAAGGGTCGCTTTCCTAAAGATCCTGTTGCGGCTTCACGCTGCAACGAACTCATGTGTTCCGAATGAGAAGGCAATCGGGACGGTCAATAGATGGCGGGAAACCGCTGGAAGAGGAAGCATCGACAGAAAATGAAGAAGAACGTTCTCATTATCGGCGCCGGGGGCGTGGCACAGGTTGTTGCACATAAATGTGCGCAAAACTCTGACATATTGGGCGATATCCATATTGCGTCCCGCACGGTTGAGAAATGCCGCAAGATTATCGATAGCGTGCATGAAAAGAAGAGCCTCAAGACCGAGGTGAAGCTGGAAGCGCATGCGCTGGATGCTCTGGATGTTGAAGCCACCAAGGCTCTGATCCAGAAGACGGGCGTTCAGATCGTCATCAATGTCGGCTCGGCCTTCCTCAATATGTCGGTTCTTCGCGCCTGTATCGATACGGGCGTTGCCTATATGGATACGGCCATTCACGAAGATCCGAAGAAGATCTGCGAAACGCCGCCATGGTATGGCAATTATGAGTGGAAGCACCTCAAGGAATGCGAAGAGAAGGGCATCACTGCCATTCTCGGCATCGGCTTCGACCCCGGTGTGGTCAACGCCTATGCGCGTCTGGCCGCTGACGATTATCTGGATGAAGTGAAGTCCATCGATATCGTCGACATCAATGCCGGTTCGCATGGCCGCTGGTTCTCGACCAATTTCGACCCGGAAATCAATTTCCGCGAATTCACCGGCACGGTCTATTCCTGGCAGGAGGGTGCCTGGCAGTCGAACAAGATGTTCGAAGTCGGCCACACGTTCGATCTGCCCGTCGTCGGTCCGAGCAAGGCCTATATGACCGGCCATGATGAAGTGCATTCGCTGTCCAAGAACTATCCGAATGCGGATGTCCGTTTCTGGATGGGCTTTGGCGATCACTACATCAACGTCTTCACGGTTCTGAACAATCTCGGCCTCCTGTCCGAACAGCCGGTCAAGACCGCTGAAGGTCTGGAAGTCGTGCCGCTCAAGGTGGTCAAGGCTGTACTGCCCGATCCGTCGTCGCTGGCGCCGGACTATACGGGCAAGACTTGCATTGGCGATTTCGTCAAGGGCACCAAGGACGGCAAGGAGAAGGAAGTCTTTATCTACAACGTTGCCGACCATAAGGACGCTTACAACGAAGTGGGTTCGCAGGGCATTTCCTATACCGCTGGCGTTCCGCCGGTTGCGGCTGCAATTCTGATCGCTTCCGGTGAATGGGACGTGAAGAAGATGGTCAATGTGGAAGAGCTGAACCCGAAGCCTTTCCTGAACATCCTGAACCATATCGGCCTGCCATCCCGTATCAAGGATGAAAACGGCGACCGCGCGCTGGACTTCGCGTGAGGTTATAGCTTTACGCTATCGAAAAACCCCGCTTAGGCGGGGTTTTTTATTGCACACTTTGTTCTTGCTTCAACCGGCCTTCATCCTGAGGAGGCCCGCAGGGCCGTCTCGAAGGATCGAAGGAGCGAAGAAACGAGGGCGTGGGAGACCAGCGTTGCGTTGCCCGTTCCATCTGGACCTCGCCCTTCGAGGTTGCGCTTCGCTCCGCACCTCAGGGTGAGGGGTGTGGCGCTCGATAAGGAGGTCAGAAGAGCGGCGGCAAAGAAGGTGCGCCTGAATATTATTCGCCCCGGGGCCAGGTGTCCGACAGGCGATATCCGCCCGGAAACGGATCACTGGGATCGAGCATCAGCTGCGAAGTGCCTGTCACCCATCCGCGACCGGAAATGATCGGGCTGATGGCGGGTTTGCCGCCAAGCTCGGTCAGCCTGTCCAGCCGGCAGTGAAACTCTGTGCCAAGCACAGATTTGCCGACGAAGCGCTCACCCACTTTCATCTGGCCCTTGGCGTGCAGCACGGCCATGCGTGCCGAGCAGCCGGTGCCTGTCGGCGAACGGTCGAGCTTGGCCGGACGGATCGCCACCGTGTTGACGCCCGTCAGAACATCGCCTTCGCGCGTGACCGGCTCGGTGATCTGGCAAAACGAAATGTGGTTCCAGTCCTTTTCCGGGTGGCGAAAACCGAGCTGCTCATTGGCGGCCTTGGTAATCTTCACGCCGATCTCGGCCAGTTCACGCGCCTGACCCGGCTCGATCTTCATGCCGATCTGCGCGGCCTCGATAAGGACGAAACTGTCGCCGCCATAGGCCGTATCGACGGTGACTGTGCCCAGCCCTTCGACTTCAAGCGGTGCATCCAGCCGGTCGGCGAAAGACGGCACGTTGCGCACGCTGATGCGCTCGGCCTTGCCGTTGCGGCACTCGGCTTCCACCTCAATGAGGCCGCCGGGCGCTTCCAGCACCATGCGCGTCACCGGCTCCTGCATCGGGATAATGCCGCTGTCGAGCAGCACAGTTGAAACGCAGATCGAATTCGAACCGGACATTGGCGGCGTATCGGCAGGCTCCATGATAATGAAGCCCATCTGCGCACGCGGGTCTTTCGGCGGCACCAGCAGATTGATGTGACGGAACACCCCGCCGCGCGGCTCGTTCAGCACGAAATTACGCAGGGTTTCGTCACTGGCGATGAAGCGCGATTGCTCCCACACTGTTTCCCCCGGAGGCGGCGCGACACCGCCGACGATAACATCGCCGACTTCGCCCTCCGCGTGACAGCCGACAATATGGATGACCTTGGTGCTGCGCATGGGGAACCTCGCAAAATACAACAAGTATATTTGTAACTAGGTCCAGCGCCGGGTCAATCATTTATCGGGCGGTAAAGGGCGCTTTCACAGCGACTGTGAAAACTGGTTTCCCGGCGTGTCAGCTCGTTAGAATTTACGTCTCAAGATGTGTTGCTCTTTTAAGCAAGTCTGATATCCATGTGCTGCTAAATTGTGCATATCGATGCGCAGCCCGCTTGGCTCCGGATCAATTTCAGGAACATGCAAAACGTTCCCCATTGAAATTGAGCAACCCGAAAAGCTGGGGCGCCGTTGTTTTTGAAAAGCAACGCGCGGCTCTTAGCCGGCATGGGACGGTCGATGATCGTAACGCGACGCCACTCTCCTCAGATTGACCCGGTCTCTGAGTCTTTGATGTCTCGGCGCGTGGTTTTCAGGTTTTGAATCATCCGGCGGAGTGACGGCTCCCGGGGTGATTCAGGGGAGTGGAATGTGAGCAGTACAACCAATGTGGGCTTTCATGAGCCCCATCAAAACAGCGTGCAGCGTTTGCGCAGGGAACTTTCCGCGGCGCTGAAACTTGGCTGGCCGCTGATCCTGACCAATGTTTCGCAGGCCGCATTGACGGCAACCGACATTATCTTCATCGGGCGTCTGGGCAAGGATACGCTGGCCTCGGCGCTTCTGGCAACGAGCTTCTACCACACGCTGGTCATCTTCTCGATGGGACTTGTTTCGGCTGTCATGCCGATGATCGCCATCGCGCTCGGCAAGAACCGCCATTCGGTGCGCGATGTGCGCCGTACGGTCCGTCAGGGCTTCTGGACGGCGATCATCATCTCGATCCCGATCTGGGTCGTGCTGTGGCATTGCGAGGAGATATTCCTGTTCCTCGGACAGCAGCCGGATATCGCAGCGCGCTCGACCGACTTCATGCACACGCTGCAATGGGCGCTGCTGCCTTATCTCTTCTACATCGTGTTGCGCTCGTTCTTCGCGGCGATGGAAAAGCCCATGTGGACATTGCTGATTGCAGGCGCAGCGATCGGCTTCAACGCGCTGGCCGGATGGACGCTGATCTTCGGTCATTTCGGATTTCCGCGCATGGAACTGCACGGCGCTGGTATTGCAACCACGCTTTCCAGCACCATGATGTTCCTTGGCATGGCGGCGATCACGCTGCGTCATCGCCGTTTCCGCCGCTATCACCTGTTCGGCCGGTTCTGGCGTCCCGACTGGCCGCGCCTGCGCGAGCTGTGGCGCATCGGTTTTCCGATGGCGCTGACCTTCGTGTTCGAAACTTCGATCTTCTATGCCGCTGTCGTCATGATGGGCCGGATTAGCGCGACCGCCATGGCGGCCCATGCGGTGGCGATCCAGATCGCGTCGCTCAGCTTCATGGTGCCGCTCGGTTTCGGGCAGGTGGCGACCGTCCGCGTCGGACGCGCTTATGGTGCGGGCAATCCCAGGGCGGTGGCTTATGCGGGCTGGAGCGCCTATGCGCTGGGTGTTGGCTTCATGATGATCATGGGTCTCCTGATGGTGCTGATCCCGCGCCTGTTCATTGGCGTGTTTCTCGATCTGCATGATCCGGAGAATCTGGCCGTCATGGAACTGGCCGTCAGCTTCCTTGCGCTGGCCGCTCTGTTCCAGACGGTTGACGGCGCACAGGCGGTCGCTGCGGGCATGTTGCGCGGTATGCGTGACACCCGTGTTCCGATGTTTCTGGCGCTGCTTGGCTATTGGGGCGTCGGGCTGCCGCTCGGCGCGCTGCTCGCCTTCAAGTTTGGCATGGGCGGGCAGGGCATCTGGCTTGGCCTTGCTGCCGGTCTTGGCATTGTTGCCGTGATGATGACTTTGCGCTGGCGCAGGCATCTGGCCCATATTTCCAGAACGCTTGCGTAAAACAAAAATGCCGTACGGCCTGAAGGTCGTACGGCATAGTTGCATGCTGCGGATATCATACCGTATCCGCGATTACTTCGTCAGGGCAATAATGCGATCAAGCGCGCTGCCGAAGCCCTTCAGGGAAATCTTAAAGGCAACCGGCTGGCTTGGGCTGAGAGCCGTTGCCGTCACGTTAATATTGGCCCCCGCCTTGATGGCTGCAACCTGCTTCGCATCAAAGCTGATTGGCGTGAGGCAGCCCTGCGGAAGGCAGGTGGAGAATGCCAGGTTCGGCCCAGCTGCATCATCAAACTTGATGGCCGCGCCTTTGGCCATATCAAGGCCGAACGGCATCAGGATGACGCCGTCAACCTTGCCGCCCGCAACATTGCGCAGCTCGACGGTCAAGACACGCTGGCCGGTCTGGGAGCTATTTTGGTCCTGACGGATCGCGCAGACGCTGGTGTCTTTCTGCGTCTGGCAGGAGACGGTCCAGTCCTGATAGGTTTCCTGCAGGGTGCTTGCGCCGCCCGGAAGGGGGGCTGCAAAAGCAGGCGTTGCCAGAAGTGCTGCCAGCGTGCAAGCAAGGCCGAGCGCGCGATGGTTTTTCATAAATATATTTCTCTCTAAAAACGATCTTTTGAAGCCTGTTACCCAAAAGGGGACTTTGAAAATTTATTGAGCACAATTCAGCTGTGCGTTCAACTACATTCCCGTCAAATTATCTTGTTTCTGCGAATAATCGTAAAAGGTTATCGAAGTCTAATATAGTCTTCACTGCAATGTTTGCTTGAAAATAGCGGGGCGGCAGTTGTGACCGACAGGTATCCGGCGCGTTTTGGCCGGATACCCTGTTGAAACGATAGTCTATCGCGTCAGTTTCATATGGCGGTTCACGTCCTTGTACAGCAGATAGCGGAACTTGCCCGGACCGCCCGCATAGCAAGCCTGCGGGCAGAAAGCGCGCAGCCACATGAAGTCACCGGCTTCAACTTCCACCCAGTCCTGATTGAGCCGGTAGACCGCCTTGCCTTCCAGCACATAGAGGCCGTGCTCCATGACATGGGTTTCAGCAAAAGGGATCACGCCGCCCGGCTCAAGGGTAACGATGGTGACATGCATGTCGTGGCGCAGATCGTTCGGATCGACAAAGCGCGTCGTCGCCCAAACGCCATTGGTGTCCGGCATGGGCGAGGGGGCAATGTCGTTTTCATTGAGGAATAGCGGATCCGGCACATCGAGCCCGTCCACATATTCATAGGCCTTGCGGACCCAGTGGAAACGCGCGGTCTTGCTGGCGGTGTTGCGCAGGCTCCAGCCGCTCTTGGGCGGCAGATAGGCATAGCCGCCTTCGGTGAGCGTGTGGGTCTTGCCTGCAATGGTGACGGTCACTTCGCCTTCGACCACGAACAGAACGCCCTCGGCACCGTCATCAAGTTCGGCGCGGTCGCTGCCGCCGCCCGGCTGCACTTCCATGATATATTGCGAGAAAGTCTCGGCAAAACCGGACATCGGACGCGCAATCACCCACAGTCTGGTCTTTTCCCAGAAAGGCAGGAAACTGGTCACGATATCGCTGAACGTGCCTTTCGGAATGACGGCATAGGCTTCCGTGAACATGGCGCGGTCGGTCAGAAGCTGCGTCTGCGGCGGCAATCCGCCGGTCGGTGCGAAATAGGTGCGGGTCATTTTCCTGTTCCTGATCAGTAAAGTGTCTCTGGAAGGATGTCCTTCAGTCGCAAGAGCGCGATGCGCTCGACTTGCGCGCAAGCGGTAGCGAATTCGGTCTCGCGGTCATTGGCGACGCGGCGCTGGAACGTGTCGAGGATTTCCTTCTTGTTGCGCCCCTTCACGGCGATGATGAAGGGAAAGCCGAATTTCTGCGTATAGGCATCGTTCAGTTGAGTGAATGTCTGCTTTTCCGCATCGGTCAGTGCGTCCAGACCAGCACCGGCCTGTTCGGCGGTGGATTCTGCGGTCAGGCGTTTGGCCTGCGCCAGCTTGCCGGCGAGATCCGGGTGGGCATTCAAAACGCCAAGCCGCTCTTCGGGCGAGGCCGCGCGGAAGATTTTCGTCATTGCACCGGCAAGACCGGAGGCCGTGTCCTCGGCGGCGGCGAAACCTGCATCATAGGCGCGCTCGGCGATCCACGGTGAATGCTCGAAAATGCTGCCATAGCGGGTCACGAAATCGGCCTTGCTGGCCTTGGATGGCACCACATCGGCCACTTTCGGCTTGTGATGTTCGTGCCAGTGATTGGCAATGTCGATACGCTTGGCGACCCAGACCTTGTCATGGCTCTGGACATAATCGAGGAAACGTTCAAGTGCTGCTGCGCGACCCGGACGTCCGACGAGACGGCAATGCAGGCCGATGGACAGCATCTTTGGCGCGCCTTCCGCGCCTTCGCGGTAAAGCACGTCGAAGGCGTCTTTCAGATAGGTGTAGAACTGGTCGCCGGAATTGAAACCTTGCGGCGTTGCAAAACGCATATCGTTGGCGTCGAGCGTGTAGGGCACGATCAGATGCGGACCTTTGGGCCCCTTGACCCAATAGGGCAGCTCATCGGCATAGGAATCGGCGGAATAGACAAAGCCGCCTTCTTCCATCACCAGCTTCAGCGTGTTGTCGGACGGCTTGCCTTGATAAATGCCGAGCGGGCGCGAGCCGGTGACTTCGGTGTGCAGGCGCACGGCTTCGCGAATATGCTCGCGTTCCACCTCTTCCGGCACGTCCTTATATTCCCACCAGCGCAGGCCGTGGCTGGCGATTTCCCAATCGGCTTCCTTCATCGCGGCGACGGCTTCGGGATTGCGCGCCATAGCCAGCGTCACGCCATAGACGGTGACGGGCATGTTGCGTCGCGTGAAGGCGCGCCAGAGACGCCAGAAGCCGGAACGCGCGCCATATTCGTAGATGGATTCCATGTTGAGGTTGCGCTGGCCGTTCCAGGCCTGTCCGCCGACGATTTCGGACAACAGGCATTCGGACGCCGCATCGCCGTCGAGAATGCAGTTCTCGGCGCCTTCTTCGTAATTGACCACGAATTGGACGGCTATATTGGCCCCACCGGGCCAGCGCGGATCAGGTGTGTTCCGGCCATAGCCGATCAGATTGCGTGGGTAACTCATGCCATATCCCCTTGATGTCAGCGCCAGCGCGCTCCGAAAACCGTTGGACGGTATGCGGATCACGCTTTGGTTTTGCCCATGATAATAAAGATTTGCGGTGTGAATTCCCCTTCAAAATTTTGAAAGACATCCAATGAGAAAGCTCTTTCTTAATGCCGAATAAGGCGGAATACTTCACGATGGGAACAAAAGCGGGAACGCCGCCGGTCTGCCATATAAATGTGCTTTGATAGCAAAAACGGTACTGGCAAACCGAGTGAAATCAGCGACTTGCAGCGGATCCGTTTCATGAACAAGGTTCATGGGCCGGAGAATCGCGCAAGGGGTCAGGAGTGCAAATGGGTCAGGGACATCACGGCGATGAGGGCAAGACGGGTCGGTTGACGACCCATGTGCTCGATACGGTCAGCGGCAAACCGGCTGCGGGATTGCGTATCGAACTGCGCCGGATCGAGAATCACACGCCACACAGCATCAAGGAAATCCGCACCAATCAGGACGGGCGCAGCGGCGAGCCGCTGCTTGCCAATGGCGACCTGCAACGCGGCTCCTATGAACTCCTGTTTCATGTCGGCGAATATTTCGGCAAGGACGAAGACGGCGTGCCGTTCCTTGACGTCGTGCCGTTGCGCTTTGGTGTTTCCGATGAAAAGGCGCATTATCATGTGCCGCTTCTGGTTTCGCCTTTTTCCTATTCGACCTATCGCGGGAGCTGAGCAGGATGGTTCAGTCTGTGAGAAACAGAATATGTTTTCTTCTCAATGGCGAGCGGGTTGAACTCGACCGGGTTTCGCCAACGGAAACGCTGCTCGATTATTTGCGTCTGGCCTGCAAGCTGCGCGGCACCAAGGAAGGCTGCGCCGAAGGCGATTGCGGCGCTTGCACGGTGCTGGTCGGCAAGATCGTGGGCAGCGAGCTGGTTTATGAAAGCGTCAATGCCTGCATTCGCTTCGTCGGTTCGCTGGATGGCTGCCATGTCGTGACGGTCGAGCATCTGCGCGGGGCCGATGGCGGCCTGCATCCGGTGCAAAAGGCGATGATCGACTTTCACGGCTCGCAATGCGGCTTCTGTACGCCGGGCTTCGTCATGTCGCTTTACGGGCTGTGGATGCGCAATCCCAAGCCCGCCGATCCGGCCATTGAAAAGGCGCTGCAAGGCAATCTCTGCCGCTGCACTGGCTATGAGGCGATCATTCGCGCCGCTCGCGCCATTTCCGATTACGGCAACACGACGGACGATCCGCTGGCAGCAGAACGCGCTCATGTGCTCGAACAGTTGAAATCCATGCGCGACGGTTCGCGGGTCGAAGTGGGCGAGGGCAAGGACCGTCTGGTCGTACCTGCCGATCTCGATGATTTCGCAGCGCTGCTGGCCGATGAGCCGAAGGCGACCGTGGTGGCCGGTTCCACTGATGTGGGCCTCTGGGTCACGAAGATGATGCGTGATATTTCGCCGGTCGTCTTTATCGGCCATCTCACGGAATTGCGGGTCATCTCCGAGGACAACAACGTCGTCACCATTGGCGCGGGCGTGACCTATACGGAAGCGTTCTCTTTCCTCGCCAGGCGCATTCCGCAGCTCAGCGGTCTCATCAACCGCATCGGCGGGGAACAGGTGCGCAATATGGGCACCATCGGCGGCAATATCGCCAATGGTTCGCCGATTGGCGACACGCCGCCGCCGCTGATCGCGCTGAATGCACGTCTGACGCTGCGCAAGGGCGATAGCCGCCGCACCATTCCGCTTGAAGATTTCTTCATCGCCTATGGCAAGCAGGACCGTCAGCCCGGTGAATTCGTCGAGGCGGTGCATGTGCCAATCCCGGCGGAAGGCAACCACTTTGCGATCTACAAAGTGTCCAAGCGTTTCGAGGAAGATATCACCGCAGCGCTGGGAGCATTCCACATGACGCTCGATACGGCAGGCAAGGTCGCTTCCATCCGCATCGCCTATGGCGGCATGGCAGCGACACCGAAACGCGCCTTTGCGGTTGAGGCGGCGCTTTTGGGCCAGCCATGGACCGAAGAAACGGTGGATGCGGCAATCGGTGCCTATGAGCAGGACTATCAGCCGCTCAGCGATATGCGCGCCACGGCGGATTATCGTCTGATGGTCTCGAAGAATTTGTTGCGCCGTTTCTACGCCGAAACGCAAGGTCAAGCCGAACCCTTGCGCGTTCAGCATATCGAAGCGGTTTGAAGGAGGCAGGCATGAATAAACATCCTGCAAGCACGATCAAAGCCGCCGCTATCAAAGGTAGTGTCGCCACCGATCAGAGGCATGATTCCGCGCATAAGCACGTGACGGGTGATGCGGTCTATATCGACGATATTCCGGAACCGGAAGGCACGCTGCATGTCGGTGTCGGCCTTGCGTCGGTCGCCCATGCCAATATCAAGTCTGTCGACCTTTCCGCCGTGCGTGCAGCGCCCGGCGTTGTCGATGTGCTGACCTATAAGGACATTCCCGGCGAAAACGATGTCTCGCCGTCCGGCATGCATGACGATCCGATCTTCGCGGTGGATACGGTACAGTTCCACGGGCAGCCGATCTTTGCCGTCATTGCCCGCACCCGGGATCAGGCCCGCCGCGCCGCGCGTCTGGCCAAGGTTGAATATGAGGAAATGCCGGGCCTGTTTTCCATTGCAGGCCTTGATGGCGCCAAGGACCGTCTTGTCTTCACGCCGCTGACGCTCAATCGCGGCGATGCCCGCAAGGCCATCGATGATGCGCCGCGCAAGGTGAAGGGCCGCATGATGGTTGGCGGTCAGGACCATTTCTATCTCGAAGGGCAGGCTTCGCTGGCTGTTCCCGGCGAAGACGAAGATGTCACCATCTATTGCTCCACGCAGGGACCGAGCGAAACGCAGCATCTGGTCGCCCATGCGCTGGGCGTGCCGAGCCATTCGGTCACGGTTGAAGTGCGCCGCATGGGCGGTGGCTTCGGCGGCAAGGAAACGCAGGCCAATCAATGGGCTGCCATTGCCGCTATCGCTGCCAAGAAGCACAAGCGCGCGGTGAAAATCCGTCTCGACCGCGACGAGGACATGACCGCCACGGGCAAGCGTCATGACTTCATGATTGATTACGAGGTCGGTTTCGACGACGAAGGCAATATTCTGGGCGTCGATTATATGTTCGCGCTCAATGCAGGTTTCTCGGCGGACCTTTCGGGACCAGTCGGGGATCGTGCGCTGTTCCATTGCGACAATGCTTATTTCTTCCCGGCAGTGCATGCGCAATCCGCGCCGCTTTACACCAACACCGTGTCCAACACCGCTTTCCGCGGCTTTGGCGGTCCGCAGGGCATGGTCGGTGCGGAACGCGTCATCGAGGAAGTGGCCTTTGCGGTCGGCAAAGACCCGCTCGACATCCGCAAGCTCAATTTCTACGACGCGATGGGGACGGAAGGCGCGACGCGCAATATCACGCCCTATCACCAGAAGGTGGAAGATTGCATCATCCAGCGCATCGTCGCCGAACTGGAAGAGAGCGCCGATTACGCCGCGCGGCGTGAAGCTATCCGCGCATTCAACGCCAAAAGCCGCACTGTGAAGCGCGGCATGGCGCTGACGACGGTAAAATTCGGCATCTCCTTCACCAAGACCGAGTCCAATCAGGCCGGTGCGCTGGTGCATGTCTATAATGACGGCTCGGTGCATATGAACCACGGCGGCACCGAAATGGGGCAGGGACTCCATCTGAAAGTGGCGCAGGTCGTGGCGGAAGAATTCCAGATCGATCTCGACCGGGTGAAGATTACCGCGACGACAACCGCCAAGGTGCCGAACACCGCACCGACGGCGGCATCGTCGGGCGCAGATCTGAACGGCATGGCGGCGCAGGATGCCGCGCGCCAGATCAAGAAGCGGCTGATCCGTTTTGCAGCCGAGCAGCATCAGGTGCCGGAAGATCAGGTTGTCTTCCTGCCCAACCGCATTCGCGTCGGCAATCAGGAAATCAGCTTCAACGAATTGGTGAAGCAGGCCTATATCGGCCGCGTACAGCTTTCTGCTGCCGGGCATTACAAGACACCGAAAATCCACTGGGATCGCGCCAAGGGCAAAGGCCATGCCTTCTATTACTACGCCTATGGCGCGGCCTGTTCGGAAGTCTCGGTCGATACGCTGACCGGCGAATATGTGGTGGAACGCACCGATATCCTCCACGATACCGGACGGTCGCTCAACCGTGTCATCGATATCGGCCAGATCGAAGGCGGCTTTGTGCAGGGCATGGGCTGGCTCACCACCGAGGAGCTGGTCTGGGACAATAAGGGGCGGCTGCGCACCCATGCGCCGTCCACCTACAAGATTCCGCTGGCGTCCGACCGGCCCAAGATTTTCAATGTGGCGCTGACCGACTGGTCTGAAGCCTATGAACCGACCATTCATCGCTCAAAGGCGGTGGGTGAGCCGCCGCTGCCGCACGGCATGTCGGTGCTTTATGCACTGTCGGATGCGGTGGCGAGCGTTGCCGATCACAAGATCAGCCCGCGTCTCGATGCGCCAGCCACGCCTGAGCGTGTGCTGATGGCGATCGAGCGGCTGCGCACGCAAAAGGGGTAGCACCATGAGCAGCGGCACGCTGGGCAGGCGGGACGATATCCGGGCTTTCCTGAACCGTCGCCACGACAGCGTGCTGGTGGAGGTCACGGATGTGAAGGGTTCTGCGCCACGCGATGCGGGGGCCTGGATGCTCGTCGCCCGCGACATGATCTTCCGCACCATCGGTGGTGGACAGCTCGAATATATGGCTATCGACCATGCCCGGAAAATACTTGCTGGTGGTCGCGATTCACCGATGGATGTGCCTCTGGGGCCGGAGATCGGCCAATGCTGCGGTGGGCGCGTGGCCTTGAATTTCAAACGCGTCAATCGCGGCCTTGCGGATGAACTGGTCAGCAAGGTCGATGCGGAAATCGCCACCCGCCCGCATGTCTATGTCTTCGGTGCAGGCCATGTCGGCGATGCGCTGGCCTATGCGCTTTCGCTGACGCCGGTGCGGGTGGTGCTGGTGGATACGCGCGAGGCCGAGCTGATGGCTGTCGACGCGCCGGGCGTTGAAACCTGTCTCGCGGCGATGCCGGAACAAGTGGTGCGCTCCGCGCCGCCGGGCAGTGCGTTCATCATCCTGACGCATGATCACGCGCTTGATTTTCTGATCGCCGCCGAGGCGCTGCAACGCCGCGATGCGATCTATGTCGGCATGATCGGCTCGAAGACCAAGAAGGCGACTTTCAAAAATTGGTTGAAACGCGAGTTCGGCAGCGATGATCTGTTTGAAGATCTGATCTGCCCGGTCGGCGGCGCGGTCGTGAAGGACAAACGGCCCGAAGTCATCGCAGCCCTTGCGGCGGCCGAAGTGCTGACCGCCGTTTTGACCACAAGCAAGGTCTCGCAGCCTGCCTGATTTGGCAGGCCGGTTTTTTAAGCCAGCGCTTCCCGTATGAGCCGCTGGCAGCGCTCCGTCATGAAATCGATGATCAGACGCACCTTTGGGTCCTGAAAACGCTTGTGCGGATAGATCGCCGCAAGCTGGATCGGTGCCGGCGGCGTGCTTTCGAGAAGCGGTATCAGCCGACCGTCGCGGAGATATTCCTTCACCTCGAACAGCGGCTTGTTGATGATGCCGCGCCCGCCCAGCGCCCATTGCGTCAATACGTCGCCATCATCGGAATCATAAGGCCCGGTGACTTCGAATTTGCGAAGACCTTCCGATGTTTGAAGCGACCAGTAATATTCCTTCGACCCCGGAAAACGCAGCAGCAAACAGTCATGCGTGTCGCCCAGAAGCTCTTCCGGCGATTGCGGAACCCCATGTTTTTCAAGATATTGCGGCGCAGCGCAGATCACGCGCTCACAATTCAGGATGCCGCGCATGCGCAAGTTGGAGTTTTCCAGAACCCCGAGTTTGAAGGCGACATCCACGCTTTCGCTCATAATGTCGATCTCGTGGTCAGATAGTCGCAGGCGCACTTCAATGTCCGGATATTTGTCGTGAAACTCCGGAATGCCCGATGCGATGAGCCTGCGGCCAAGCCCCAAAGGCGCGGTGATGCGAATCGATCCCTTGGGATTTTTCGCAAGTTCCGCGACCGCTGCTTCCGCCTCATCCACCGCTTCGAGGATTTTCAACGCGCCGTCATAGAATATGCGGCCATGCTCGGTCGGGGTCAGCTTGCGCGTGGTACGGTTGAAGAGCCGGACGCCAAGATGCTTCTCCAACTCCTTGATTCGATTACTCGCAACCGCTGGCGAGGCGCGCTGGTCGCGCCCGGCGGCAGAAAGATTTCCCAATTCGACAACGCGCACGAAAACGCGCAGATTATCAAGATAAGACATGCGTCCCCTCCACGATTGTCTAGTTTTTTTTGAAAGTGATGGTCGTGTTGTGACGTTCCCTCGGACGCAAAGCTTTGGCACATAATAGGATAACGAACAATGGGGCGAACAATGGGAGTGCCTGATGTATGATTTTGCCGTAGCCTGGGACTGGCTGGGCTTCGCAGCGCGGTGGCTGCATGTCATTACCGCGATTGCGTGGATCGGCTCGTCTTTCTACTTCATCGCGCTTGATCTTGGTCTGCGCCAGCGTCCCGGCTTGCCGGTTGGCGCTCATGGCGAGGAATGGCAGGTCCATGGCGGCGGCTTCTATCACATCCAGAAATATCTGGTTGCGCCAGCCGAAATGCCGGAACACCTCACCTGGTTCAAATGGGAATCCTACGCCACCTGGCTGTCGGGCTTCACGCTGCTCTGCATCGTTTATTACACGGGCGCTGATCTTTACCTGATCGATCCGAATGTGCTCGATGTGTCTGTTCCGGTTGCTATCGCGATTTCCATCGGCTCGCTGGCGTTTGGCTGGGTCGCCTATAACACGATCTGCAAGCTGATGCTGGGCAAGAGCGATACGCTTCTGATGGTCATGCTCTATGTCGTGCTGGTGTTCGTGGCCTGGGGCTATACGCATCTGTTCACAAGCCGCGCGGCCTTCCTGCATCTGGGCGCTTTCACGGCAACGATCATGTCGGCCAACGTGTTCATGATCATCATCCCGAACCAGAAAATCGTGGTGGCCGATCTCATCGCCGGTCGCAAGCCGGATCCGAAATACGGCAAGATCGCCAAGCAGCGCTCGACGCATAACAACTATCTGACGCTGCCGGTTCTGTTCCTGATGCTGTCGAACCACAATCCGCTGGCTTTCGGCACGCAGTATAACTGGATCATCGCATCGCTGGTGTTCCTGATGGGCGTGACCATCCGCCATTGGTTCAACACCCAGCATGCCCGTAAAGGCAAGCCGACCTGGACCTGGCTGGTGACGGTCATCCTGTTCATCATCATCATGTGGCTTTCCACGGCCCCGAAGATTCTGACCGGTCAGCCGGAAGAGCAGAAGGTTTCGGCCTTGCAGGAAAGCTTCATTTCGGACCCGCACTTTGGCAAAGTGCGGGATACCGTTTTGGGACGCTGCGCCATGTGTCACGCGGCGCAGCCGGGCTGGGAAGGCATGATCACGCCGCCAAAAGGCGTGACGCTTGAAACGGACCGGGAAATCGCCGCCCATGCGCGCGAAATCTATTTGCAGGCCGGTCGCTCCCATGCCATGCCGCCCGCCAACGTCACCGGGGTAACGGATCAGGAGCGCCAGCTTCTCGCCTCCTGGTATGAATCCGCTACTGCTGGAGCAAAGTAACAATGACCAGACTTCTCATCCGTGGCCGCGTTCTGACCTTTCGCGATGAGCCGCAAAGTCTCGATGACAGCGCTTCCTATCTCTATATCGAAGATGGCGCCATTTTGGTCGTAGACGGACGCATTGCGCGCCTCGGCGATTACGCCGAATTAAGCGCGGAAGCGGGCAGCGATGTGAAACTGGCCGATCATCGCCCGCATCTGATCCTGCCGGGCTTCATCGATACGCATATCCATTATCCGCAGACCCAGGTGGTCGCGTCCTATGCCGCCAATCTTCTGGAATGGCTCAACACCTATACATTCGTGGCCGAACAGAAATTCGCCGATGAGCAGCACGCGGAATTCATCGCCGAGCGCTTTCTGGACGAGCTGATCCGCCATGGCACCACCACGGCTGTCGCTTACTGCTCGGTGCATCCGCAGAGCGTCGACGCCTATTTCCGCGCTTCGCAGTACCGCAACATGCGCATGCTGGGCGGCAAGGTGATGATGGACCGCAACGCGCCGCCCGCCTTGTGCGACACGGCGCAATCCGGTTACGACGACAGCAAGGAACTGATCGCGCGCTGGCATGGCAAGGACCGCCTCGACTATGTGATCACGCCACGCTTTGCCATTACCTCGACCCCGGAACAGCTCGAAGCCAGTCAGGCGCTGGCCCGTGAACATCCCGAATGCTTTATCCAGACGCACCTGTCGGAGAACCACGACGAAATCGCCTTCACCAAGTCGCTCTATCCGGATGCGCCGGATTATCTCGGCATTTACGAGCATTACGGGCTTTTGGGAAACAAGACGCTGCTTGGCCATTCCATCCATCTGGAAGAACGCGAAGTGGGCGTGATGGCGGAAACCGGCTCGGTGGCCGTGTTCTGCCCGACCTCGAACCTGTTTCTCGGTTCCGGCCTGTTCGATCGTGATCGTCTGAAGGCGTCGGGCGTGCGCATGGCTGTGGCGACCGATGTCGGCGGCGGCACCAGCTTTTCCATGCTGCGTACCATGGACGAGGGCTACAAGATTTTGCAGTTGCGCGAACAGCGTCTGAACCCGTTCCAGTCCTTCTACATGATGACGCTTGGCAATGCCCGGGCGCTGTCGATGGAAGACAAGATCGGCACGCTGGACGAAGGCACGGAGGCCGATATCGTGGTGCTGGATTCAGCCGCCACATCGCCGATGCGCTTGCGCATGGCGGCAGGTGCGACGCTGGAACAGGAGCTGTTCCTGCTGCAAACGGTCGGTGACGACCGCGCCATTGTTGAAACCTATGTGGCGGGCAAGCCGCTCAAGGCGGAACTCGCCTGATCTGCCAATCCTTGGAGGAGGATGGCCCGCGGCGGAGCGATCTGCTGCGGGTCTTTTGTTTTAAAGCTCTTCCGGCCGCTTGCCGCCAATGGCGCGGGTCAGTTGATCGGCGGTCGAGCGGATGAGCGGCCCCAGCTCTTCAAGCTTCTTCTTTGGCAGGCGCACGGCCGGGCCGGAAACGGAAATGCCTGCAATGCCCTCGCCATATTCGTTGAAAATCGGCGCGGCGATGCAGCACATGCCGAGCGTATGTTCCTCGTCATCGATGGACCAGCCGCGCATGCGTGTCGCCTGAATGTCTTTCAAAAGTGCGGGCAGGCCATCGAGCGTGCGCTGGGTGAAATGCTCCAGCATTTTTCCCGAAAGCGCGCGGGCAATTTCGCCATCCGACCACGTTGACAGAATTGCCTTGCCGATGCCCGATGCGTGGATCGGTCCGCGCCGCCCGGGACGAAAGAAGGCGCGCATCGGCGCGTGACTTTCGATCTGCGAGATGAACACGACATCGCCTTCGTCCTCGACGCCGATATTCGCGGTCTCGCCGCTGGTTTCCATGAGCTGCTTTAAATAGGGGCGCGCCAGCGTGCCCAGCTTGCGGAAACGGCGAAAGGCATTGCCAATCTCGAAAGCCTTGACGCCAATGGTCCAGTCGCCTGTTTCCACATCGTGGGAAACCATGCCGTGGTTGGCGAGCGAGGATAACAGACGGTGCACCGTGGAAGGGGCCATGCCGCTCGCGTCAGCAAGGTCCGTCAGGGTCGAGCCGTCATTATCGGCGATCAGCGCCAGAAGCTTGAGGCTGCGGTCCAGAACCTGCACGGATGAGGGCGCTGCATTCTCCGCCGCCTTGCGGCCCCGCTTTGCTTTGGCCTGTTCCATCACCCGTCTCCGAATCCCGCCTGAACTTCAGAGTTACCACTATCGCATCCATTGTCAGTCGGAAAGGCGCAGAGGGTATAGCCGATTATCTCCATTCCGTTGAAAATCTTTATTTCCATATAATGGTATGCATTTCCATTTTTAAATTATAGCTTTTGTAAATGGAGAATGTTTCCATAGGAGGATTGGCCATGGCCAGAATGCGTGCAGTCGATGCAGCCGTGCTTGTGCTGGAGAGGGAAGGGATCAATTGCGCTTTCGGCGTGCCGGGCGCGGCTATCAATCCATTTTATTCGGCGATGAAAGCGCGCGGTTCGATCCGCCATATCTTGGCGCGTCACGTTGAGGGCGCTTCGCATATGGCCGAAGGCTATACGCGGGCAAAGCATGGCAATATCGGCCTGTGCATCGGCACCTCCGGCCCGGCGGGCACGGATATGATCACCGGCTTGTATTCGGCATCTGCCGATTCCATTCCGATCCTCTGCGTGACGGGTCAGGCGCCACGCGCACGTCTCGACAAGGAAGATTTTCAGGCGGTCGATATCGCCAAGATCGCAGCGCCCGTCACCAAATGGGCGGTCACGGTCATGGAACCGGCGCTGGTGCCATTTGTCTTCCAGAAGGCGTTTCATATCATGAAGTCGGGCCGTCCCGGTCCGGTGCTGATCGATCTGCCAATCGACGTGCAGATGGCCGAAATCGAGTTCGACATCGACACCTATCAGCCGATGCAAGCCTATAAGCCAGCCGCCACGCGGGCGCAGGCCGAAAAGGCGATTGCCATGCTGAACGCAGCGGATCGTCCGTTGATTGTCGCAGGCGGCGGCATCATCAATGCCGATGCGTCGGATCTTCTGGTCGAATTCGCTGAGATCACCGGCATTCCGGTCATCCCGACCCTGATGGGATGGGGCGTCATCCCGGACGATCACCGTCTGATGGCGGGCATGTGCGGTCTTCAGACCTCGCACCGTTATGGCAATGCCAATCTGCTGGCTTCCGATGCGGTCATCGGCATCGGCAATCGCTGGGCCAACCGGCATACCGGCAATGTCGATACCTATCGCAAGGATCGCACCTTCATCCATGTCGATATCGAACCGACGCAGATCGGGCGCGTCTTTGCGCCAGATTTCGGCATCGTGTCCGATGCGGGCAAGGCGCTGAAGCAGTTGCTCGACGTCGCAACCGAATGGAAGGCGGCAGGCAAGCTACGCGACTGGTCCGGCTGGGCGAAGGAATGCGAGGGCCGCAAGCGGACCATGCTGCGCAAGACGCATTTCGACCAGACGCCGCTGAAACCCCAGCGGGTTTATGAGGAGATGAACAAGGCTTTCGGTCGTGACACCTGCTATGTCACCACCATCGGCCTCAGCCAGATTGCGGGCGCGCAGTTCCTGCATGTCTATCGCCCGCGCAACTGGATCAATTGCGGACAGGCTGGCCCGCTCGGCTGGACCTTGCCTGCGGCTCTGGGTGTCCGCGCTGCCGATCCAAATCGGCCCATCGTGGCGCTGTCGGGCGACTATGACTTCCAGTTCATGATCGAGGAACTGGCGGTCGGCGCGCAGCACAAACTGCCTTACATCCATGTCGTCGTGAACAATTCCTATCTCGGCCTGATCCGTCAGGCGCAACGTGGCTTCAACATGGATTTCGAGGTCAGCCTTGCCTTCGACAACATCAATGCGTCCGGCGATGCGGAGAAGGGGTACGGCGTCGACCATGTGGCGGTTGCCGAAGGCCTCGGTTGCAAGGCAATCCGGGTGCGCAGTCCCAACCAGTTTGCAGAAAGTTTCGAGCAGGCCAAGGCGTTGATGCAGGAGCATCAGGTGCCGGTCGTGATGGAATTCATTCTGGAACGCGTCACCAATATTTCCATGGGAACCGACATTGATCAGGTGGTCGAGTTCGAGGAACTGGCCGAACGCGGCGAGGATGCGCCGACTGCGATAGCCGCGCTTCTGGATTAGAGCGTGAAGATTTCACACCTCTCTGTCGCTTCGCTACCCCTCCGCCCCTCATCCTGAGGTGCGGAGCGAAGCGAAGCCTCGAAGGACGAGGGCAGGCGCAGTGCATTTTCCCTCGCCCTTCGAGACGCCTCCCTTCGACAAGCTCGGGAGGCTCCTCAGGATGAGGGAAAAGAACAACGTTGAGAGTTATTCCGGGAAAAGCGTGAGACGTTTCTTCGTTCGGAATTGCCTAAAAAAGGAGGCGGAAATGCCAAGATTTGCAGCCAATCTCACCATGCTTTTCACCGAAGCGCCCTTCATGGATCGCTTCGCGCTGGCCGCCAAGGCGGGGTTCACCGGGGTGGAATATCTGTTCCCCTACGAGTTCAACCGGCATGAGCTGAAGGCCGCCCTTACCCGTCACAATCTGGCGCAGGTGCTGCACAATTTGCCTGCGGGCAATTGGACGGGTGGCGAGCGCGGCATCGCGGTGCTGCCGGATCGTGTAGACGAATTCCGTCGTGGGGTGGCCGACGCCATCGATTATGCCACGACGCTCAACTGTTCGCAGGTCAACTGCCTTGCCGGTATCGCGCCGCAGGGCATCGACCCGGATGTGATGCGGGCGACTTTCGTCAGCAATCTGCGGCTGGCGGCGAAGGAACTGGGAAAGCACGGTATCCGCCTGCTGATCGAGCCGATCAACCATTACGACATTCCGGGTTTCTATCTCAACACCGTGGAGCAGGCGGTTTCGATTATCGACGAGGTGGGCAGTAATAACCTGTTCATCCAGTATGACCTTTATCACCAGCAGCGCACACGTGGCGAACTCGTCGCCACCTATGAGCGCTACAAGCCGCTGATCGCGCATGTGCAGCTTGCCGACAATCCGGGACGCAATGAGCCCGGCACCGGCGAGATTCATTATCCGAACGTCTTCGAAGCGCTTAAGGCAGCGGGCTACAAGGGCTGGATCGGCTGTGAGTACAAGCCGAAGACCACCACCGAGGAAGGTCTGGGCTGGTTCAGAGCATTTCCAGCAAAAGTGCGAAGCGGTTTTGCGTTGGATAATGCGTGAAAACAAAGACTTATATGAAGCTGAACGGCTGAGCGCTTAAATTGCATAGGGAGATATAGAATGGCCAAGATCGGCTTTATCGGACTGGGTATCATGGGCAAGCCGATGGCGCAGCATTTGCAAAATGCAGGCCACCAGCTTTTCACCTCGAAGCATAGCCAGCCGCCGCACAAGGACCTGCTGGCTGCGGGGCTGACGGTTCTCGATACGCCCAAGGCGGTGGCCGCGGAATGTGAAACGACCATCCTCATGCTGCCGGATACGCCGCAGGTGGCCGAAGTCCTTTTCGGCGAAAACGGCGCGGTTGAAGGCCTGGGCAAGGGTAAGACGCTCATCGACATGAGCTCGATTTCGCCCATCGAGACGAAGGAATTTGCGAAAAAAGTTCGTGCTGCCGGGGCTGAATATATCGACGCACCGGTATCGGGCGGCGAGGTCGGCGCGAAGAATGCCAGCCTCTCCATCATGGCTGGCGGCGCGCAGGCAAGCTTTGACGCGGCGCTGCCGCTTCTCAAGCTTATGGGCAAGAATATCACGCTGGTCGGTGATTGCGGTGATGGCCAGACCACCAAGGTCGCCAATCAGATTATCGTGGCGCTCAACATCGAAGCGGTTGCCGAAGCGCTGGTTTTTGCATCAAAAGCGGGTGCTGATCCGGCAAAGGTGCGCGAAGCGCTGATGGGTGGTTTTGCCTCCTCGCGCATTCTCGAAGTGCATGGAGAGCGCATGATCAAGCGGACCTTCGATCCGGGTTTCCGCATCTCCCTGCACCAGAAAGACCTCAATCTGGCGCTTCAGGGCGCGAAGGCTCTGGGCGTCTCGCTGCCTAACACGGCCACGGCGCAGGAACTGTTCAATTCCTGCGCGGCGCATGGTGATGACGGTCTCGACCATTCGGGTCTGGTGCGCGCGCTGGAGCGTTTGGCCAATCACGATGTCGCCTGAGCGTCAGGCCTGATCGGTTCTCTGGAGGGGAGAGCGTGGAGCTGGTTATCTGGAGGGAGATGGCCGGCTCCATTGATTTTATGTGCCGCGCGGGGAATAGTGCCGCCGTTGATTTGTGAAGCCGGGATTCTCATGACTGCCACAAGCGCCATCGCCGATCCGAAGAAATTCCTGACCAGCCTTTTCGACGCCGCCGTGGCGGCTGCCGATCCCGAACTGGTCATCCGCGCCAATTTGCCCGCCAAGCCAAAGGGGCGCACGATCGTAATCGGCGCTGGCAAAGGCTCCGCACAGATGGCGGCGGCTTTGGAAAGGGCCTGGGATGGCCCGCTCGAAGGCCTCGTGGTGACACGCTATGGCTATGGCACGCCTTGCGAACGCATCGAGATTATCGAGGCGGCGCATCCGGTTCCGGATGAAGCGGGACTTGTGGCATCCCGGCGCCTGTTCGAAGCCGTATCGGGTCTCACGGAAGACGATCTCGTGGTGGCGCTGATATCCGGTGGCGGCTCGGCGCTGCTGCCGTCGCCCCCGGAAGGGCTGACGCTGCAAGACGAAATTGCCGTCAACAAGGCATTACTGGCGTCGGGTGCGCCGATCTCGGCCATGAATGCCGTGCGCAAGCATCTTTCGACCATCAAGGGCGGACGCCTTGCCGCTGCCGCCCATCCGGCGCGGGTGTTCTCACTGGTCGTCTCGGATATTCCGGGCGACAATCCCGCATTCGTGGCCTCTGGCCCGACCGTGCCGGACAAAACCAGCCGCGATGATGCGCTCAAGATCATCGAACGCTACCGGCTGGAATTGCCGGCGGCCGCACTTGCCCATATTCGCGGCGAAGGAGCGCATGCGCCAAAGCCGGATGACGCGGTTTTCGCGCAAAACGAAGTGCGGGTGATTGCATCTGCCGCCGTATCGCTGGAAGCGGCAGCGAAAGAGGCCGCCCGGCACGGCGTTGAAGCGGTGATCCTGTCGGATGCCATGGAAGGGGAATCGCGCGAAGTGGCGCATGTCCATGCAGCAATTGCGCGGGAAGTGGTCGAACGCGACCGTCCGTTCAAAAAGCCGGTGGTCATTCTGTCAGGCGGCGAAACCACAGTCACCATTCGCGGCAAAGGCGGCAAAGGTGGGCGCAACAGCGAATTTCTGCTGTCTTTTGCGCTCGATATTGATGGCTATGCCAATATCCATGCGCTTGCCGCCGACACGGACGGGATCGACGGTTCGGAAGACAATGCCGGTGCTTTTGCCGATGGCAGCACGGTTTCACGTCTGCAAAAGGCGGGCGAGGATGGTGCGGCGCGCCTCAACAACAACGATGCATGGACGGCCTTTGACGCCATCGGCGATCTGTTCATCCCGGGTCCGACCGGCACCAATGTCAACGATCTGCGCGCGATTTTGATAACGGCGTAGTGTCGTCGTCGAGCAATATCCGGTTCGCCGCGCCGTCGAGGTCTTCATACTGGCCGTTTTTCAACGACCAGAGAAAGGCTGCCAGCCCCACCGCGCCCATCAAAAGGGCGACGGGGATGAGAAAGAGAAGCCCGCTCATTTGTGCGCTTCCTTGACCACGGTAACCGGCGTGGTGCGTGTCTGCGCCTGCTGCTTCTGCTTTCCGGCTTTCAACCGCAACGCGTTGCTGACAACCACGATGGACGACAGCGACATGGAAAGTGCTGCCACCAGCGGCGTGACATAGCCGAAAATCGCAATTGGCACGGCGATGATATTATAGCCGATGGACAGCGCGAAATTCTGGCTGATCAGCCGACCTGCCTCCTTGGAGACCGCAAAGGCCAGCGGCACGGCGGCGAGGCTCTCACGCAGAAACACGAAGTCGGCGGCATTGCGCCCGATATCGGCAGCAGTTGCCGGGGCCATGGAAACATGGGCTGCGACCAGGGCCGGCGCGTCGTTGAGGCCGTCGCCAACCATCAGCACCTTGCGACCTTCGCCGGAAAGCGCCTGCACGAGTTGCGACTTGTCGGCAGGCAGCACCGCGCCGCGATAATCATCGACATCCAGATAATCCGCGAGCTTTCGGACGGCTGGCAATCGGTCGCCGGAGATGATGCCAAGCTTCAGCCCATCCTTTTTCAGGGCAGCGATAGCGGCGGCTGCGTCTTCGCGCGGGCTGTCCTCGAAATGGAAGGTTTCGACCAGCATGCCGTCGATGGAAAGACAGGTTTCCGGGCCGTTTGAAGCGGTTGCATCGGCCATGCCGCCAGCCCATTCGGATTTGCCGAGACGATAGAGTTTACCGTCGATTTCCGCCTCGATACCCGATCCCGGAACTTCCTCGATCCGGGTGAAGGCGCTCATCGGCCCCTGACCGGAAAACTGCGCCAGCGCCCGCGACAGCGGATGGCGGGAATAGAGCGACAGCTCGGCGGCGATTTCGAGATAGTGCGTATTGATGCTTTCAAGGCCGATCAGGCGCGGCTGACCGAGTGTCAGCGTACCGGTCTTGTCGAAGATCGCGGTATCGATCTCGGCCATGCGTTCCATGGCGGAGCCGTCCTTGATCATGATGCCGTTCTCGAACAGGCGGCGCGCTGCGACCACCTGCACAATCGGCACGGCCAGCGCCAATGCGCAGGGGCAGGTGATGATCAGCGTGCAGATGGCGATATAGATCGAGCGGTACCAGTCGCCGCCGGTGTAGACCATCCAGCCTGTGAAGGCGAGGAAGGCAATAGTGTGCACCATCGGCACATAGAGTTCGGAAGCGCGGTCGGCGAGGCGGCGATAATAGGCGCGTCCGCCTTCAGCCACATCCATCAGGCGCACCATTTCGGCAAGGAAGGAATCCTTGGCTTCCGCCGTTGCCCGAATGACGAGCGGCGTGGAGAGGTTCAGCGTACCGGCGCGAATATCCGAACCGGGGCCGACCGGCACCGCATCGCTTTCGCCGGATGCAATGGCGCAATCGAGTTCGGAGCGGCCTTCCTCAATTCTGGCATCCACCGGCACGCGCTCGCCAGCCGCCAGAATGATGCGCATACCGGGGCGGATTTCATTGACCGGCAGATAGTTCCGCTCGCCATTGTCGGCGATCACCACCGCGCCACGACTACCAAGCTGCGCCAGACCACGCACGGCGGAACGGGCGCGGGCGCGCATCATATAGTCGAGCGTACGACCGATCAGCAGGAAGAACAGAAGCGTCACCGAGGCATCGAAATAGGCATGATGACCATGGTTCATGGTCTCATAGATGCTCATTGCAAAGGCAAGCGAGATGGCCAGCGCAATCGGTACGTCCATGTTCACACGCCTTGCGCGCAGCGCGTTCCATGCGGAAACATAGAAGATGCGGCCCGAGAAGATCAGCGTCGGCAGGGCGATCAGGCCGGAGACCCAGTGAAACAGGTCGCGGGTTGCTGCATCCGCGCCCGACCAGACAGCGACGGAAAGCAGCATGACATTGCTGGAGGCGAAAGCCGCGACACCAAGGGCGATCAGCAGGCGCGTGAAGGCAGGGTCCTTCTCCTGCCCCATGTCGAAAATATGCGCTTCATAACCGAGGCGACGCAGCGGATCGACGACATTGGGCGGCGTTTCGCCGTCCTTCCAGCGGATCGCGACCCGCCGCGCAGTCAGGTTGACGCGCACATAGGCAACGCCAGCGATCTGTGCCAGCGCTTCTTCTATCGTCTTGATGCACAATCCGCAGTGAACGCCCGGCACCGACAGGTCGAGCTGGCGCAGCCCGTCGCCGAGCGTGCGGCTGGCAAGCTGCATTTCATCCGGGGAAACGGTCTGGATGACCGTCGCGATCTGTGCATTCTCGACGCAGCAGCTCATAACAGCTTCCCGTTCTTGATCAGAACGCGGACGATATGGCGATAGGGGTCTTCCAGACCGGCATCGGCGTTGATTTCCATGACCCATGCGCCATCAGCAAGGTCGATGCTGGCGCCGAGCACGCCCGCTTCCCGGGTGGCAAGTGCTGCCCTGGTATCGTTCACATCGCCAACAGGACGCTTGAACTCCACCGTTCCGCCCGTCACTGCAACCGGCTTGCCGTCGCGGTCGGTGAGCCGCCAGGTAAAGACACCCCCGGCATAGGCGGGCGTCGACTGCCAGTTGAGGGCTGCCTGTTCCTTGCCGGTCTGGGCCTTTTCGTTGAATTCCTGGCTCGCGACATAGGAATTGGCGACGACCAGCCCGCTCCAGCTGTGAATGGCGAGATAGGCCATCGTCACATTGACGGCGATGATCACCCCGAAAAACGCCACCATGATGCCCAGCATATGCCAGCCGGTGAATGTGCCTGCCGAATTTGCGGATGCAGTCTCGGTTTCTGCCGACATTATCGTCCCTCCGGAGCCATGAAGGTTGCCTTGTAGCGGGCGTGTTCAGCGCCGTCCGCGTCGCGCACTTCGATTTCGTAATCCTTGCGGTGATCCGAGATGGCGCTGTGCGGCAAGGTCACAAAGACACGCAATGTCTTCAGTCGGTCGGGTTCGACGGGCACGGCATAATTGCCGTCTGTATCTGCCGTCTCGTCCTGCACGGTCAGCGTCGCGCCGGGCAATCCTTCGATGGACAAGCGGAAGGTGCGCGGCGTCGGGATCATGTTGAGCAGCTTGACCGTATAACCGTTGCGGATCGAACCGTCCGACAGAAGCACATATTGCGGGTTGCGGTCGTGCAGGACGTTGATGCCAATGCGCTGGCGCATCGACAGCGAAATGACCAGTGTAAGGCCGATCAGCGCCCAGACGATGAAATAGAACAGGCTGCGCGGACGCAGTACTTTGCCCCATGACAGGTTCTGCACCTTGTCGGAGAGCACATTGGGCGCAGCGTAAACCCGGGCAGGGGTGATGGGCATCGTCCCGTTGTTGGTGGCAAGCGCCATATTGGCGTCGTAGTCGGCCAGCGTCGCATAGGAGATGAGGCCGCGCGCCTTGCCGATCTTGTCCATCACCGAATTGCAGGCATCGATGCACAGCGCGCAGGTGATGCATTCAAGCTGCTGGCCGTCGCGAATGTCGATACCCATCGGGCAGGCGGCCACACAGGCATTGCAATCCACGCAATCACCGACGGATTCCCCGGTGGCGATTGCCTTCTTGGCATGGCGCGAACGCGGTTCGCCGCGCCAGTCATTATAGGTCACGGTCAGCGAATTCTCATCGAGCATCGCGGCCTGAATGCGCGGCCAGGGGCACATATAGGTGCAGACCTGCTCGCGCATCAGCCCGCCCAGCGTATAGGTGGTGGCGGTGAGAATGGCGACGGTGAAATAGGCAACGGGCGCTGCCTGTCCGGTCAGGAAATCGAGCAGCAGGCTTGGCGCATCGGCGAAGTAGAAAATCCACGCGCCGCCGGTCAGAACGCCGATCAGGAGCCAGACCGAATGTTTCGTCACTCGCTTCCAGATCTTGTCGAAGGTCCACGGCCCCTTGTCGAGTTTCATGCGGGCGTTGCGGTCGCCTTCGATGGCGCGTTCCACCACGAGATAGAGATCGACCCAGACAGTCTGCGGGCAGGTATAGCCGCACCATGCGCGGCCCGCGACGGAGGTGACCAGAAAAAGGCCGAGGCCCGCCATGATGAGCAGGCCCGCGACGTAATAGAATTCCTGCGGCCAGATTTCGATGAAGAAGAAATAGAAGCGGCGGTTGGCGAGGTCGATCAGCACGGCCTGATCTGGCGCATAAGGCCCGCGATCCCAGCGCAGCCATGGCGTCAGATAGTAGATGCCCAGCGTGATGAGCATGACGAGCCATTTGAAGCGCCGGAACTCACCCTGAACGCGCTTCGGAAAAATCTTGACCCGCGCCGCATAAAGCGACTGCCGCGTCTTGGGGGAATTCACTGCCTGAACGTCGATACGTTCGACTTGCTCTGACATTTTATGCTCCTAGGGAGGAGAAGGGAGTAGGGGAATAGGGGAGTAAGGGAGTATGAAAAAAGGGGAGCGACGCTGCGGGCCTTCACAACCAAAACATACCCCCCTATTCCCCTACTGCCTTACTCCCCTCTCTTCATTCTCCCCCGCCCAGCGAATGGACGAATATCGCCAGCTGCTTGACGGTTGTGTCGCCGAGGCGCGGTTCCCATGCGGGCATCACGCCGTGCTTGGGATGCGACACCTGACGGATGATTGCGTCTTCGCCGGAACCGTAGAACCAGATCGCATCGGTCAGGTTCGGCGCACCGAATTCGCGGCTGCCCTTGGCGTCGGCGCCGTGGCAGACAGCGCAGTTTTCCGAGAAGACCTTCTGGCCTGCGGGAACCATCGACGGATCGTGCGGTGTGCCGGTCAGGCTGACCACATAGGCTGCCACATCGCGGATTTGCTGCGGTTCCAGAATGTCGGCGTAAGCGGGCATCTCGGAAGCGCGCGTATCCGCGTCGTCCTTCGAACGGACGCCGTGACGGATGGTCGTCAGGATTTCGTCGATGGAACCGCCCCACAGCCAGTCATCGTCGTTGAGGTTCGGATAGCCGGGTGCACCCTGCGCGCCAGAGCCATGGCATTGCACGCAGTTGACGCGGAACGCGGCAGCGCCGCCTGCAATGGCGAACTGGCGCAGGTTTTCATCGGCCAGAATCTCATGCACATCCTTGGCCTTGATCTGGTCGAGAATGCCCTGCTTTTCCGCCGCTACCTGGCGCATGTCTTCCTGCAATGCGCCGCGGCTCGACCATTGGGTCAGCCCCGCAGTCGAGCTGGAAATCAGTGGCCATGCCGGATAGGCGATAGTGTAGCCGATCGCGAACAGGATGGTGGCGTAGAAGGTCCACAGCCACCAGCGCGGCATCGGGTTGTCGAGTTCGCGGATGCCGTCCCATTCATGGCCGGTGGTCGAAACACCGCTGACGTCGTCGATATGCTTATCAGTCATTTGCGTCATCCTTGAACGGAATGGCTTTCACCTCGTCGGCGATCTTCTTGCTGCCGGGACGGAACACATAGAAGACGGTGATAACGAAGAAGACCGTCATGCCGAGCAGGCCCCAGCTGTCGGCGAAGTGGCGCATGGCGTTGTAATCCATGGGAAGCTCCTATCGCGCTTTGGGGGATTGATCGTAGGTCGAGAAATCGACCAGCGTGCCGAGCATCTGGAGATAGGCGACCAGCGCATCCATCTCCGTCAACGCAGCCGGATTGCCGTCGAAATCGCCGAGCTTGGCCTTGGGATAACGCCCCTCGACGCCGGATGTGTCGGCTTCGGGATCGGCCTGCGCCTTCAGGTCGGCCAGCGCATTGTCGATCATGTCCTGCGTATAGGGCACGCCCACCGCGACATTGGCCTTGAGATCGGCGGCAATGTTGTTGGCGCTCAGCGGCGTATCCTTCAGGAAGCCGTAGCTCGGCATGACCGACTCCGGCACCACATCGCGTGGGCGGATCAGGTGCTGGACATGCCATTCGTTGGAATAACGGCCCCCGACGCGGGCGAGGTCCGGCCCCGTGCGCTTGGAGCCCCACTGGAACGAATGGTCATACATGGATTCCGCTGCAAGGCTGTAATGCCCGTAGCGTTCCACCTCGTCGCGGAAAGGGCGGATCATCTGGCTGTGGCACAGATAGCAACCTTCGCGCACATAGATATTGCGCCCCGCAAGCTCGAGCGGTGAATAGGGACGCATCCCCTCCACCTTCTCGATGGTGTTTTCGAGATAGAACAGTGGCGCGATTTCCACGATGCCGCCAATCAGCACCACGGTCAGCGATCCAACCAGCAGCAGCGTTGCGTTCTTTTCGATTACGGCGTGTTTTTTCAGAAAGGACATGTGTGTTCGATCCTTATTCCGCAGGCTGCATCGCTGATGCCGGCTTGGCCGGGGTTGCGCCGGCAATCGGCGCCTCATCGCGCAGGTTTCCGCGAATGGTCTGATAGACGTTCCAGGCCATGACGAGACCGCCCGTGAGGTAGAGCAGGCCGCCGGTCACGCGGATGACGTAGTAAGGGAACATCGCGGCGACCGTTTCTGCGAAGGAATAGACGAGGAAACCCTGATCGTCGTATTCACGCCACATCAGGCCCTGCTGGATACCCGCAACCCACATGGCGGCGGCGTAGAGCACGATGCCGAGAATGGCGAGCCAGAAGTGCCAGTTGACCATGCGCACCGAGTAGAGGCGCTCACGGTTCCACAGTTTCGGAGCCAGATAATAGATCGCGCCGAAGGTGATCATGCCGTTCCAGCCAAGCGCGCCGGAATGAACGTGACCGATGGTCCAGTCGGTATAGTGCGACAGAGAATTGACCGCCTTGATCGACATCAGCGGGCCTTCGAAGGTCGCCATGCCGTAGAAGGCGATGGCAGCCACCATCATGCGGATGATCGGATCGGTGCGGATCTTGTCCCATGCGCCCGAAAGCGTCATCAGGCCGTTGATCATGCCGCCCCAGGACGGCATCCACAGCATGATCGAGAACACCATGCCCAGCGTCTGCGCCCAGTCGGGCAGTGCGGTATAGTGCAGGTGGTGCGGACCGGCCCAGATATAGAGGAAGATCAGCGACCAGAAGTGGATGATCGACAGGCGATAGGAATAGACCGGACGGTTCGCCTGCTTCGGCACGAAATAATACATCATGCCGAGGAACGAAGTGGTCAGGAAGAAGCCGACGGCATTGTGGCCGTACCACCATTGCGTCAGCGCATCCTGAACACCCGAGAAGGCGGAATAGCTCTTGGTGCCCAGGAAGGAGACCGGCACGGCAAGGTTATTCACGATGTGCAGCATGGCGATGGTGATGATGAAGCCGAGGAAGAACCAGTTGGCCACATAGATATGCGGCTCCTTGCGCTTCAGCACGGTGCCGAGGAACACCACCAGATAGGCGACCCAGACGATGGTCAGCCAGATGTCGACATACCATTCCGGTTCGGCATATTCGCGGCTTTGCGTGATGCCGAGCAGATAGCCGGTGGCGGCCATGACGATGAAAAGCTGGTAGCCCCAGAACACGAACCAGGCGAGATCGCCACCGAACAGGCGGGCGCGGCAGGTGCGCTGCACCACATAGAAGGATGTGGTGATGAGCGCGGTGCCGCAGAAGGCGAAAATGACGGCGGAAGTGTGCAGCGGGCGCACGCGACCGAAGTTCAGCCATGGTTCCAGATTGAGATCGGGAAAAGCGAGCTGCGCGGCGATAACAACGCCGACGAGGAAGCCGACAACGCCCCAGAACACTGTCGCAATCAGGCCGTAGCGGATCGGACCGTCCATATAGACGGACTGATCCGTCTTTTTCGGCGTCAGACCGTAATCGGCGTTGCGCAACAGAAGAATGGTGAAAATGGCGAGCACGACGAACAGAATCCACATATGGGTTCTGAACAGCTCGTCATGGGAAAATCCGGCCAGGAGAACGGCAAAAAGCGCTCCCAGACCGGATAGGACTGTTCCAGCGGCGTAGTTCATGAAATCCCCTCGCAGCGCGTAACGAAGACCGCCCGTCAGGGGCAGTTGTAGCGACAGGATTTCTATCGGCGCTCAGTGGCGTGCTGTCATTGATCCTAATCAACGACGATTTTCTAGGGAGGGAACCGATCTCAGACGTCAGGCGATTGGCACCGTCAGCGTGGCGCGAAGACCACCATCGGGACGGTTCACCAGATCGAATGTGCCTTCCATCCGCGTGACCGCCATTTGCACAATGGCAAGGCCGAGGCCGCTGCCATTGTCCTGCCGGTGCTTGCCGCGGAAAAAGCGCTCGGTGACATGCGGCATTTCGATATCGGGAATGCCGGGGCCGCTGTCTTCAACGGTCAGGGTGAGGCGGCTGTCCGCGACGGTAAAGCCGCAGCGCACAAAACCATCCGGTGGTGAATGCAGTACTGCGTTTTCGATCAGGTTACGCGCCGCCAGCGTGAAGAGATGCGGGAAGGGCATCTGCACGAGTGGCATGCCTTCCAGCAATTCGATGGCGACGCCGCGTTGTGCGCCGAGCATACGCATATCGGTGGCGATGGTGTGCAGAAGCTTGCAGGCCGGTTCCGGCGTCGGTGTTTCGGTTTCGTCTGAAGTTTCAAGCGCTGCAAGATCGAGCAGCTGACCGACCAGCCTGCTGGTGCGGTCCACACCGGCTGCAATCTGGCGCACCGCATTGGCGCGCACGGCTTCGTCCTTTGCGCTCTCGGCGATCTGCGCCTGCGTCTTCAGACCGGCGAGCGGTGTCTTCAGCTCATGAGCGGCAAAAATCGCGAAGTTGCGCTCGCGCTCGCGTGCTTCCTCGACGCGGTGAAACAGCCCGTTCAGCGCTGTTACCGCAGGGGCGATTTCCTTGGGCAGATTCTCTTCCGGCAGCGGGCGTAAATCCTGTGCCTGTCGCTTCGACAGAACGGAGGCAAGGCTGCTCAACGGGTTGAGCCCGCGCCGCACGCAAAGCCAGATCATGCCTGCCAGCAGCGGCAGCACCAGAAGGGCAGGCACGACCAGCCCCGTCACCACATTGCGGACCAGTCTTTCGCGGACATAGAGACTGTCGCCGACCATCACGCGCAGACCAAGCTGCGTGTTTTCAACCGCAAACACCCGCCAGCGTTCGCCAGCGACAACCGTGTTGGAAAAGCCGTTCGCAACGCTCGTCAGCCTTGTAACGGGCGCGCTTTCCGAACGCCCGACCAGCTTGCCGTCCAGCGCCCAGATCTGGCAGAAAAGCTGCCGGTCATAGTCGGAAAATTCCGGCATGGGCTTGAGTGAAAGCTGGCCGCCATCGCCATCAGGGCCGACTTCCACGCGGTGATCGCTCAAAAGCGAATTGACCATGCGCGCGGCTTCCATCAGGCGCGCGTCCAGAACCTTTTCCAGTTGGGCCTGGGTGGTGGTGTGAATCCAGACCACGGCAACCAGCCAGACGATGCAGGTTACACCAATCAGAATGCCGGTCAGACGGCCACGGATCGAACTCATGCGCAGGCCCCCGCCAGACGATAGCCGACACCGCGCACGGTCTCGATGAAATCGGAGCCAAGCTTGGAACGCAGGTGGTGGACATGCACCTCCACCGCATTGCTTTCCACTTCTTCCTGCCAGCCATAAAGCGCTTCTTCCAGCGATGATTTGGAAAGCGTTGCATTGGGGCGCTCCATCAGCGCGCGCAGGATTGAGAATTCACGCCGCGTCAGCCGCAGCGGTTCGCCCTTGAAGCGCGCCGACATTTCCGCCGGATCAAGCTCGACGCCGCGCCATTCCAGCATGGCATTGGCGCGACCAGTCCCGCGTCGCGCAATGGCGCGCACCCGGGCGGCCAGTTCATGCAGGTCGAACGGTTTGCCGACATAGTCGTCGGCGCCGGCGTCCAGCCCCGCGATACGTTCGGGCACCTGATCGCGGGCGGTCAGAAGCAGCACCGGCGTGTCGTCGCGTCCGCGCCGCATGGTCTTCAGAATGTCGAGGCCGGACCCGTCCGGCAGCATGAGATCGAGCACGACAGCATTGTAATTTTGCGCTGCAAGGGCTGCTTCGGCATCGCCGCAGGTCGAGACCGCATCCACGGTGAAACCGGCAATGCCCAAACCAACGGACAACCCGTCGAGCAGGATTGCATCGTCTTCAACCACCAGAATGCGCATCGATCTTCCTGTTTTTGCCTTGTTGTCGTTTTAAATCGGCCCGGCTTGTCGCTGTCCCAGCTTAAGGCTGCCTTAAGGTGGCGGCGGCATTCGCCTTTTGCAACATAATCAATTTTCTACGAATCAGTTCGGAAAACCGGAATGCGTCTTTCTGCGAGCCTTGTGAGTTTCGCTCTCCTGATCTTCACGGCGTTCTCGTCAGCCTTTGCCGCTGGCCCCTTGCCGGTGAACGAAGCCTTTCGTCTTGGCGTGACGAAGGATGCCGATGGACGCCTTGTGCTCGGCTGGACCATTGCCGAAGGCTATTATCTCTATCGCGATCATATTGCCGCCAAGGACGACAAGGGCAATGCGCTCGATGTCGATACGCAGCCCGGCATCGCCAAGGACGACCCGAATTTCGGCAGGCTCGAAGTCTATTATCGCCATGCGAGTGCCAGCCTGAATGCGCAAACCGCGCCGGTGGAAATCACCTATCAGGGCTGTCAAGAAGACGGCATCTGCTATCGGCCTGAAACGCGGACAGTCGACCCGGTGACGCTGGCCGTTTTAAGCCAGATGGGCGCCCTGGCCAAGGCCCAAACCCAGTCTTTCGCGCAAGGCACTGCTTTCACGACTGCTACGCCCCGGATGGCTGCAAGCACCGCCAATGAAAGCAAGGCTTTTGCGCTCGCGCCTGAAAAGGGCATGGTCGAAAACCTGCTGGCTGAGGGCGGCACGGGCTTTGTCATCGCGGCCTTTCTGGCGTTCGGGGTGCTGCTGGCCTTCACGCCTTGCGTTTTCCCGATCTATCCCATCGTCGCCGGAACGCTGGCGCGCGAAGGTGAAAAGCTGACGGCAAAACGCGGCTTCGTCCTCTCCTCCATCTATGTGGTCAGTCTGGCTTTGGGCTTTGCGCTGGTGGGGGCGATCGCTGGCTGGTCGGGGCAGAACCTGCAAATGGTCCTGCAATCGAAATGGACGGCACTTGCTCTGGCGGCGCTGTTCACCTTGCTGGCCGTGTCGATGTTCGGCCTGTTCCAGATCCAGCTTCCAAGCCGGTGGGTCAGCGCGGTTTCCGCGCAGACCGGCCAGCGTACAGGCTCCAAGCGCTCCGCCGCCGTGCTCGGCTTCTCGTCGGTGCTGATTGTCGGCCCTTGCGTGACCGCACCGCTGGCGGGCGCGCTTCTCTATATTGCACAGACGGCCAATGTCGCGCTGGGTGCGGGGGCACTCTTCGCGCTGGGTATCGGCAAGGGCTTGCCGCTGATCGCTTTTGCGACCCTTGGCGCGGGCACGCTGCCGCGCGCAGGCGCATGGATGGAAACCGTGAAGCAGATTTTCGGCTTCGGTTTTCTGGCAACCGCGATCTTCATGGCTGCACCGCTTTTGCCTTCGGGCGTGGATATGGCGCTCTGGGCCATTCTGCTGTTCGGCGTGGCAAGTTTTGCCTTCCTTAAAGTGCCGGGGCATAGCGTTGTGGCTCGCACGATAGGTGCGGCAGCCTTCGTCTACGCAACCATCCTGATGCTCGGCCTTGCGTCTGGCGGCAGAGATCCGTTGCAACCGCTGGCCGTATTCGCTAACCGTGGCGACAACCAGAGTATGGCCGAGCTGCGATTCGCGCCGGTCGATACGGTTTCTTCCCTTCAGGAGAAGCTTGCGACAGTGGAAGGCTCGCGCCCGACGCTGATCTATTTCACGGCGGATTGGTGCGTGAGTTGCTCCACCGTGGAAAAGCGCGTGTTGCCGGATGCCGATGTGAAGAAAAGCCTGAACGGCTATCAGCTCATCAAGGCTGATATTTCCGATCTCACTAATGGCAATGCGGACCTGATGGCGAAGCTGAAAGTGGCTGGCCCGCCGACGATGATTTTCTTCGACAAGGCAAGCCGCGAGCGGGAGGGGACGAGACTGGTGGGCGATGTCACGTCTGCCACCATTGCCCGGTCGGCCGGTCTCACCACCGATGGCCGGATGTAATTGCAGAAACAAGGATTGAAGATGATGCCGGGGGCTTGGACTATTATGAAGCGCGGGGACGATAGATACCGTATTGCAGCGCGACTGTTGCGCATTGCCACCATCGCTGTGCTGCCGCTGGCAGCTGCCGCTTGCACGACGACTTCCGCCGAGCAGCCGGTCGCGGTCATCATGCCCCAGCCTGTTGTGGCAGAACCGCAGCCGGTGCAAGTCGCAGCCGTCGCAGAACCGGAAGTGCAGACGGCGCGCAGCGAATATGAAGTGATGTACGGCGCTGTCACCGACGGCAATAATTTCATTCCTGCGCTCGATGTGAACAAGATTGCCGAGCGCAACCTGCGCAAGCAGGTCGATTATGCGACCGATCATCCGGTCGGCACCATCATTGTCGATCCCTATGCGCGCTATCTTTATCTCGTGCAGCCGGGCGGCAAGGCCATGCGCTATTCGGTCGGTGTCGGCCGCGCCGGGCTGACCTTCAAGGGCGAAGCCAAGGTTGCTTATAAATCACAATGGCCGCGCTGGACCCCGACCGCCAACATGATCAAGCGCAATCCTGACCATTATGCGAAATACGCCAATGGTCTGGAGGGCGGTATCCGCAATCCGCTTGGCGCCCGCGCGCTCTATCTTTATCGCGACGGCAAGGACACGCTCTATCGCATCCATGGCACCAATGAGCCGTGGTCGGTCGGCAAGGCGGCGTCCTCGGGCTGTATCCGTCTTTTCAATCAGGACATTCTCGATCTCTACAAGCGCGCCCCGACGGGTGCCCGCGTTGTGGTGCTCGACAAGTCCCAATCTGGCATGGGAGCTAGTTCATGATAAACCGCCGTCAGATGCTGGCTGTTTCAGCCGGGACCATTGCGACACTCGGATTCTCGGGTGCGCAGGGTCTGGCACAGGCCGTTCCGACCGTGGCCGAGGTTCTCTACGACAAGGAAATCCCGGTTCTCGGTAATCCGCATGGCAATGTCACCATCGTCGAATATTTCGACTATCAGTGCCCCTATTGCAAAAAGGGCCATGGTGAACTGATGCGCGTCGTCAAGGATGACGGCAATGTGCGGCTGGTTCTGAAGGACTGGATCATTTTCGGCGATATGTCGGCCTATGCGGCGCGGCTTGTTCTGGCTGCGGAAAAGTCCGGCAATTACGTCAAGGCCATGGAAGCGCTGATGGCCACGCCGGGCCGTCTGACCAAGGAACAGGTTGATACGGCCATGAAGAAGGGCGGTCTCGACGCTGCCAAGCTTGAAGCGGCCTATAAGGCTGATTCCAAGCGGATCAATGGCATTCTCGAGCGCAACATGAATCAGGGTGAAGCGTTCAATTTCAGCGGCACCCCGTCTTTTGTCATCGGCACCAAGCTCTATGGCGGCGTGATGAAGCAGCAGGAACTGATCGCGGCTATCGCGGATGCGCGTAAATCCTGATCGCTGGTATCGAGCGATATTTCGGCAAAAGCGGGTCTTCGAAGGCCCGCTTTTTTCATTTCGAATTTGAAAGCAAGCAGCGGAGTGTGACCGCCCTTGTAAGGTCCTATGTCTGGTTCATATAAAGAAGGAACACGGACATGAACCTTATGACCCTCAAAACGCATGATCCCGATGAAAGCCGCTGGCAGAAGGTGCTCGGACGCGACAAGGCGTCGGACGGAGCCTTCGTTTATGCCGTGCGCACCACCGGCGTTTATTGCCGTCCATCCTGCCCGTCGCGGCGCGGAAAACGCGAAAACGTGCAGTTTTTCGATCGTTGCGAAGATGCGGAGCGGGCAGGTTTCCGCCCCTGCATGCGCTGCAAGCCGCATCTGACCGAAACGCTCGCAACGCAGAACAATGCGCGCCATGCCGAAATCGTGGCGGCTGCCTGCCGCTATATCGAGGCAGCGGAAGAAGTGCCGTCTCTGGAAGAAATCGCGGATGCGGTGAAGACTAGCCCGGCGCATTTCCATCGCATTTTCAAAGCCTTCACTGGGTTGACGCCCAAGGCCTATGCGGACGCACATCGTGCAAGGAAAATGCGTGTGGCGCTCGACGCGCCGGAAATCCGCGTGACCGATGCGATCTATGATGCCGGTTATAATTCCAGCAGTCGCTTCTATGAAGCCTCAGACCGGATTCTTGGAATGACACCAAAGGCTTACCGGCAGGGCGGCAAGGACGCCGACATTCGTTTCGCCATTGGGCAATCGGCGCTTGGCGCAGTCCTTGTGGCTGCAAGCGACAAGGGCGTCTGCGCCATCTTGATGGGCGACGATCCGGAAGCACTGATCCGCGATCTGGAAAAACGCTTTCCCAAAGCCAATCTCATCGGGGCTGATCGCGACTTTGAAGACATGATCGCGCAGGTGGTCGGCTTTGTCGAAGCGCCGGGCATCGGTCTCGACCTGCCGCTCGATCTGCGCGGAACGGCGTTCCAGCAGCGCGTCTGGCAGGCCTTACGGGAAATTCCCGCAGGAAAAACAGCGAGCTATACCGATATTGCCGAGCGGATCGGTGCACCGAAAGCCGTTCGCGCCGTTGCGCAGGCCTGCGCTGCCAACAAGATCGCCGTCGCGGTGCCATGCCATCGTGTGGTGCGCAATGATGGCGGACTGTCCGGCTATCGCTGGGGTGTCGAGCGCAAGCGCGACCTCCTGAAGCGGGAGCGTGAAGCATGAGCGGCGACGTGGAAAAGGCGGCGGCAAAAGTCGCCGTCTATGACTGGGACAAGATCGGCGCCGAACTCGACTCATTCGGTACGGCCATTCTCCCGAAACTTCTCTCCGAGAATGATTGCCACAATTTCGCCACGAAATGGCATGATTCCGCCGCATTTCGCACCACCATTTCCATGGCGCGACAAGGTTTTGGACGCGGCGAATACAAATATTACGCCAATCCGCTGCCTGCCTTAATTGGGAGCCTCCGCGCCAGCCTCTATCCGCAGCTCGCACCCATCGCCAATGCGTGGAGCCGGAGAATGTGCAGCGACACCCGCTATCCGCCGACCCATGACGCCTTTCTGGAACGCTGCCATGCAGCCGGGCAGTCGCGCCCGACACCGCTTCTTCTGCAATATGTGGAGGGGGATTATAATTGTCTGCATCAGGACCTTTATGGTGACATCGCCTTCCCGTTACAGGTGGCCATTCTCCTGTCGAAGCCGGGCGAGGATTTTATGGGCGGTGAATTCGTGCTCACCGAGCAACGCCCGCGCATGCAGAGCAGGGCAGAGGTGGTGCCGCTTCAACAGGGCGATGCGGTGATCTTCGCCGTCAACGACCGCCCGGTGCAAGGCACGCGCGGCGATTACCGGGTCAAGATGCGGCACGGCGTCAGCCGTATCCGCTCCGGCATGCGACATACGCTGGGCATAATCTTTCACGATGCGCGATAGGCCGACATAAAGGGTTGAACCGAAATGCGTATTGGCCTTTGATCGCGCAAAGCATTGAAGGAGTCGACCATGAGCGTAACCATCTACGGTATCAAAAACTGCGACACCATGAAGAAGGCGCGCACATGGCTTGAGGACCATGGCATCGACTTTGGTTTTCACGATTACAAGAAGGAAGGGCTCGATGCGGCAACGCTCGACCGCTTCCTGAAAACCGTCGCCTGGGAACAGCTTTTGAACCGCGCGGGCACGACTTTCCGCAAATTGCCGGAAGAAGTGCGCCAGAATGTCGATGCCGCCAAGGCGCGGGCGCTGATGCTGGAACAGCCATCCATGGTCAAGCGTCCGGTGCTCGACAAGGACGGCGTGCTGACGGTCGGTTTCAAGCCGGATCAGTATGAGGCCTTCTTCAAGTCTTGAGCTGCCGGGCTTCTGCCATAGATATCTGCGGATAGGTCTGCCGAAGCGGAGAAAGCCATGCATCAGCGCTTGAACAAGATCGTTCAGCAATGGTCGGTGAGCTGGCGCGATGCGCTGGTTGCTTCCATTGCGGGCGCTGTCGCCTGGCTGATCTGTCAATGGCTTCTCGGCCAGCCGCGGCCGGTCTTTGCCATGGTCACGGCGGTGATCTGCCTTGCGCCCAACCTGCCAAACCACGGCAAGCAGGCCATCGGCGTCATGGTCGGCGTAACGACAGGCGTGGTGATCGGAGAACTGTCGCTTCTGCTGCCGGAAACCATTCCCGTCATGCATATGGCGGTGGTGACCTTCATCGCCATGGTGCTGGCTACGTCGTTCGGCATGGCGCCGGCGATTGCCATCCAGTCCGGGGTTTCGGCCATTCTGGTGCTGGCCATGGGGCCGCAAGTGGCAGGTGTGACGCGCCTGATCGATGTTCTGGTGGGGGCAGGTGTCGGGCTTTTGTTCAGCCAGATTTTGCTGACGCCTGATCCGGTGCGGCTGATCGACAGGGCGGCGCGGGGCCTGCTGGACCGGCTGGCAAACGGGCTGAAACAGGCGGCTATGGCGCTTGATAAACAGGACTCGGTGCGCGCGCAAAATGCGGTCAATCAGTTCACCTCTGCCCATCGGGCTGTCATCGCGCTGGGCGACGGCATTGCACTTGCCCGAAGCAATGCGCGCTGGTCATTGCGCGGGCGGCTGGCGGCGCGCGAAGTGACCGAAATGGCCGGACGTTATGATCGTCGCGGCATTCGTCTTTATGCCTCGGCGCTATTGTTCGGCGAAGCGCTGGGCAATGCGCTGCGCAAGAAGGAGGCTCCCCCGCCGCCTTGGGTCGGCGAGGCGTTGCAGATCATCATTGCCAATTGTTCGCTCGATGAAGGCGTGGTGCCGCAGCGCATTCCGCCCGTGCCGAAGGAAATACCCTTCGGCTGGCGTGATTCCGTGCACCGGCTGGAATCGGTGCAGGATACGCTGTTGCATTTCCTGCATTCTGGAATTCCCGACAGTGTGCCGCTGCGCCCTGCAAAGGAAACGGAAAAGGAAGTCGCCGCGCCGTCAAGCCAGTAGTCACGACGGCGGGTCGTCACGCTTTTCCAGAATGTGATCGACCAGCCCCCAGCTGAGACCTTCCTGCGCGGTCATGAAATTATCGCGGTCCAGCGCGCGTTCAACCTCTTCTTCGGTGCGTCCGCAATGTTCCGCGTAAAGCCGTATCATGCGGCGTTTGGTACGCTGCACCTCCTCGGCATGGATGAAAATATCCGATGCCTGGCCCTGAAACCCGCCCGATGGCTGGTGCACCAGCAGGCTGGCATTGGGTAGCGCTGCGCGGTGGCCGGGTTCGCCCGCCATCAGCAGAAAGGAACCCATCGAGCGGGCGGTGCCCATGCAAAGCGTGTGAACGGGCGCACGGATATAGCGCATCGTATCGTAGATCGCGAAACCGCTCGTCACCACACCGCCGGGTGAGTTGATGTAGAGATTGATCGGCAGCCTGGCATTTTCGGCTTCGAGAAACAGCAACTGGGCGCAGACCAGTTCCGAAACCGTGTCGTTCACCTCACCGTTGAGGAACACGATCCGCTCGCGCAGCAGGCGGGAGTAAATGTCGAATGACCGTTCGCCGCGGCTTGATTGTTCAACGACCATAGGGACGAGTTGCATCGTTTCGCGCATGGCGAACTCCTTTCCAGATTGTCGGATGACGGTCTGTCTTGCGCTAGGCCGCGCGCATCAGCAGCGATCCATTGGCATTGGCTGCAACCGGGGCAGGGCGCTTCAGCCGTATGTCGCTCAGCACATGACTGATCTGTAAGCGCGTGCCGCCCTCACCATTGGGAGCGATGCTGAAAGTGACGGTGCTTTCGAGAAACGGCGGTTCCTTCTCGCGCATCCGATAGGTGATTTCCTCACCGGGTTTGCACGATGCGGCGCTCTGTTCGGCAAGATCGGCTGTGGGAAGCCAGTGCTCCCGGAATTCGGGCGTGCTGATTGCCCGCCAGACTTTCTGTGGCGCGGCATCCAGCTCATAGGTCTGCGCGATATCGGGCTTCGGCGTTTGGCTCTGCTGTTCGGTCATTGGTCCATATCCTTCAGCAAGTCTTTCAGGGCGTCGATACGCGCTGGCCAGTAGGCGCGATATTTCATCAGCCATTGGGCCATCAGCGCCAGACCGTCGGGGTCGACTTCGTAATTTACAAACCGCCCGCGCTTTTCTTCCCGTACCAGTCCGGCGCCGCGCAAAACCGCCAGATGCTGGGACATGGCAGGCTGGCTGATCTCCATGCCTTCGCGCAGCGCGCTGGCATTCAGACTGCCGGTCGCCAGTTTTTCATAGATTGCGCGACGGGTCGGATCGGCCAGCGCCTTGAAAATATCGTTCTCGTTCATGTCTAACACATAAGCACATACTTATGTGATTCGCAAGCCATGATTGGACGCCGCCGAGCGTTCGCGCCTATTTGTCGGGGGAGGTGAACTGCATCGTATAGACACCACCGCCGATCCCTTGCGCCAGCGCGGGAGCCAGTTGCAGCGGCGTACATTTCTGCACGGCTTCAATGGCGGTATCTGCAAAAGCCTTTCTGGCCTTTGCATCGCCCTTCATATTGATCGCCGTGGCGCGCGGCGTGCCGATCAGGCTGCCGTCGCGCTTGAAGCTGAAGCTCAGCGTGACGGATGAGTTCTTTGTACCGGCGGGCGGCGACCAGCAGGCCTGCAATGCCGCACCGACCTCTTCCATGGACTTCAGTTCCGCCGCCTGAACCGCGCCGGCAGTCAGAAAGATGGATGCACACAGACCAGTCATAGAAATGAGTTTTTGAACCGCGATCATTTTGATCTCCCCAAGCGCGATATTTCCACATTGAAGTAGGGCAGTAGGGGAATAAGGCAGTATGTTTTGGTTGCGGACGGCCGAGGCGTTGTTAATCCTATTCCCCTATTCCCCTATTCCCCTATTCCCCTATTCCCCTATTCCCCTATTCCCCTATTCCCCTATTCCCCTTGATCGCTTCCATCAGAAAAATTCAATTGTACGCCCGCGCTTGAGGGGTATTTTGCGGCGCATGACCCAGTTCTCTCCCAAGTCGAACTTTCTCAAGTCAGCTTTTTCCCGTTCGGATATTTCAATGTCATCCTCCCCCAACTCCGCTCAACACCAGACGGCGATCCGTTATGCATTGGGCGGTTTTCTCGCAATGGCGTCTGCAATGGGCATTGGCCGTTTCATCTACACGCCGATCCTCCCGGGCATGATGGCCGATCTTGGCTTCAACGCCGCTGATGCAGGCTTCATCGCTTCCTCCAATTATATCGGCTATCTGCTTGGCGCTGTGGCGGCGGGCTATGGCTGGTCGGCAGGCATTGAACGCGCCAGCGTCATCGCTGGTCTCATCATCAGCGCGGTGCTTTGCGCGGCAATGGCGCTGTTCGACGGCGTCTGGATGTTTGCAGCCATCCGCTTTGCTGCCGGTTTCATCAGCGCGGTGACGATGATCCTTTGCACGGCCATCGTGCTCAGCCATGTGACCGCAGCCGAGCGCAGCGGGCTTGGCGCGGTGCATTTCGGCGGGGTGGGCAGCGGTATTGCCATCTCGGCGGTGCTGGTCGCTGCCATCCGCTTTTCCGGCCTTGGCTGGCGTGCGGATTGGGTCGGTGCGGCGCTGCTTACGCTGGTCATGCTGGTGGGTGTGATCTTTCTGGTGCGCGAAGGGCCGCGCGGCAATGGCGGCAATACACGTGAACCGGCTTTGCCGAAAAGCTTTGCCTTCAACGCATTGGCGCTTGCCTATGGTATTTTCGGCTTCGGCTATGTCATCACCGCGACGTTTCTGATCGCCATCGTGCGCGCCAATGAAGGCGGACCGTTGATGGAAGCAGCCGTGTGGATCGTCACCGGCCTGACCGCCGCGCCATCCATCTGGCTGTGGTCTCCGGCGGCGAAAAAGTTCGGCCTGTTCAATGCTTTTGCGCTGACGGCGCTACTGGAAGCCATCGGCGTTGCTGCCAGCGTCGTCATCGCGCCGCCCGTTGGCCCGCTGGTCGGCGGCGCGCTTCTGGGCATGACCTTCATGGCGCTGACGGCTTTCGGTCTCCAGATTGCGCGGGTTCTGGCTCCGGCATCGCCAAAGCGGGCACTGGCGCGTATGACCGTGTCGTTCAGCATCGGGCAGATTGTCGGGCCGCTGGTCGCCGGTTACATGGCGCAGCGTTCCGGCTCGTTCACCTCGGCCAGTCTCGCGGCAGCGCTTTCGCTGGTGGCTGTTGCTGTCATTGGCGTGCTTGCCGGTCAAAAGGCCAAGTAGGGCGCTAAAAGCAGGAAACTAATGAGGTTTCTGGCAAAATCTTACAAAGATTTAACTGGTAAAGGCACGCTAACAGGCATTCTATGGGGGCGATAACCCCATAGAATCGGGACCCTTTTCGTGTTCGTATCTTTCTTCCCCCGCCCCAAATTGTTCTTTCCGTCTGTCGTGCTCTGGAGCCTGCTGGCTGTCCTTGGCTGGTATATGGGGGGAGAAAATCTTGGGCGCATATTCGGAATGCCGCCAGCAGCTGCGGACGCTGCGCCGATCATCGGCGCCAGCATTTTCTGGTCCGCGCCGTTCCTCTGGTTCTATATCTATTTCGCAGTGGTGACCTTTGCGTTCTACGCGTTCTGGGCAGTGTTCTCGCCGCATCCCTGGCAGCGTTGGTCGATCCTTGGTTCGGCGCTGATCCTGTTCACGACCTATTTCTCCGTGCAGGCCAGCGTAGCGGTGAATGCCTGGTATGGTCCGTTCTACGATATGGTGCAGAAGGCGCTGTCGACGCCGGGTTCAGTCACGGCCAGCGATTTCTATTGGGGCACGGTCGACTTCCTCGGCATCGCCTTCATCGCGGTCACGATCGGTGTGTTGAGCCTTTTCTTCGTCAGCCATTACATCTTCCGCTGGCGTACGGCGATGAATGATTATTACATGAGCCACTGGCCGCAATTGCGTCATATCGAAGGTGCGGCGCAGCGCGTGCAGGAAGACACGATGCGCTTTTCCTCAACGCTGGAACAGTTGGGCGTCAGTCTGGTGAAGGCCGTCATGACACTGATCGCCTTCCTGCCGGTCCTGTTCACCTTTTCAGAAAAGATCAATGAACTACCGATCGTCGGCGTCATCCCGCATGCGCTTGTCTGGGCGGCGATTTTCTGGGCGGTCTTCGGTACAGGCCTGCTGGCGCTGGTCGGCATCAAGCTGCCGGGGCTGGAATTCAACAATCAGCGCGTAGAAGCGGCCTATCGTAAGGAACTGGTCTATGGCGAGGATCATGATGATCGCGCGGGGCCGGTTACAATGCGCGAATTGTTCCGCAATGTCCGGCACAATTATTTCCGGCTCTATTTCCACTATGTCTATTTCAACGTGGCCCGCATTCTCTATCTGCAGGCGGACAATATCTTTCCGACGGTCATCCTCATTCCGTCCATCGTGGCAGGCAAGCTAACCTTGGGCCTGATGAGCCAGATCAGCAATGTGTTCTCGCAGGTGCAGGGTTCGTTCCAGTATCTCGTCAATTCATGGACGACGATCATCGAGCTTCTGTCGATCTACAAGCGTCTGCGCGCCTTCGAGGCGACCATCCATGGCGAGCCGCTGCCGTCGCTGGATCGTGAAAATCTGGAAACACCACAGGGCGTTTAAGGAAGGGCAACGGCACGCTCGTGCTTCGAGACGGCGCTTACGCGCCTCCTCAACATGAGGGTTTGGAAAACGCCGGCTACGACCTGTTCTGCGCAGCGTGGCCGGTGTTTTTGTCGAGGCTGTTCAGATAATCGCCATAGGTGGTGCATTTGACATCGGGCTTGGTGCAGACTTCCGAAACAAGCCGCTCCATGGCCCGCCAGTATGCGCCGTCATTCATCAGCACGAAATGGAAGCCCAGCTGCAAGGGAATGCGCTCGCCGTCATATTGCTTGTCGAAGGCGGTGCGAAACGCCTTATAGGCGCGGTCCTCGAAGGCTGCCGACTGTTCCGGTGCTTCCTTGGCCTTGGAATGGCGGACATAGAGATTGTAATCCATTCCGACGATCGGGCGCTGCGACGGGCCTTCCGGGATCAGCGGCAATCCGAAGGATGCGAACTGGCCTGTGATCTGGGGCAGTTCCGGCCCGCGTGTGACGGATGAGGCCTGATAGCGGAAACCATTGGCCTTCAGCGCGTCCTGCACCGGCTTCGAAGCCGCGAGATAGGGTGCGCGAAAGCCGTTGATGCCGTGCAGCGCGAGGTCGCGCCAGCCGTCCGGCTCGCCGTCGATACCGTTGTTCTTGTAGGCGTCGGCGACGATGCGGCGAAACTCGCCGACTTCCTTGTTCCAGTCCGCGGTGGACCAGCTTGTGCCGTCGAAATGGCCGCAGCCGTGGCTGGCAATCTCGTTGCCCTCCAGATGCGCCTGCCAGATATTGCCAAGCCGGGCCACGACTTCATCATGGGTCTGGGCAAAGCCGACATTGGACGCACCCGCCTTTTTGTGTGGCGGCTGATAGCTGGTGCGGCCTTTCCGGGTCATCAGAAAGACGCAGGACAGGAAATAGGTGAAATGGGCGTTGTTCTTCTTCGCGAGTTCGCGTGAGCGCGTCCAAAGTGCATTGTCATGCGCGCCGTCGAAGGAAATCAGCACATATTGCGTTTTGGCGGCAGCAGCGTCGGCTTCGGCACTCAGGTCCGGCGATGTCGCCCCGGCAGGCGCACAAAAAGCCGTCGACAGGGAAAGAGCGAGAAGGGTTTTGGGGGAGAAAACGCGCATTGCCATCAGATACCGGGAAAATCGGATGCCGGGAAGGGGGATATGACCTCGCTATCCCTTGAATATGGCGAAGGTCGGACCGAAATTCACTTTTACGCGGGGCTTGATCTGCTTATTTCGCAGACGGGTCTTACATATGGCGACAATTCCGACTAAAAGCGCCAGAACATCTATTTCGTAAACCAGATTCAAGAACAATGGCAGGTCCATGGCAGACGACAGTTTCATTCGCGAGGTAAACGAAGAACTCCGTTCGGAACGGGCGAAGCAGGTCTGGAAGAATTTCGGCCCGATCGTGATCGGTGCTGCCGTTGCCGTCGTTCTGGGCACTGCTGGCTGGGTCGGTTATCAGCATTGGACCGACAGCAAGGCGTCTGCATCCGGTGACAAGTTCCTCGCGGCGCTTGACCTTGCATCGGCAGGCAAGAACGACGAAGCGCTTGCCGCGCTCGACGATCTGGAGAAGACCGGCTACGGTTCCTATCCGGTTCTGGCGCGCCTGCGCGCGGCTTCGGTACTTGCTGGCAAGGGCGACGCAGCTGGCGCCGTGAAGGCCTTCGACGATATCGCTGCCGACAATGCCGTGCCGGGCCCTCTGCGTGATGTGGCTCGCCTGCGTGCGGGCTATCTGCTGGTCGATAGCGGTTCTTATGACGATGTCGCCAAGCGCGTCGAAACCCTGTCTGCCGATGGCAATTCGATGCGCTCCAGCGCGCGCGAAGCCCTTGGCCTTGCGGCCTGGAAGGCCGAGCGCTACGACGATGCGGCTAAGTTGTTCAAGCAGATCGCCGATGACGGTTTGGCACAGGCCAATATCCGCCAGCGCGCTAACACCATGCTGGATCTGATGCGCAGCGCAGGCGTTGCGGCACAAAGTTAAACAAAGGCTACCTTCGGGGCTGGTCTTGAACCGGCCCTGTTTCTTTCTGGAGTAATTTTCGTTCATGGGTTTCACTCTCGCTATCGTCGGGCGTCCCAATGTCGGCAAGTCCACGCTGTTCAATCGTCTCGTCGGCCGCAAGCTGGCGCTGGTGGACGACCTGCCGGGCGTCACGCGCGACAGGCGCATCCATGACGCCAAGCTCTACGACCTCAAGTTTCAGGTAATCGACACGGCTGGTCTCGAAGAGGCCGCCAACGACTCGCTGGAAGCGCGCATGCGCGCCCAGACGGAAGCCGCCATCAGCGAAGCCGATGCGGTTCTGTTCGTGGTCGATGCCAAGAACGGCCTGACGCCTGCCGACAACACCTTTGCCGAACTGGTGCGCCGTTCCGGCAAGCCGGTGGTGCTGGTGGCCAACAAGGCCGAAGCGCGCGGCGCGCAGTCGGGCCTTTACGACGCCTTCCAGCTCGGTCTTGGCGAACCGTGCCCGATTTCGGCTGAACATGGTCAGGGCATGCCCGACCTGCGTGACGCCATTGTCGAACTTCTGGGCGAAGAACGCGTCTTTGCCGATGAGAAGGAAGCCGAAACCGCAGACGAAGTCTTCACGCCGAAAGCTGTCGGCGAGCTGATCGGCGACGACATCGAAGATCCGGATGAAGAAGTCATCCCGGCCTATGATGCGACCAAGCCGCTGCGCATTGCCATTGTCGGACGCCCGAATGCGGGCAAGTCCACGATGATCAACACGATGCTCGGCGAAGATCGCCTGCTGACCGGCCCGGAAGCGGGCATTACCCGTGACTCGATTTCGGTCGACTGGGAATGGCACGGTCGCAAGATCAAGCTGTTCGACACTGCCGGTCTGCGCCGCAAGTCGCGCGTGCAGGAAAAGCTGGAAAAGCTGTCGGTCGCCGACGGCCTTCGCGCCATCCGCTTTGCGGAAGTGGTGATCATCGTGCTCGACGCGACGATCCCTTTCGAAAAGCAGGATTTGCAGATCGCCGATCTGATCATCCGTGAAGGTCGCGCACCGGTCATCGCCTTCAACAAGTGGGACCTGATCGAAGACCGCCAGATGGTTCTGGCCGATCTTTACGAAAAGACCGCCCGCCTTCTGCCGCAGGTGCGCGGACTTCGCGCCGTGCCGATTTCGGGCGAACGCGGACAGGGTCTCGACAAGCTCATGGAAAATGTCGTGAAGACCCATGAGATCTGGAACCGCCGTATTTCTACCGGCCGCCTCAATCGCTGGCTGGAAGGCGTGATCGCCCATCAGCCGCCGCCGGCCGTTTCCGGTCGCCGCCTGAAGGTGAAATATATGACGCAGGTGAAGACCCGCCCGCCGGGCTTCGTCGTGTCCTGCTCGCGCCCCGATGCGATGCCGCAATCCTATGTGCGCTATCTGATCAACGGCCTGCGCGAGACCTTCGACATGCCGGGCGTGCCGATCCGCCTCGCGCTGCGCACCTCGGACAATCCGTTCGCCGGTCGCGCCAAGAAGAAGCGATAAGCATGATGCAAAAAAGCCCGGAGCGATCCGGGCTTTTTCTTTTGACGCTATTGAACAGACGGCATCATGCCTTTGGCAGCACGAATTCGACACGCCGGTTCTGGGCGCGACCATCGGGATTGTCCTTACCCTCTATGTCGTTGGGCGCGACAGGTTCGCTTTCGCCACGCCCTTCCGGTTTCAGGCGTGCTGACGGCACGCCATTGCCGACTAGAAACTCGACAACCGCTCCGGCACGCGCTTTCGAAAGCTTGAGGTTGTAGCTGTCGGAACCTTTTGAATCCGTATGGCCGACAACCTGCACGGTGGAATCCGGTGTGCTGTCCAATATCTTGACGACATCGCCCAGTGTGGACTTGGCCTTAGCCGTCAGCTTGGCGCTGTCGAAGCCGAACAGGATATCGCTCGTGACAGACAGGACGATGCTGTTATCTGTCTCGCGCATCATGATGTTGCCGCTCTTCTCGACAATCTGTTGCGCTGCGCCCGAAAGGCCGCGTGCGTTGCCATCCGTGCCGCCCGATGCTGAAACCAGATCGCGGATTTCCGGCACAAGATCACGAATATAGGCGCTCTTATCCGTATTCAGCCCTGCATCCTGCGCTGTTCCGACAGATGGCAGGCACAGCGCAGCAAGGCTGATGAGACCGTAACGGGTCAATCGATGGATCGTAGCCATTGGCTGTTCCCCCTATTCGGCGGGAACGGCGAATGGTCCGAGCGGCTCGACCCCCTTGATATAGAGCGTCACCTTCTGGTCTTTCGGCGGGGCCGGAAAGACGCCATGCCAGACGCCGACCACAGGCCCCTTGCCGAACAGCGAAACGGAGGTGGGCGTGAGCGGCTTGCCCTCGGAGTCCTTCAGCAGCAGATACTTCTTGTCGCCAGCGAGAAGGTAATAATCGTTCTCGTACTCCTTGTCCGACATGGAGCTGTAAAGCGTCGAGGAAACGTTGTCGCCTTCCGTGGCATTCTTGAAGCGAACCTTGACGGTCAGCTTGTCACCGTCGCGTATGGCGCCGCTGACCTCGGCGGTAACCTGACCGCTGCTGTGATAGCCGGTTGCGAGCGGCTGGCCCGCTGCTTCTTCAGCCAGCGCTGCAAAGGGCAGGGCGCTTGCAGACAGCAAGACGGTGGCGAGAAGTGTACGTGAGAGAAACGCCATGAGTATCGCTTTCATTTGTTGGACAGCCTGGAGCATTATGCAGTCGGACGAAATCACCCGGCGTTGCATTCATGCGGTGAGAACAAATAAGGGAGCAGTTCAGGCGGTGTCATTAGAACAGATTTGGACGGATTATGCTCTGAAAGGTGAACCACTCCGGATGCGGGGTCGAAACCTAACAGTCTGAAAACAAAAATTCTATAAAGTTTCAAAAAACCTACAATCTTTTACTTCAAACTTCTTTTCCGTTCGTTACATGACGGATTGGGGCCGGTGTTTCAGGTATTTATTTTCGCGTCGATCTCATCCATTGGCATCAAAACGCACATTAACGGGTTGAGCTTGGCCGTCGCGGCTGCTAATCCGCCCGCTCCCCGATTTTCTCCCAAAAGGTGCAGTGATGACGAAGGCTGTTGAGAGCCCATTTGATGGCGTGACATTAGGCATCGATTTCGGCACAACCAACACGGTTCTGTCCGTTGCCAGCCCCGATGGTTCGGCGGCCGTGCTGAGCGTCGTCAAGGATGGCGCCGACGTGACTGGCTATCGCTCGATCCTCTGTTTCTGGCAGGATCGCGAAACCGGCGAACGCACGGTAGAAAGCGGCCCATGGGCGATGGATGCTTTTGTCAACGCACCGCATTCGACGCGCATGCTGCAATCCTTCAAGACCTTCGCGGCGTCGAAATCCTTCACCGATACGCCGGTCTTCGGCAAGCGCTTCAAGTTCGAGGATATTCTGACGACCTTTCTCGAAACGGTTGCGGCGCGTCTCGGCGACCGGCTGCCGCCCAAGGGCAATCGCGTGGTGATCGGGCGTCCGGTTATTTTCGCAGGCGCCTCGCCGGACGAGGAGCTGGCGATGCAGCGCTATGAAAAAGCATTTCGCGCTTTCGGCTTTACCGACATTCACTATGTCTATGAACCGGTGGCGGCGGCCTATTTCTACGCGCAGGAATTGAAGGCGGATTCAACCGTTCTGGTGGCCGACTTCGGCGGCGGCACGAGCGACTTTTCCATCGTGCGTTTTGAAGTGGGCAAGGGCGGTCTTTCCTTCACACCGATGAGCCAGACAGGTCTTGGCATTGCAGGCGATACATTCGACTATCGCATCATCGACAATGCGGTTTCACCACTGCTCGGCAAGGGCACGGAATACAAATCCTTCGGCAAGCGCCTGACCATGCCGAACCATTATTACGCAAATTTCGCGCGCTGGAACACGCTGTTCCTGATGAACTCGCCCGCGACGATCCGCGACCTGACCGAACTTGCCAAGCAGGCGGTCGAGCCGGAAGCGCTGGAGCATTTCATCAATCTCATAGAGAACGATTACGGTTACGAGATTTATCGCGCCGTTTCGAACCTCAAGGTCCGGCTGTCATCCGAGCGCATGGCGGAACTGCATTTCAAGGCGGATGATTTTGAAATCCGCTCCGATATCACCCGCAACGATTTCGAAAACTGGATCGCCGAGGATGTGCGCCAGATCGAGCAGTCGGTGGAAGAGGCCGTCGACAAGGCCGGAATTCAATCCGGCAATATCGACCGTGTATTCCTGACCGGTGGTACGTCCTTCGTGCCGGTCATCCGCACTGTGTTTGAAAGCCGCTTCCCCGATGCGGCGGTGACCAGCTCCAACCAGTTCGATTCCATTGCCACCGGTCTGGCGCTGATCGGTCAGGATGCGGATATCGACCGCTGGTCCGTCAAGTGATTGCTGAAGGTGCATTGTCCTGACGGGTGTCGTCAGGACGCTGTCGCCGTATCGGCAAAGCAGCTGGCAACCTTGTCATTCGCACCAAGCTTCTTCGCCCATTTGACCAGCTCCGGCACCTCACTTCTGTCAGCCATGCCGCCCCAAACGTCTTTGAGTTTCGGCGTCTTGCCTGAGAGGTTGAAGAAGAAATAGCCGGGGTCCGCGACCAGAACATCGGCATAAACGACGGCCCAGTCGCCGCTCTTCATGAATGTCTCGATGGTGATGGCGGTTGGTTTCACTTTCTTGCGAAAGCTCTTGGCAATCAGGGCTGTGTAATCGGCCCGCTGTTGCTTGGTCAAACTGGCGGTAACCCCGTCGCAAGGCGACTTGGCGACGGCGCTTCCCGCGAATGCCAGAACCACCATTGCAATGAAACCACCTATACAGGCCGACTTGAAAACGGCTGTCATCCTTCCCCTCCAAACGTGTGTCATCCCGTTCGGTGAGCATAGCCGGATTATGCGGAAGCGATAGAGCTTTAGGGCAGGATTTCGATCGGCGTGCCGTTTGGCACTTTTGCCCAGATGTCGCGCATTTCGGCGTCGGTGACGGCAATGCAGCCATCGGTCCAGTCCCACAAATGGTGCATGGATGCCAGCCAGCCCCAGCCGTTCGGCAGGCCATGGATCATGATATTGCCGCCCGGCGCATAACCGCCCGCCGCGGCTGCCCGCTGATCCTCTTCGTTCGGATAGGAAATATGCAGGCTCAGATGCGCCATCGAACGCGGATTGCGCCAGTCGATGACATATTGCCCTTCCGGTGTCTTCTCGTCACTCTCGCGCTGCTTGTGGCCGCCATCGCCATTGCTGCCAAGCGATATGCGATAGGTGCCAATCGTCTGGCCCTGGCGCAGCAGGGTCATCTGGCGGCTGGCCTTTTCAACACGGATCGCATCGGCCTGCTGTTCTGCCGGCGCGGCGACGGGAGGCTCGACGAGGCTGACCCGCGCCATGACCTTGGTATAGCCAAACAAAGCGATAGCAATGAGCACGACGGCAGCGAGAGTTTTCTTGATCATGATGTCCGCTCTGACCCGAATATGCGCAACGAAGAGATGAAGTGCTTTTCACAGATGATTGGGGCTTTCACAAGTTCATTGTGAACTATGGTTGACGCCGATAAGGTTCGGCTCCCAATCAATTCACGCGCCATGGAGCAACGTCTTGTCTATGCTGAACAATGTCGAAGCCGCGTCCGAACGATTTACGGATCGTTTGCGGCAGAGCACGGAACCCTTCTGGACACAGGCAGTGACGCATCGTCTGGTCCGGGAAATCTATGCTGGAACAGCATCGAAAGACGTGATGACGCGCTATCTGGTTCAGGATCATCGTTTTATCGATTGTTTCCTGTCCTTGCTGGGCGGTGCGCTCGTCAATTGCGACAGGATGGACGCGAAGCTGACCTTGGGGCGCTTCATTGGCATGATCAGCAATGACGAGAATTCCTATTTCGAGCATGCTTTCGAAACGCTGAAGGTCGATGACGCAACGCGCTTCGATACACCCGATGCGACGGCGACGACCGGATTCAAGGCGCTGATGCTGGAAGCTGCAAAGTCCGGCTCCTATGCTGCTTGCCTGTCTGTGCTGACCGTTGCTGAGTGGCTTTATCTCGACTGGGCAGACAAGGCGCCGAAGCCGCTGCCGGAGGATTTCGTTTTCGCCGAATGGATCATCCTGCACGACAATCCATATTTTGTGGAATTCGTCGGCTTTCTGCGTTCAGAACTCGACCGTGTCGGCCCGGCGGCTGCATCAAAGTGCGAGGATTTTTTCCGGCGGGCAGTGGAACTGGAGAAAGCCTTTTTCGACGCGGCCTATGAAGCTGAACCTAATCAGTAGAAATAACCTTCAGGCACTCGTCGATTGTCGTCTTACAAACCGGCGTTTGCGCCTGTTCCTGCTTGTTGTTGAGCCAGTGTTTATAGACGATGCGAAACTCGACATCCTTATAAGTATAGGTTCTTGCCCGGGATTTGATGCGGCTTTTCTCAAGCGCGTCACCGGTTATCACCATATGCAGTGACAGCCGCTTGAAGACCCATGGCTTCGCGCCCTTCGGATGTTCGACAACCTCGACATGATAATAGGGGTCGCCAACCGTTTCATCCGGCGTGACGTGTACTGCCGCCCAGCGCGTGACTTTCGGCGTATCCGCGAAAATGAGCTCGTCTTCGCGTTGAAGCTCTGCCTTGGCCGTGACCGGCAATAGCGAGAGCATGGAGAGGAGGGCGGCAAATATCTGTCCGGGTTTCCAGCTACGCATCGCGGCTCCTTATCGGTAATCTGCGTGTAGATTTTTGACGAAATAACTTTCGTCCCGTCAGGTCATTTCTGTCCCTTGTCACCCGCTCGCGCCAAAAACGCAATGAAAACAAACGCCGGGCTGACGGCGTTAATTCTAAATTAATCAATCTTTTCAATTAGTAAACGGAAGCCCGTTAACGATACATCAAGGTTAATACTCCATTATCAGCGTTGTTAAGCATATCCCGAAATGCGTGAAAACGCGGCTCGGACACGATGTGCGCGAGAACAACAGAAGTCTGTGTGAGTGGAGTGTGCGGTGCGTCTTGTGTCGATACGAGCGCTGTTTGGTCGTCGGAAGACCGTCGCTGAGCCGGTATGGCATTATCCTGTCACGGGCTATTGCCCGGAAGAGGGCCGCTATTATGCCGTGCGCGCGAAGCCGCGCCACATCGCCCGCAAGCCGCAGCGCCTGATCCCGCTGGTGCTCACAGCTTTCGCCTATCTCTTTAATTCCAATGCGATTGCCTTTCAGGATATGGCGAGCCTCGTGCCTTCCGCCGATCTTGGCACGCATCGCTGGACGGCTTTCGTCGCCAAGGCGCCCGTTGGCTCCGTGCATCAGGCGGAAATGCCTTTTGTCGACGCAACGACGGTGACCGGCAGCATTGCGACCAACGGCATTGAAGTGCCGGGCATCGGTCGTGTGGCGCTTTCAGGCGGCAAGAAGACCGCAAAGCTCGGCCCGGATGATCCAAATCCGGATGAAAACCGCATCAACCGTACCGATAAGACGGGCCGCCTTGTCTCGGTCAAGCCAAAGGCGCCAGCCAAGGCGTTCACGGCGGGCAGCATGTTCGACAAGATCAGCATGATCACCCGTCCGCCGGAAAAGACCGATACGCAGATGGCTTTCTCCAGCAAGCTCGAAGGCAAGGAAATCGGCATCACCATGGCCTTCCATGCCGTGAAGCCGCCAAAGCCGAGAGCAGAAATGCCGGTGCAGCTGGCCAAGCTGATCACCAACGACCAGCCGGATGTGCTGGCGCTGGGTTATGCGCCATCCGCGCCTGATTATGGAAAAACCTCTCCCTTCGAGAGCATCCTGAAACCGGATCCGAGCGCGGGGCGGTTTGTCCCGCCGATCGGCGATGAAGATCATGGATGGGCGGCAACTCCGTTGCCGCCTTCGGCATTTAGTGCGAGCGAACAGAAGTGTCTTGCCGAAGCGGTCTATTTCGAAGCGCGCGGCGAGACGGTCAAGGGGCAGGTGGCTGTGGCGCAGGTGGTGCTGAACCGCGTGCGCAATCCGGCCTATCCGAACACGATCTGCGGTGCGGTCTATCAGAATCGCGACTGGCTCAATGCCTGCCAGTTTTCCTTTGCCTGCGATGGCCAGAAGCATCGTGTAACCGAGATGCCGCAATGGCGCATGGCGCAGCAGGTGGCAAAGACGGTATCGTCCGGCCAGATCTGGCTGCCGGAAGTGGGTTCAGCCACACATTATCATGCGACCTATGTGAAGCCCTTCTGGGCGCCGACCATGAAGAAGCTGACCAAGATAGGCCTTCATGTGTTCTACCGCACCTATGGCGGCGGCTGGAGCTGATGTTCTGACGGGATGCAGCTCAACGTCTGCGATCTGCTGGGGATAGCGGCAACGAAAAAGTGAAGGATTCGCGCCACATTCTTCGTCTTTGGGCGGAAAATGAGTCGCACCATTCGCTATCCAATTGTTTTTTAAGTATAAAAAACCTTCTGGAGCAGTGCCTTCACCGCCTTGACTAGCGGGCGGCGTGTCAATATGTTGCGCGCAACTTGGAAATGGGGTTGTGAACCTGCCTTTCTTGAAAAAAGGAGCTGCCAATGGCACGGGGAATTGAGCCCGAAAAGCCATCCGGTGCTGTCAAGGATGGGCAAGGGCAACCTGCTTCCGGGGGGCTGGATCAGCGTTTGAACCGTCTTGAGGCCGAATTGGTCAAGAAGGGCATGTTCAAAAAGCCAGCTTCCGAGGAGGAGCGGTCGGAAACGGCAAGTTCGGTCGCGCAGGCCATGAAGCTTTCCAGCGAGTTTATCGCGGGAATCGTGGTGGGTGCGGTGCTTGGCTGGTTTATCGATCGTGTCGCCGGCACGTCGCCTTGGGGATTGATCGTATTTCTCCTACTGGGCTTCGCAGCGGGTGTCCTCAATGTGCTTCGTTCCGTAGGTTATGTCGCCGATCAAGGCGGCATTAAGACTAACGCGGAAAAGAGTGACAGGAAATAAGCCTTGGCGGACTTTACGGTAAAGTTCGTTCAAGTGTAAGTGATAGGCGGGCCGGATGCATGTCGGGCCCCGAGACTGAAACGCCTTCGGGTAGACCAGGTCGCCTTAGGGCAGACTAAATCGCCTTAGGGTAGGCCAAATCGCCTTCGGGCAGGGAAGACAGACGAGGTTAAGGTGGCGAACGATCCGATCCATCAGTTCCAGATTTCTCGGTGGATTCCCATCGATGTAGGCGGCGTTGACCTGTCGTTCACGAATGTTTCGGCTTTCATGGTCGCAACTGTCGTGGTCGCTTCGGGCTTCCTTTATCTGACGTCGTCGGGTCGCGGTCTTATCCCGACCCGTCTGCAGTCGGTTTCGGAAATGGCCTATGAATTCGTGGCGACAAGCCTCAGGGATTCGGCCGGGTCGAAGGGCATGAAGTTCTTCCCCTTCGTTTTCTCGCTGTTCATGTTCGTGCTGGTCGCGAATTTCATCGGTCTCTTCCCTTATTTCTACACTGTAACCAGCCAGATCATCGTGACGTTCGCTCTCGCGTGCCTGGTCATTGGTACGGTCATCATCTACGGTTTCTTCAAGCACGGTTTTGGCTTCCTCAAGCTGTTCGTGCCGAGCGGTGTTCCCGGCATTATCGTGCCGCTGGTTGTCGCCATTGAAATCATCTCGTTCCTGTCGCGTCCGATCAGCCTCTCGGTTCGTCTTTTTGCGAACATGCTTGCAGGCCACATCACGCTCAAGGTTTTCGCCGGCTTCGTTGTTTCGCTGGCAGCCCTTGGTCCGATCGGCGTCGGCGGCGCGGTTCTGCCGCTCATCATGACGGTTGCGATCACCGCACTCGAATTCCTCGTAGCCTTCCTCCAGGCCTACGTGTTTACCGTTCTCACCTGCATGTACATCAACGACGCAGTACATCCGGGACACTGAGTTCAAACCGGCGGGCGACCGCCAGAACTGAAATCCGCGCTTATATTTCAATCCAGAAGGAGCTTAACATGGAAGCGGAAGCAGCAAAGTACATCGGCGCCGGTCTCGCCTGTTTCGGTATGGCCGGTACGGCTCTCGGCCTCGGCAACATCTTCGGCCAATACCTCTCCGGCGCTCTGCGCAACCCGTCCGCTGCTGACAGCCAGTTCGGCCGTCTGGTGTTCGGTTTCGCCGTTACGGAAGCTCTGGGCATCTTCTCGCTGCTCATCGCGCTTCTGCTCCTCTTCGCCGTCTAATAAACGGTTTAAGAGTCTGGCCTGCCGCGATCTGTATCTTGAAATGCAGCGCGGCTGGCCTTTGCATATGACGTCTGAGTAGGCATGATCCCGGAAGACGGGAACCGGTTTTCGGATCAGGTCATGCTGGATTTAAGGGGAAATCTGGATGTTCGTGTCCACGGCGTTTGCCCAAACCGCCACCGAATCGCAACCGGCACCAGCTGCTGGCGAGCACGGCGCAGCCGATGCTGTGCACACCGAAACCGGGGTCGCGCACGATGCCGGACACGGCAGCGGCGTATTCCCTCCGTTCGATTCCACCCATTACGCCTCACAGGTTCTGTGGCTGGCGATCACGTTCGGTCTTTTCTATCTGTTCATGTCCCGCGTGGTTCTGCCGCGCATCGGCGGCGTGATCGAGACCCGTCGTGACCGCATTGCTCAGGATCTCGAGCAGGCTGCCCGTCTCAAGCAGGATGCCGACAACGCCATCGTTGCTTATGAGCAGGAATTGGCCCAGGCCCGCACCAAGGCTGCTTCGATTGCTGAAGCCGCTCGCGAAAAGGGCAAGGGCGAAGCAGACGCCGAGCGCGCTGCTGCTGAAGCCACTCTGGAAAGCAAGCTCAAGGACGCCGAAGACCGCATCGCTGCGATCAAGGCCAAGGCCATGAGCGACGTCGGCACCATCGCCGAGGAAACCACGGCTGAAATCGTCGAACAGCTTCTGGGCACCAAGGCCGACAAGGCTTCGGTAACAGCCGCTGTCAAGGCCGCGAACGCCTGAGGAGAGGTCAATGGACGCTACATTTTGGGCACTTGTTGGCCTCATCATCTTCCTGGCGATCCTCGCCTATCTGAAAGTTCCGGCTATGGTCGGCCGTTCGCTCGATGAGCGCGCCGAACATATCAAGAAGGAACTGGAAGAAGCCCGTACGCTGCGCGAAGAAGCACAACAGCTTCTGGCTGAATATCATCGCAAGCGTAAGGAAGCCGAAAAGGAAGCCGGCGATATCGTCGCTGCTGCCGAACGCGAAGCCAAGGCTCTTCTCGAAGATGCCAAGCGTGCGACTGAAGAATATGTGGCCCGCCGTAACAAGCTGGCCGAACAGAAGATTGCAACCGCTGAAGTCGACGCTATCAATGCCGTCCGCGCTTCGGCAGTGGATCTCGCCGTTGCTGCCGCTGGCAAGCTTGTCGCTGACAAGGTTGACACGAAGGTCTCCGGCGGTCTGTTCAAGGACGCACTGGTTCAGGTCAAGTCGAACATGAACTAAGGTTTTCGCGACCTTTAGAGTTTTGAAATGCCGCCTGAAAGGGCGGCATTTTTGTTTTGTAAGACTCGGAGGGGGCACCAATGGGGCGGTGCATACCAGTGGAATAGTGGATGAGCCATTCGCGGGCACACGGGCATTCGAAAAGAATGATGCTACCGGCGGCAACGGATGACACAACCGGGCGATCTGGTTGATCGCTTACAAGGGCGCCTGATAATCCGCTTGGATTGGATTGATGCAGTTTCCAGTGTGACGCGTCTATCTTTTCCAATCGAAGTTGGACAGGAATCAATCCAGTGGACTTATTTTCGTGCCGGCATTTCTCTCTACGAGATGCGCTTAAGTATGAGGCTCAAAGCGTCCTTTGATCGGTGCGAATGTATAGCGGTGAAGGCCGGGCACCGGACCGTCGCTTTCAATGGCGGCACGGTGGCGGGCGGTTGCATAGCCTGCATGAACTTCCATGCCATAGACCGTGTGTACGCTGCCTGCGCGTTCCATCATGCGGTCTCGCGTTACCTTGGCGACGATGGAGGCCGCTGCAATCGACACGGAGCGCTGATCGCCTTTCACAAGGGCGGAACCGGGGCAGGGCAGGCCGGGCGGAACATCACGCCCATCAATCAGTGCGTGGCATGGCTGCAAGATCAGCCCATGCACGGCACGGCGCATGGCTTCCAACGCGGCTTTCCGAATGTCGCTGACATCGATGCTGCGTGCGCTGAGACTGGCAACCGAGACGCTTATGGCCTTTGCGAGAATTGTCTCATAGAGAGCATCACGTTTGGCTGCATTGAGGCGTTTGGAATCGTCCAGTCCGTCGGGAACATCGCTTGCATCCAGGAGCACGGCAGCAGCCACGACCGGCCCGGCCAGAGGCCCGCGTCCCGCTTCATCAATACCGACAATATGACGAAGCCCCCGCGCCAGCAGCCTCGCTTCTTCAGAGAAGTCGGGCACTAGCGGAATATCGAAGAGAAGGGGAGAATCAGAAGCCGTGCGTTTCATAAGGTGGCGATGTTCGCATTGCCTCCGATTCTCCGCAAGGTCCTGCCAAGAGGAATGGTGGCGGGAAGCAGGACCTTATCCGCCTGAGGGGGACAGGCGGAAGCCGATTTGGACTTCGGTTGCGTCTCGATCCAACAGGATCTGATCGGTGCTCTAAGTCCTTTTTACAGAAAGCGTGATTTTACCGATCTCCGTGTTTTACTCTGGTTCAATTGCGCTTGAGTCCGCATGTCGCGTGGTTTCAAAACAACGACAGCTGCTTGCCGCCTTTCTGTACGGGTTCGAACAGATCGGTGCGCAGGTGTTTGCGCTGTGTGTTGAAGCCGAGCTTGCGGGCGGCGATCTCGAATCTGCGGCCGATCTGCCAGGCGTAAGGGCCGGTGCCGCGCATCCGCTTGCTCCATTCGGCATCGTAATCCTTGCCGTCACGCATGGAGCGCACCAGCGACATCACATGCCGGTAGCGGTCCGGATAATTGCGCAGCAGCCAGTCCTTGAAAAGGGGCGCCACTTCCAGCGGCAGGCGCAATAGCACGTAGCCAGCCTCGCGCGCGCCTTGCGCATAAGTCGCATCGAGGATGCGTTCGATCTCGTGGTCGTTGATGCCTGGAATAACCGGCCCCATCATCACCGAAGCCGGAATGCCCGCATCGGTGAGCTTGCGGATAGCCTGAAGGCGCAGGCTCGGCGTCGAAGCGCGCGGCTCCATCGTGCGCGCCAGATGTGCGTCCAGCGTTGTCACCGAAAGAGCGACTTTGGCGAGACCCTTTTCAGCCATGCGGCTCAATATGTCGATATCGCGCACCACAAGGGCTGACTTGGTCACAATGCCGACAGGGTGGTTGGCCGCTTCCAGCACTTCGAGAATTTCGCGCATGATGCGCCATTTCTTTTCGATCGGCTGGTACGGATCGGTGTTCGTGCCAATGGCGATGGTTTTCGGCTGATAGCCTGCCTTGGCCAGTTCGCGCTCAAGAAGGCGCGGGGCATCCGGCTTGGCGAACAAACGAGATTCAAAATCGAGACCGGCAGACAGGCCCATATAGCTGTGGGTCGGGCGGGCAAAACAATAGATGCAGCCATGCTCGCAACCGCGATAGGGATTGATCGAACGGTCGAAGCTGATGTCGGGTGAATCGTTGCGGGTGATGATCGTGCGCGGCTTTTCCACCTGAACATCGGTGTTGAAAGCAGGCAGTTCCTCAAGCGTTGTCCAGCCATCGTCGAAATCCTGACGCGTGGTCGGCTCGAAGCGTCCTGTCGGATTGATGCCCGCACCACGCCCGCGCCGTCGGCTGTGATCGATGCGCATTCCCGCTTCGCCGACAAGCGCATTGGCATGCTCCGCACGGCCATTGCCGAATGCGGCTACATCGGCCTGCTTGATGATATCTGCGTGCTGGATCGCTGCCATCTTCATCTCCCTGCGGAGCTTCAAAGCATATCCGCCCAAGCGTCTGACGGCTTGCATGCGGCGGTGCTTCTGGTAATTGTCCGACTCTGTCTGATGAATCTATTCCTATCCGAAGAACAAGAACAAAGCAAGAACATACTGCGTTCCGCTTTCCGTTCACGCCGTGTTGATATATGAAGCGCCCATGCTGTCTGTGATCATTGAAACACTGAATTCCGAAAAGCCTCTGGCTCACACATTGTCGGCGCTCGTGCCCGCAGTGGTGGAGGGGCTGGTGCGGCGTGTTCTGGTGATCGATGAAGGATCTTCAGACGAAACCGCATTGGTTGCGATTGGCGCGGGATGCTCGTTCAGCGATGGCACCGATATGGAAGCGGCTCTCAGCGAAATCCGCACGCCATGGGTTCTGGTTCTCGCTCCGGGCGCCACACCGCAGGAAGGCTGGGAAGAAGTCGTTCGCCGCCATATGGACGGCGAAGGCGCTCCAGCACGGTTTACACCTGCCGGAGACGGCAGGTTGGGCGGTCTGAAGGCTGCATTGTTTGGCGGTGGAGCGACGCTTGATGCCGGGCTTCTGGTTCGGCTGGAGACGATCAAGCCGCTGCTTCTCGACGGCATGGCCTTCGCGCAGTTGCCGCGCCAGTTGAAGCCGGCGCGCCTCAGGCATGGCATCTATCCGCCGGAACGGGATTGAAGCCTGAAATAGAAAAAGGCGAAGCCGAAGCTTCGCCTTTTCACGAGATAGCAGCTCTCGCCGATATCCTGATTAGTTCTGGTAGCTCGAAGGCGAAGCATCGCCAAAGCGATGAGCAGAACCGTCCTGATACGTCGAGCCCGTGTTGATCGTGGCGGTCGCGGTGTGATCAACGGTCTGCGAAGCAACCGGCGTGCGGTCGTTTGCATAGAGATCAGCAGGCTCGCCTACATGCGGGTTTTCAGCAAAAGCAGCACCGGCGCTAAGGGCAACGGCAACGGCAGCAAGAGCAAACTTTTTCATTTTCAAATTCCTTTAAAGATCGCCCTTCGGATGGCGCCCGAACCAATCGGGAGCAAGTGAGGGCACCCGGGTGGCTAAGGCACCATCCTTCGGGGAGATAACTGTTGGGGGCCGGGTTTGTGATTGAGGCCCGGCGCGGGCGTCAGCAGCGTTTCTGCGCGACGCCCGTTATGCGGTCAGGCTGGATTAGTTCTGGTAGCTCGAAGGCGAAGCATCGCCGAAACGGTTTGCAGAACCATCCTGATACGTCGAACCCGTGTTGATCGTGGCGGTTGCGGTGCGATCAACGGTCTGCGAAGCAACCGGCGTACGGTCGTTTGCATAAAGATCAGCAGGTTCGCCAACATGTGGGTTTTCAGCAAAAGCAGCGCCAGCGGAAAGAGCAAGGGCAGCGGCAGCAAGAATGAGCTTGTTCATTTTGGTATTCCTTTTGAATTGCCGCGCGAACGACACCCGGTCAATAGGGCCTGTTCGGGGCGTCCCTAGTGGCCTGTATGCCATCCATAGGGGAGGGGAAATTAACGGAGGGCCGGGATTGCTTGGGAGGGTTCCGGCCATGTGGGCGTCAGCGGCATTGCTGCGCGACGCCCATTATGTGGTCAGGCTAACTTAGTTCTCAAAGCTCGAAGGCGAAGCGTCGCCAAAGCGGTTTGCAGAACCATCCTGATAAACCATGCCCTTGTGGGCAGTGCTGATCGCAGCGGTTGCGGTGCGGTCAACGGTCTGTGCAGCAACCGGGGTGCGGTCGTTTGCATAGAGGTTGTCAGGTTCGCCAACATATGGGTTTTCAGCGAAGGCAGCGCCGGCGCTTAGAGCGAGGGCAGCGGCAGCAAGAACAATCTTTTTCATTTCCTATCTCCTTGGAAACTGGAGCGGCGTTTCTTTTTCGTCGTTCCGATGCACCTGAAATGGGTGACAGTGGGGAAAAGTTCCAGTCACGAAAATGTTTTATTAATCACACATTCGTGCTCGTTAATATTTGGAAACAATTAGAAATAAGAAAAATAATCCCTCAAATTCAATATGTTGATTGATATACCAGCATTCACATGTCCGTTATATGGCATTTTTTGTTCATAAATCGCGAACAGAGTGTACGTGTTTATTGTCCAATCAATGTGAACAGTAGCTAGCTTCTGAATAGGATGTTATCGACTATCGAGGGGGAATGGATTTCTACAAGCGGTCCGCATGCGTCGCGTCGCTGAGAATCAGAGTGAATCACGACAGGCGTGATAAGGTTGTCAGTTTCTACGAGGCGGTTGTGCCGGTCGCGATGACAAACCAGTCCGGCTTTTCGGCGTGCATGCGGGCAGCGGCTGTCTGCAAGGCGGCATCGTCGGCGAAGATCGCAAAGCAGGTCGCGCCGGAACCCGACATCTGGGCGTAAAGCGCATCGCTGGCGCGGAGCAAAGCAAGCTTGTCACCGATCTGCGGCGCAAGGCCAAGTGCTGGCGACAGAAGATCGTTGCGGGTGGTGCCAAGATAATGGCAGAGCGCGGCGAGTTCGCTTTGGTCGGGTGGCAACAAGGCAGGATTGTCCCGCTTGTCGAGCGCGCGGAACACGTCGGGCGTGGCAAGCGCTGTGCCGTCATTGACGAGCAGCAGCGGCAGGGCCGGAAGGCCGGTGACAGGGGCTAGGTCTTCACCGATGCCGCGCGCGGTCAGCGGTGTTCCATGCGCCGCACCATGCAGGCACATGGGCAAATCAGCGCCAAGCGCCAGACCGAGTGCTGCCAGCGTGTCGAAGTCGCAATTCAGCCCCCATAGCGTATCGAGGGCAAGCAAGGTTGCCGCCGCATCGCTGGAGCCGCCGCCAATGCCCGACGCAATGGGCAGGTTTTTTTCAAGGTGAATGGCAACGGGCGGCAGATTGCCTCCGGCATGCGCTCGCAATGCATCGCGCGCCTTGATCACCAGATTGCCGCCATCCAGCGGGACAGAAACGGCGAAAGGCCCGCTGACCGTGAACTGGTCTTCCGGGGCGTCAGCAACCGTAATCGTGTCGCCAAAGCGTGCAAAGGCCACCAGCATGTCGAGCAAGTGATAGCCGTCGTCGCGCCGCCCGGTGACGTGCAGTGCAAGGTTGATTTTCGCCGGGGCAAGACGGGTAACAGACCGGCTGGCAGCGGGCAGGGCGCGCAACAGAGTGTCGGTCATCGAGGTTAAGCGGATCAGTCTTTCTTGACGTAATATTCGCCGGTCTTCGGGTCCTGCACCAGCGTGCCGTTTGCACGGTTCTTCGCTTCCTTCTCGGCCTGACGGACACGCTGCGAAACACGAGTAGCCTCACGCTTGAACGAGCGGTAGCCGTACCACGCGGCGATGGCGATCAGCAGCAGAAAAATGAGCTGTGGCATGGCCAAGTCCCTTCGGCTCGCGCATTGGCCCGCAAGGTTTGCCCCGGCTTATGCGCATGATGTGTGTGTGCGGGCGCGCCCTGATTGCGCCCTGTCATTTCTGACATCTTATCATGGGGAAGCCCAATAATTCAAAGGCCATAGCGGCCCCAAAGCGCTTTTTCTTCGACAACAGAAAGTAAGCCGTCTCCAAGATGGGCCGCAATTTCCGCTGGTTCGATGCCGGATAGTGCCGATGAAAGCGCCATGCCGACGCCGGGCACCTTGCGGCCAAGCAGTCCGCGCTGCGGCTGGATCAGCTTCAGTTCGATCTTGTCGCCATAGGTCTTGCGCAGGAAACTGCGCATGTCGCCCAGACCGTCGATGAGGCCGAGCTGCAATGCCTTGGTGCCGGTCCAGAACAGGCCGGTGAAAAGATCGGATTCTTCGGCAAGCTTACTGCCGCGCCGCTCCTTGACCATGTCGATGAAGGTTTCATGGATTTCGAGTTGCAGCGATTTCAGCCGCTCGATGTCCGCCTTCTTTTCCGGCTGGAACGGATCAAGCGTGACCTTGTTGCTGCCAGCCGTATAGACGCGCCGCTCGACGCCGATTTTCTTCAACAATTCCGGAAAGCCGAACGAAGCCGACACCACGCCAATGGAGCCGACAATCGACGATGGATCGGCGATGATCTCGTCGCCTGCAAGCGCAATCATATAGCCGCCGGATGCAGCCACATCCTCAACGAAGATGAAAACCTTCTTCTGGTGTTCGGATGCAAGATCACGGATGCGACGATAGATGAGGCGCGACTGCACCGGCGAGCCGCCGGGTGAGTTGAGCGAAATCGCCACCGCAGGCGCATGCTTGTTGCTGAAAGCCTTTTCCAGAACGGCGGCGGTGGATGCCAGCGACAGGGAAGGGCGCAGCGCGGACCCGCCGGTCATGATGGCGCCATGCAGGCGCACAACGGGAATTTCGATTGCGGCATTGCGAAAGCGGCGCGGAACAAGGCGCGTCAATAAACCGGGCAAGACAAACTCCGAACTGGATCAACTATTGGAAACTAGAGCGCGTTTCGATCTGATGGGATCAGATCGGCGCTCTAATTCTTTGTTTTAACGCGCATCTTTCCGAAAACCGTTTCACACTTTTCGGGATGCGCTCTAATGTAGGAAGCAATCTGGGAAACACAAAGAAAACTGTCCGAAAATTTACATCTTCGGACAGTTTGAAATTGAGTTCGATCAGCTTTTCGCGGGTCTGGCCACAATTCGCAACAGCCCGTATCCGAATATGGCCGAGAGGGCGGAACCGGCCAGAACGCCGATTTTCGTTTCGGTCTGCATGAGATCGGACGGGAAGGACAAAAGCCCGATGAAGATGCTCATCGTGAAACCGATGCCGCACAGAATGGCGACGCCGTAAAGCTGTGCCCAACTCGCACCCATCGGCTTTTGCGCAAGGCCGCTCTTGATGGCGAGCCAAGCCGCGCCGAACACGCCAAGCTGCTTGCCGACGAAAAGACCGAGCAAGATGCCGAGCGTCAGCGTGTCGCCGAACACGGAACCATCAAGGCCGCTAAAGGAAATGCCCGCATTGGCAAAGCCGAAAATCGGCACGACGATGAAGGCGACCGGCTTTGCCAGCGCATGTTCGAGTATATGCAGGGGCGAACTCATGTCGTCTGGCTTGCCGGGCGCGGCCTTCAGCGGGATCATCAGCGCGGTCACGACACCGGCCACGGTGGCATGAACGCCGGAATTGAGCACAAAGAACCAGAGAATCGCGCCGCCGATCAGATAGGGCAGAAGCTTCATCACGCCCATACGGTTCATCGCGAATAAGGCAATAGCGGTTACAAAAGCCCCGCCCAGATAGGGCATGGAGATTTCCGCCGTGTAGAAGATGGCGATGATGACGACGGCGGCAAGATCGTCGAGAATGGCGAGCGTCGCCAGAAAGACCTTGAGGCTAGACGGCACGCGCGAGCCGAGCAGCGACAGAACACCGAGCGCGAAGGCGATATCGGTTGCGGAAGGCACTGCCCAGCCGCGCAGCTTTTCGGGGTCGTTGAAATTCAGCGCCGCGAATATGAGGGCAGGCAGGATCACGCCGCCTGCCGCGGCAATGCCCGGCAGCATCCGGTTTGGCCAGCTGGCAAGCTGACCGTCGATGAATTCGCGTTTGATTTCCAGCCCGACCAGCAGGAAGAACACCGCCATCAGGCCGTCATTGATCCAGTGCGCAAGGCTCAGCGGGCCGATATAGACGTGAAGAGCGTCGAAATAGGTTTGTGAAAGAGGTGAATTGGCTACGATGAGCGCAAGCGCTGCCGCTGCCATCAGCACAAGGCCGCCAGCAACCTCGCTATCCAGAAAGCGTCGCATGATTGATATGGGGCGAGCGGAATTTGGACTGTGGTTCATCGGTCTCCTTAAAGAAACGTTCAGGTGATTTGTGGCGCATCCACTTCGTAGAGCACAAGGTTGCGGTCCGTGATGCCGAGTGTCGGCCATGTCGAACGCCAGTCGGCAATGTGCCCGGAGGCAAAATGTTTGTCCAGCGAAGCCCGATCCAACCATAGCTCTTTTACATGGATAAGGCCGGGGTCGAGAATATCGGCGGCATAGGCATATTCGATGCAACCGGCCTCGGCGCGGCTGGCCTCGATCATGCGCTGCATGGCAGGGCGCGCTTCATTCAAATTCGCAGCAGGCAGCCGAACGGTTCCGACGATAAGCAGCACGGGTTTATTCTCCGGGGATCAAAAAAGCGCGGTCTGGCCATTATTGATGGCATCTGCGCGGGGCGTAAAACCGTTTCCGCTGTCGCCATGCAGGATAAGCGGCGGCATAAACGACAGGCCAGCGCGACTGCCACGGGTTCCTGTGACGACGATACGGATTGCCGCCGCATCGCCACGCGGATGCACCGGCACGATATGCAAACCGCCGAAACGTCTGGCAAGCGATTCCAGAATGGGCGCGATGGAGCCCGGCCGTGCGATGATGGCAATGCCACCGCCCGGCCTGACGATGGCCGCTGCCGTGCGCACCCATTGCTCGAACATGCCGTCCGGCATCACATGCGCTTCCGCCTTGAGCGGGTCGGGCGTGCGCCGGTCCGCTGCTTCGTTGAAGGGCGGGTTCATGATAGCGAAATCGAAGCTGTTATCGGCAAGGCCTGCCGCAATGCGGGCTTTCCCGGCCAGTGCCACATCGGCTTCGACAATCGATACGCGGTCGGTGAGCGCTTTGTTGAGCGGATGAGCGATGGTTTTTCTGGCAAAACCGACCATCAGGCCGGACCGCTCGACAAGAGTGATCCGGCTTGCCGGACACCGGGCCGCAACTGCAAGACCAGCAGCACCGGCGCCGCTGCCGAGATCCGCAAGCCGCCCGGCAAAACCGCCCGGCACCGCGCTTGCGAGGATCATCGCATCGACGCCGGAGCGATGACCTTTCATTGCCGGTTGTACGAGATGAAACGCGCCGCGATGAAAGACATCGAGCGTTTCTTCAATCTCGTTTTCGGCGGTCAGGCTCATTTATCGCGCAGTTCGTGTTCAATCTCGGCATCGATCAGGATTTGCCGTGCTTCGTCCAGCTGATCTTCGCTGACCAGAAGGCGGCGCGGCAGAACGCCCAGCGATCCCTCGATAATGCTCATATTGGTATCGGCGATGAAATAAGCTATTCCCGCCTCCTTCATCAAGGCTTCGGCGAAAGACAGCAGGACGGAATCGTTGGTACGGATGAGTTCGATCATTTGCACACTGTGTAGCCAATGCACCGCATTGACAACTGCTTCCGTCAATGTTGAACAGGCTGTGAAGGCACGGAATGCGTCTTGAGCATTCCGCCGCGCTTAAATATGGTGGCGGCCCCATCAAGGAGTAATGGCATTGGGTGTGGTTCTGAATCTCGACGACAAGAAAAAGCAGACAGGATCGGTGCAGCCGCTTGTCGACCTGACGAAGGCCGATATGGCGCGTGTGAACGAAATGATCCTGTCACGTGCCGGATCCGACGTCGAAATGATTCCCGAAGTCGCCAATCATCTGATCTCGTCGGGCGGGAAGCGCCTGCGTCCGATGATGACGCTCGCCGCTGCCCGCATGTTCGGTTACGACGGCGATGGTCATGTGCGTCTCGCAACCGCTGTCGAATTCATGCACACGGCAACGCTGCTGCATGATGATGTGGTGGACGAAAGCGATCTGCGTCGCGGCAAAAGCACTGCCCGCATGATCTGGGGCAACCAGGCCAGCGTTCTCGTCGGCGACTTCCTGCTCGGTCAGGCTTTCAAGATGATGGTCGATGTCGGTTCGCTCGATGCGCTCGACGTGCTGGCGACGTCCGCTTCGGTGATTGCCGAAGGCGAGGTCATGCAGCTTGCCGCCGCCAAGAACATGGAAACCACCGAAAACGAATATCTGGCGGTCATCAAGGCCAAGACGGCGGCACTTTTCTCGGCTGCTGCCGAAGTCGGCCCGATCATCGCCGGTGTGCAGCGCTCGGATCGCGCAGCTTTGCGCGATTACGGCCTCAATCTCGGTCTTGCTTTCCAGCTGGTTGACGATGCGCTCGATTATGGCGGTTCGGCTGCCGATCTTGGCAAGAACACGGGCGACGATTTCCGCGAAGGCAAGATCACGCTTCCCGTCATTTTGAGCTACCGCCGTGGCACCGATGAGGAACGCGCTTTCTGGAAGCACGCTATCGAAGACGGCGCGAGCGACGATGCATCGCTGCAAAAGGCCATTGGCCTGATGACCAAGCATGGCGCGATTGCCGACACGGTGCAGCGCGCGCGTCACTTCGGCGAGATTGCCCGCGATGCTCTGGCACCGCTTAAGGCAACGCCGGAAAAAGATGCGCTGATCGAAGTCATCGATTTCTGCATCAGCCGCGTGAACTGAGTTTCCGGACGTCTTTCGCGTTTTTTGGATATTTTCCAACAGGGATCGATCAAGAAAAGCTTTCCATCACAGATGCTTTTCTTGCCCCCTCATCCCAAAAAGGCCATGCTTGGCGTGCCTGTTCCGTTAAGGTCAGAGCGCGGTGCGTTGGAGGCAATCGGCGATTCGTTGCCGATTCCGCATATGGGAATTTGAGAAGAGGATAGGGCTTCATGCGGCATGGAATGAAACACGGCCCGCTTTATGGTTTGCTTCTTTCGCTTCTGGCGGGAATTGCAATGCCTGCCAGCGGAGCATTGGCCAAGACGGCTGCCGATCCCGCTCCTATCGTTACGCCTGCTGTTCGGGCCGGTTCCTTTGCAGGCGCCTATCTTGCGGGCCGCACAGCCGAAGCCGACAATAATCTCTCCACAGCCGCCGATTTCTATCGTCAGGCGATGGCCTTCGATCCGGGTAACAGTCAGGTCAAGCAGGACCTGCTTCTGGTCCTGTTGACGGAAGGCCGTTTCAAGGACGCGCTGCCGCTTGCGTCCGAATTGCAGAATACACCGGATATAGAGCGCTTCTCCCGCGTTGCCCTTGCCATCGACGCCATTTCCAAAAAACAGTACCGCAAGGTCGGTCCGCTTCTGATGCTGTCCATGCAGTCCGATATGGACCGGCTTGCGACCGGCTTCATGAATGCGTGGGTCAAGGTCGGGCAGGGCAATCCCAAGCAGGCGCTGGCCGATATCAAGAAGATGGAAGGCCCCGAATGGTATGGCCTGTTCCGCACCTATAATTCCGCTTTGATCGCCGATCAGGCCGGGATGAAGAAGGAAGCGGGCGATTTTTACCAGCAGGCGCTTGATGATCGTCCCGGTGGCAGCGCCGCACCCGACACCTATGAACGCATCATCATGGCTTATGCCTCGTTCAAGCTGCGTCAGGGCGACAAGGACGGCGCAATCCAGCTTCTCAAGGATGGCGAGGAGCTTTTGAACGGTCGCATGACCCTGACCGAACTGCGCGAGCAGATCGAGGCAGGGCGAAAAATCGACCGTTTGATCGAGACGCCGCAGCAGGGCGCGGGTGAAGTGCTCTATACGCTTGGCACCGCAATCAATCGCAGCGGCGCGGAGGCTTTTGCCAAGCTTTATCTGCAACTCTCGCTGCCGTTGCGTCCGGGCAATGACGCTACCCTGTTCCAGCTTGGCGATATTTCGGCAAAGCTGCGCCGTCCGGAAGCGGCGGTGGAATATTATGCGGAAGTGCCGGAAACCTCGCCTTATCGCCGCGATGCCGAAATGCAGCGTGCGCTGAACCTTGCCGATAACGACAAATCTGCCGAGGCCATCGAGCAGTTGAAGATATTGCTGGGCCGCGACAAGACTGACATCCGCACCTATCTGGCGCTGGGCGGTGTTTACGCACAGGACAAGAATTTCGCGGAGGCCGCCAAGATTTATGATGGCGCCGTCGAACAGATCAAGACGCCGGAACGCAAAGACTGGCCGGTCTTCTACCAGCGCGGCATCGCCTATGAGCGCCTGAAGCAGTGGGACAAGGCGGAGCCGAGCTTCAACAAGGCGCTGGAGCTTTATCCTGATCAGCCGCAGGTGTTGAACTATCTCGGTTATTCCTGGGTTGACATGGGCATCCATCTCGATCGTGCGCTGGATATGATCAAGAAGGCTGTCGAACTGCGTCCGCAGGACGGTTACATCGTCGATTCGCTGGGCTGGGCCTATTACAAGCTCGGCCGTTACGACGAAGCGGTGGTGGAGCTGGAAAAGGCCGTGAAGCTGCGTCCGGAAGATCCGACCATCAACGATCATATGGGCGATGCCTATTGGCGTGTTGGCCGTCAGCTTGAAGCGACGTTCCAGTGGCACCATGCGATTGCGGGCAAGCCGGAGCCGGAAGACCTCGTCAAGATCGAGGAAAAGCTGAAGAAGGGCCTGCCCGACGTTCCGGGACAGTCTTCCGCCGATGCGACAAAGCCCGGTGAGAAGAAGCCGGATCAGCCGAAACCGGAAGAACCGAAGCAGGACACGCCTGCCGTCGCGCCAGCGCCGGAAAAGCCGACGACGGACTAAAAGCGGCAGGCACGTTCGGTTTCAGGGCGATGTGACACTGAAACCGGCAGCCTGTGCTTGACCCTGCGGTGCTGATGTATGATCTGGCAGGATTTTTATCCGAAAACCGGTTGCCACTTTTCGGAAATCCTGCTTAGACCGGGCCATCATTTCAATAACGAGGCCCAGCCCGGTGTCTAATTCGTCCAGCATGTTGCCAGCACATATGCATCCCACCCGTTCCTTTCAGGGCCTGATCCTGACGCTCCATCACTATTGGGCGGAACATGGTTGCGCTATTTTGCAGCCTTACGACATGGAAGTGGGTGCGGGTACGTTCCATCCGGCAACCACGCTGCGTTCGCTCGGGCCGAAGCCGTGGAAAGCTGCTTATGTGCAGCCGTCGCGCCGTCCCAAGGATGGCCGCTATGGCGAAAACCCCAACCGGCTGCAGCATTATTACCAGTATCAGGTCATCATCAAGCCGTCGCCGCCGAACCTTCAGGATCTCTATCTCGGTTCACTGAAGGCCATCGGCCTTGATCCGACGCTGCATGATGTGCGTTTCGTGGAAGACGACTGGGAAAGCCCGACGCTCGGCGCCTGGGGTCTTGGCTGGGAATGCTGGTGCGATGGCATGGAAGTGTCTCAGTTCACCTATTTCCAGCAGGTCTGCGGCATTGAATGCTCGCCGGTTGCCGGTGAGCTGACCTATGGTCTCGAGCGCCTCGCCATGTATGTGCAGGGCGTGGACAATGTCTATGACCTCAATTTTAACGGTCTCGAAGACGACGAAAAGCTCACCTATGGCGAAGTGTTCCTGCAAGCTGAGCAGGAATATTCCCGTTACAATTTCGAGATGGCCGATACGGAAATCCTGCATCGCCACTTCATCGATGCCGAGCGCGAATGCGAAGCCATTTTGAAGGCTGGCAGCACGGGCGAGGGTTCGCTGCACAAATGCGTGCTCCCGGCCTATGACCAGTGCATCAAGGCATCCCACGTATTCAACCTGATGGATGCGCGCGGCGTGATCTCGGTTACCGAGCGCCAGAGCTACATCCTGCGCGTCCGCAATCTCGCGCGTCAGTGCGGCGAGGCATTCCTTCTGACGGATGCCGGTGGTTTCAATTTCAAGCGTGAGGGCGAGTAATGCCTGACTTACTTCTCGAACTCTTTTCCGAGGAAATCCCGGCCCGCATGCAGCGCAAGGCTGCCGGCGATCTGAAAAAGATGATCACCGATGGTCTGGTCGAAGCCGGTCTCACCTATGAAGCAGCGACCGCTTACTGGACGCCGCGTCGTCTGACGCTCGACATCCGTGGCCTGACCGTGCGTTCCAAGGACGTGCACGAAGACATCAAGGGCCCGTCGGTCACCGCACCGGAACAGGCCATTCAGGGCTTTCTGCGCAAGGCCGGTCTCACCGATGTCGCGCAGGCGCATGTGCATTCCGATCCGAAGAAGGGCGATTTCTATGTTGCCCATCTGACGAAGCCGGGCCGCCCGGCGGAGGAAATTGTCGCCGAACTCGTGCCGCAGACGATCCGCAATTTCCCGTGGCCGAAATCCATGCGCTGGGGCGCGGCTTCGGCGAAGCCGGGTGCATTGCGCTGGGTGCGTCCGCTGCAATCGATCCTGTGCACCTTCGGCCCTGAAACCGAAGAAACCGTGGTTATCGATTTCGACGTTGACGGCATCAAGTCCGGCAATCTCACCTATGGTCATCGTTTCCTGAGCGACGGTCAGGCGATCAAGGTGCGTCGCTTCGACGATTATGTCGAAAAGCTGGAAAAGGCCTTTGTGGTGCTCGACGCCGAACGCCGCAAGGAAATGATTTCGCAGGACGCGCATAATCTTGCCTTCGCGTCGGGTCTCGAACTGGTCGAGGACGAGGGGCTTCTGGAAGAAGTATCCGGTCTGGTCGAATGGCCGGTCGTGCTGATGGGCGAGTTCGAGGAAGAGTTTCTGGCGATCCCGCCGGAAGTCATCCGCCTTACCATCCGCGCCAATCAGAAGTGCTTCGTCACCCGCAAGCAGGGCGAAACCGAAGCGCTATCCAACCGGTTCATTCTGGTGTCGAACATTGCCGCGCGCGATGGCGGTACGGAAATCGCTTACGGTAACGGCAAGGTCGTGCGTGCACGTCTGTCGGATGCGCTCTATTTCTGGCACACCGATCAGCACGATCTGCCCGACCTCGACAAGCTGGCCGCTTCGGCGGAAAAATTCGGCCTCGATCTGAAGAAGCCGCTTGATCAGCGCATGGCACGTCTGGACGGCCTGAATGTGACCTTCCATGCGAAACTGGGCACGCAAGGCGCGCGCGTTGAGCGTATCCGCGAACTGGCTGCACAGATCGCGCCGCTGGTCGGCGCCGATCCGAAGCTTGCCGCACGTGCTGCCGTTCTCGCCAAGGCTGATCTCCAGACCGAAGTTGTGGGTGAATTCCCCGAGCTTCAGGGCGCGATGGGCCGCAAATATGCGGTGCTTCAGGGCGAAGACGATGCTGTCGCCGCAGCGCTTGAAGAACATTACAAGCCGCAAGGTCCGTCCGATGTCGTGCCGAAGGAACCGGTATCGGTTGCTGTCGCACTGGCCGACAAGCTGGATACGCTGGTCGGCTTCTGGGCCATTGATGAAAAACCGACGGGTTCGAAGGACCCATACGCGCTGCGTCGTGCAGCCCTCGGTGTGATCCGGCTTCTGCTGTCGCAGGACTGGAAATTCCCGCTGCTGCCGCTGTTCCGTTCGGCCTTTGCTGCGCTGGAAAAAGGCGTGGTCCAACGCAAGCTGCGTGAATTCGAAGCAAAGCTCGCTGGCGAAAAGTCTGGCGATGTCGATGGTGAGCAGGATATCGACAATGCGTTGCGCAACTACGAGATTGAGGTTCGTGCCGAAGCCGACCGCAGTGCTGAGCCGGTGCTGGCCGATCTTTTGTCCTTCCTTCACGACCGTTTCAAGGTACATCTGAAGGAAGAGGGCGCACGTTACGACGCCATTGACGCCGTGCTGACGCCGGAAGCCGACAATCTGCTTCTGGTCGCACGCCGTCTGGAAGCGCTGATCGTCTTCATCAATGAGGAAGACGGCAAGAACCTGCTGGCAGGCACCAAACGCGCCGCCAATATTCTGGCAGCCGAAGAGAAGAAGGGCACCAAGGTCGCCACGAGCGTCGATGCCGCGCTTCTCAAGGTGGACGAGGAAAAGGCGCTGTTCGAAGCGGTTACGCTTGCATCAAGCGAAACCGAAGCGGCAATCGCCCGCGAAGATTTTTCGGGCGCGATGCTGGCGCTCGCCAAGCTGCGCGGCCCGGTCGATACGTTCTTCGAAAAAGTGCTGGTCAATGATGAGGACGAAAATGTCCGCGCCAATCGTCTGGCTCTGCTCGACCTGATCCGCACGGCCACCGGCAAGGTTGCGGATTTCTCCAAGATCGCAGGCTGATAGCCCGTGCATAGGAATAGAAATGGCGCCATTACGGCGCCATTTTCGTTTGTGGGTTACTGAAGGCTTGGCCGAAGTGCCAGCGAACTCAGGTCGACTTCCCCGGAAGCGCCAGCCCATGGTTCGCCGACAACACGTACCGGCTTGGCGGGATCGAAGTCCGGCATCTTCTGTTCGGTTGGGGCGGCAGCGGGCGTTACGGCAGGCTGTTCCTGCGCGTCTTCCGGCAGAGGCTTGCCCTGCATGCGCGCCATATAGGCGCGGGCACGCTTGCGCCGCGCTTCTATTTCCTTCAGCGCTTCGGCTTCAGCCTCTTGTCGCTGGTTGCATGTGCCGCAGACAGGCAGCCCGTTGGCTCCCATCCGGTCATAGCCGATATAGTCGATGGAACCGACCTCATAGGTCGTTCGCGCAGGTTCCGCCCCGTTGGCAGAGGCCACAACAGGCAGTCCGGCGATAGTCAGCGAAATGGCGATAAATCGCGATAACATTATTCACCTCAAGCATGAATAATATCATCCTGCCCTAAAAAAGCTAACAAAACGCAATTTTCCGGGCCGCGTTGCCATAAATGTGCACGCGGCGGATCGCCTGTTTGCTTGCGCACGGCTTCGCGCTTGTGTAGGCAGAAGGCGCTCCTATCTATGCGTGCATCTTGTCCGAAAACCGCTTTGCACTTTTCGGGATGCACTCAACTTGGACGCCCGAGAGGCGGAAAACCAGTGTCAGATGTAATGAAATTCGATGATGAGGCAGTTCAGCGCGCGGTGGAAATCCTGCGGCGCGGCGGCCTTGTCGCCATCCCCACCGAAACCGTCTACGGCCTTGCTGCCGATGCCTCCCATGGTGAAGGCGTTGCGGGAATTTTCGCCGCCAAGGGGCGTCCGCAGTTCAATCCGTTGATTGCCCATGTCAGCGGTATCGCCATGGCAGAGCGCTACGTCACCTTCGATCCGCTGTCGCGCAAGCTTGCGGAATTGTTCTGGCCTGGTCCGCTGACCATCGTGCTCCCGCTCAAAGACCGTCAAGAAACAGATCGTCCGATCCATCCACTTGTGACGGCGGGACTGTCGACGCTTGCCATCCGCATGCCGCATGGCCGCGTGCAGGAGGTTATCACAGCGCTGGACAGCCCGGTGGCGGCACCGAGCGCCAACACGTCCGGACGTATCAGCCCGACCAGTGCTGAAGCGGTCGCGGGCGATCTTGGCGACAAAATTGATCTGATCCTCGATGCGGGCCCATGCGGGGTTGGTGTGGAATCGACCATCGTGAAGGTCGAGGGTGACACTGTGCGTCTGTTGCGCCCCGGCGGGCTTGCGGCAGAAGACATCGAAGCTGCGATTGGCAGAGCCTTGCTGCGCACCGAACAGACCGAGGCCATTCAGGCGCATATCATCGCGCCGGGCATGATGGCCTCGCATTATGCGCCGGATGCGTCGATGCGGCTTGCGGTCGGTAATGTGCAGCCGGACGAAGCGCTGCTGGCTTTCGGGCCGTTGCGTGTAGCCGGAGCCGAGACGGCAAAGGCCGTGCTGAACCTCAGCGCGGATGGCAATCTGCGCGAGGCGGCCAGCAATCTTTTCGATTTCATGCGCAAGCTCGACGCCACCGGCGCCAGCACTATTGCCGTTGAACCCATTCCTTTTGACGGTCTCGGCGAGGCCATCAATGACCGTCTGAAACGCGCCGCCGCACCGCGCTAAAGCATTTCCAGCAAAAGTGCGAAGCGGTTTTGCGTAGGATAATGCGAAAGATAAAGATCTGCATTTCCAGCAAAAGTGCGAAGCGGTTTGGCGCGGGATAATGCGTGAAAACAAAGCTATAAGAGGCAAGACATGGACACCGGATTGATCGAACGTTTTGCCACTATCGTGGGTGAAAAGAACGCGCTCACCGCGCCGGAAGACATTGCGCCTTATCTGATCGAGCAACGCGATCTTTATAAAGGCAATTCGCCGCTGGTGCTGCGTCCGGGTTCGACGCAGGAAGTCGCGGCGATCATGAAGCTTGCCAGCGAAACGAAAACGCCGGTTGTGCCGCAGGGCGGCAATACGGGCCTTGTCGGCGCGCAGACGCCGGATGAGAGTGGCACGACGGTTGTGCTGGCCCTTGGCCGCATGAACAAGATCCGCGCGCTCGACACGGTCGGCAATCTGGTGACCGTCGAGGCAGGCGTCATCCTGAAAAATCTTCAGGACGCGACCGAGAAGGCGGGACGTCTTTTCCCGCTGTCGCTGGGCGCGGAAGGTTCTTGCCAGATTGGCGGCAATCTTGGCTCCAATGCAGGCGGCACCGCAGTGCTCGCCTATGGCAATATGCGTGAGCTATGCCTCGGTCTCGAAGTGGTTTTGCCAACCGGCGAAATTCTGGACGACCTCCGCTATGTGAAGAAAGACAATACCGGCTACGACCTGAAAGACCTGTTCGTGGGGTCCGAAGGTACGCTTGGCGTCATCACGGCGGCTGTGCTGAAAATCTTCCCGCAGCCGAAGGGCAAAGGCGTCGCCTATGCCGGAATGCGCAGCCCGGAAGATGCGCTGCGCCTGTTCCAGCTCGCAACCGAACATGCAGGCACGTCACTGACCGGGTTTGAGCTGATGCCGCGTGTCGGGGTCGAGTTCACCGTGCGCCATGTCGATGGCGCACGCGATCCGCTGGAAAGCCCGCATGACTGGTATGTGCTGATCGATATTTCCTCCACGCGCTCGGAAGAAGATGCGCGCACCACGCTGGAAACCATTCTGCACGAGGCCTTCGAAGCGGATATTCTTCAGGATGCGGCGATTGCAGAAAGTGTCGCGCAGGCGCAGTCCTTCTGGAAAATGCGCGAGGAAATGTCCTGGGCGCAAAAGCCGGAAGGCGGCTCGATCAAGCACGATATTTCCGTGCCGGTTTCATCCATCCCGGCCTTTATCCGCGAAGCCAATGCCGCGACGCTGGAAATGATCCCCGGCGCACGCATTGTCTGCTTCGGCCATATTGGCGATGGCAACCTGCATTATAACGTGTCGCAGCCGGTTGGCGCCGACAAGCAGGAATTCCTCTCGCATTGGGGCGCGCTCAATCATCGTATCCACACAATTGTTGCAAGTTACAGGGGATCGATTTCCGCCGAACATGGCATCGGTCGTCTGAAACGCGATGAGCTTGCGCATTTCAAACAGCCATTTGCGCTTGATCTGATGCGTCGCATCAAGAAGGCCTTCGATCCGGCGGGGATTATGAACCCCGGCAAGACGCTGTAAAACAAACAGAATTGCGATTTGCATGACGGGCGGTTTCTCCGCCCGTTTTGCTATCGGTAAACGCATATTAGGAAGAATTTCTGAATTCTTACACCTGGTTGCATTCTGATAACCAAAGGGAAAAGCAGGGAAAAGTTAACCCAACTCCTTAAGGCCGTCGGTAACAAACGCGGTCTATTCTCCATCTCAACGAGGGCAGAAAGCCCAATCAAAGAGAAGCTGGAATAACCGGCTCTCGAAAGAGACAGAGAGACAGAGGCGTTGACAATGATGAGCAAGGGACTGAAGCCAGACTGGGCAGGCCGTGAACTGCGGCTCGATCCGTTTCACTTTCCACAGGTGGTGAGCTACGCATCGCATGACGGCAATACTGACGTCACCTTCACCATCAACGAGCGTGGCGCGGTCATCCGGCAGGTTCTGCCGTCGAGCGGCCTGCCCATGTCGATTGCACTGCCGATCCATGCGTTTGTCGGTGTTGTGGCCCGTGCTGTCGAAGACGAATATGGCGAAATCACTGTTACGCTGGAACTGATGCATCAGGACCCGCAGCTTTCCGTGCCGCTTCTGGTGGCGCATGATCTGACCGATGTTGCTGCCGACTGGCGCGCCTGGGCGGCTGCGTTCAACCTGCCGATGATGCTGGTGGAAGAAGACGGCGTTGCCCGTCCGCTTTACGAAAGCACCGGCCCGGTTCGCACCGGCCAGCCGCAGGCTCGCCGTCAGGGACATGAAACACGCCGTCGCCGCCCGCGCTTCCTCGCACGCCGCAAGGCTGGCACGCTGGGCGTCCGTCTGGTGATCGAAGGCAAGGAAATCATCGCTCGCAATTGAGCTGACTAGAGGCGGTGCATTACCCGGACGGTTCACATTCTCGTGTGATCACGATCTTGACCCATTCTGCCGCTAGCTTTGAGAAACTGCTTCTTTGGAAGCTAAATTAATTGGCTGACCTCCAGACAAAGCCACCCGGATGGGTTTCCCCATCCGGGTTCTTTTTTATCGATCAGAGCCCGGATTTACTTCTTGCGGCTGAGAAAGGCCATGATGGCCTCACGCGCTTCGCTGGAGGTCAGGCGTTCGCCAAAAAGCTTCGCTTCCCGCGCAATACGATCTGCAATGTTTTCAGCCGGCAAGCGCATCAGTGAGCGGGCGATCTGCATGGCTTCCGGTGGCTTGGCGGCGATTTCTTCCGCAGCCTTCAGCACTTCCGTTTCCAGCTCGCCGCTTTCCACGATTTTATAGACGATACCCGCTTCAAGGGCGGCTTCCGCACTGAAACCATGGCCGAGCGCCAGAAGGGCAAAGGCCTTCTGATGCCCCATCAGCGGCGGCGCAAGCAGGCTGGAACCGGCTTCCGGCACCAGACCAAGATCGACGAATGGCGTGCGGAACAAGGCGTGCGACGTTGCAAATGTCAGGTCGCAATGAAAATGGATCGTTGTGCCCACGCCAATTGCGAGGCCATCAACGCCTGAGACGACCGGCTTTTTGGCGCTCGACAGGGCGTAGAGAAAATCCAGAATGTCCTTGCCCATATCGCCGCCGCCTGCGGCCGCAGCCATGAAGTCCTGCATGTCGTTGCCGGATGAAAACGCGCCCGGCACGCCAAGGAAAACATGGACGCGCACTGCATCATCGGCATCGCCATCCTTCAGCGCTTTGGCCATGGTGGCATACATGGCGCGGGTGATGGCGTTTTTCTTGTCGGCCCGGTTCAGCCGGATAATCTGCACCGCATCGCGACGTTCAACGAGAATATGTTCGCTCACGCTCAAGCCTCCAGCGCGGATTTGGCGGCAGCAAGGCTGGCTGCGCCGGTGATGACGGTGTCTTTCAGCGACGATACTTCAGCCAGCATGTTCTCGGCGAAGAAGCGGCAGAGAACAGCGCGCCCATTATCGTCGCCTGCAAGCGCCGCGCGGGCCAGATAGGCGCCGCCGGAAACGAGCGACAGAAGGCGCTGATAAGGCGTTGCACCGGCAAGTGCTGCCTCTGCGCCACCTTCGGCGACGGTCTTCTGCAGCCAGTCGGTTGCTTCTCGTGCTTCGGTCAATGCCTTTGCAAGACGTGCGCCGGTTTCGCCCAGTTCCGGGCGATTGGATGCGGTGGCCTTATCGGCATCCTGCTGCAATTCGTTGAGGAAACCCTTGATATGCTCGCCATTGCCGAGCGGCAGCTTGCGCATCACCAGATCGATGGCCTGAATGCCGTTGGTGCCTTCGTAAATCGGCGTGATGCGGGCATCGCGCAACAACTGCGCTGCGCCGGTTTCCTCGATAAAGCCCATGCCGCCATGAATCTGCACGCCGAGCGACGCGACATCGACACCGACATCCGTCGAAAAACTTTTGGCCAGCGGCGTGAGCAGACCGGCGCGGTCGCCCCAATGTTGCTTGTCTGCGCCCTCAGTCACATGGCTCATGTCGATGGCATGGGCGCAAGCATAGGTGATGGAGCGGGCGGCCTGCGTCAGCGCCTTCATGGTCAAAAGCATGCGCTGCACATCGGGATGCTCGATGATCGGACTCATGCCGTTCTTCGGGTCAGCACCGATGGCGCGGCCCTGCTTGCGCTCCTTCGCGTAAATAAGCGCCTGTTGATAGGCCGCTTCCGCAACGCCGACGCCCTGAATGCCGACCAGCAGGCGGGCATTGTTCATCATGGTGAACATGCAGGCGAGGCCGCGATTTTCTTCGCCGATCAGATAGCCGACCGCGCCCTGTTCCTCGCCCTTCACGAAGCCGTCGCCATAGATCATGGTGCAGGTCGGTGAGGCGTGAATGCCCAGCTTGTGTTCAAGGCCGGAGCAGAACAAATCATTGCGGCGACCGAGCGAACCATCCTCATTGACGAGGAATTTCGGCACGAGAAACAGCGAAATGCCCTTGGTGCCCGCAGGCGCATCGGGCAGGCGGGCCAGCACCAGATGCACGATATTGTCGGTCAGGTCATGCTCGCCATAGGTGATGAAGATTTTCTGGCCGAAAATGCGATAGGTGCCGTCATTGCTGCGTTCGGCGCGGCTGCGCAACGCGCCAAGGTCGGAGCCGGCCTGCGGCTCGGTCAGGTTCATCGTGCCCATCCACTCGCCGGAAATGAGCTTTTCGAGATAAATATCCTTCAATTCCTTGGAGGCGTGCTTTTCCAGCGCTTCGACAGCACCCATGGTCAGCGTCGGCGCAATGGCGAATGCAAGCGTGCCGGAATTCCACATTTCGCTGACGGCGACCGACATCATGGTCGGCAGGCCCTGGCCGCCATAATCCGGCGTGCCGGTTAGCGAGTTCCAGCCGCCCGCGATCCAGTCGCGGTAAAGGTCTTTCCAGCCCGGGGCGGTGGTGACGACACCGTCCTTGACGGTAGCGCCGTTGCGGTCGCCGGAAATGCGCAGAGGCTCGACGCGCTCGGCTGCAAATCTTCCGGCTTCTTCGAGAATGGCTTCGGCCAGATCGGCGGAAAATTCGGGAAAGCGGTTGTCTTCCAGCGCTTTCTCAAGCCCCGCAACCTTCATCAGCGTATGGGAAATTTCAGAAACCGGCGCGCGATACATCTTTCCTCCACATCGTGCTCATCGAGGCTCCTCCTCGGGAACCCCGGCCTCCAATCTGCCAGCGGGCAGAGGGAGTATCAGTCTTCTTCATGACAAGAGCTACCGGCTTATTACGTAAACGTCAATATTTTCCAGTGCTTTTATATTGCTTTGGCGCGGGCGAGGAGCAGGGCGCGTTCGCGCGCATTGCTTGTCAGTTCGGCTGCCCGGCGAAATTCTGCGCTGGCTTCCGCACTTCGCCCAAGTTTTTCCAGAAGATCGCCGCGCACGGTCGGCAGCAGATGCGAGTCTTTCAGGCGTGGCTCGTCGGCAAGCGCATCGACAATGGCCAATCCCTGCATGGGGCCAAAAGCCATGCCGACAGCCACAGCGCGATTCAATTCGACAATGGGTGAGGGCGCGACGAGAGCCAGCGCCTGATAATAGGCGGCAATGGCGATCCAGTCGGTCTCGGCGGCAGTGGCGGCGCGGGCATGGCAGGATGCGATCATCGCCTGAAGCTGATAGGCGCCGGGCGTTGGGGTGAGGGCCATGGCGCGGGTCAGTCCGTCGAGGCCGCGCCTAATCTGCGACCAGTCCCAGCGGCTGCGATACTGATCCAGCAGCAGGATCGGGTTTCCGGCCTTGCCGGTGCGGGCGGCAAAGCGCGATGCCTGCAATTCCATAAGGGCGGCAAGGCCGTGGACTTCGGGCTCGTTTGGCATCAATGCGGCAAGCGAGCGCCCGAGGCGCAGGGCTTCATGGCAAAGATCGGCACGCAGCCAGTGCGCGCCTTCACTTGCCACATAACCCTCGTTGAAAATGAGATAGACCACCTCCAGCACGGCGGCGAGACGCTGCCGCCGCCCGTCGCCCTGCGGTGTTTCGAAGACGGCTGCCGTTTCGCGCAACGTCCGTTTGGCGCGCACGATGCGTTGCGCCACGGTGGCTTCCGGCACGAGAAAGGCGCGTGCCACTTCCGGCGTCGACAGGCCGCCCAAGAGCCGCAAGGCCAGCGCTACCCGCTGCTCGGCGGGCAGCGCGGGATGGCAGGCTGTAAAGATCAGCCGCAATAGGTCATCGTCAATGTCTTCATCAAGCTTGGCTTCGATATTGGGATCGACCTGTTCCAGTTCCGTGAGGTCGATTGCCAGTTCGCGATACTTGCTGTCGATCAGCGTGGTGCGGCGCAGCCGGTCGAGCGCGCGGTTCTTCGCCACCTGCATCAACCAGGCGGCGGGGTTGCGCGGTATGCCGTCCTGTCGCCAGCGTTCCAGAGCCAGCACAAAGGCATCCTGCGCGATCTCTTCGGCAAGGCCGATATCGCGCAGCATACGCGCCAGTCTGGCGGTGAGCCTTGTCTGCTCGATCCGCCAGACCGCTTCTATGGTGGCGTCTGTCGTCACCTCTTGAGATCGCCGAAGCCTTCGGCGGCCTTTTGCACATCTTCGGGAAAGTCGCTCATTTCCTGAACGCGACGGACTTCGATAATGTCATTTTCCGAGGCCGGGCAGCGGCGCGCCCATTCGATGGCTTCATCGCGGGAACGCACGTCGATCATCCAGTAACCACCGAGCACTTCCTTGACTTCGGCAAAGGGGCCGTCAACGACGCTGGGCTTGCCGCCCTTAAAGCTGACACGCGCGCCGGTCGCGGGCGGGTGCAGACCATCCAGCGTCAGCAGAACGCCAGCCTTTTTCAGCTCCTCATTATACTTCATCATGGCTTCCACCGCTTCCGCGCTGGGCATGGCGTCGGGTGCTGCCGTCGCATAGCCACCGGGTATCATCAACATCATGAAACGCATTGGTCTTCCTCCTGAAGCGCAGCCCGTAAAATGTGAAATGGTTTTCGGACAGGATGCGCGTAAAACAAAGTTCTGAAGCGGTTCCGGCGATGTAGTCAAAACGCGAGTCGCTTCGACCGTTTCGGCTATACGACGAATGGTGAATGGCTAAATCGACAGGCTTGTAGAAAAAATTTCAAGTTATTTTGCGACAGGAAGAGGTGTCCGTATCAAAAGGCCATGCGGGCCGCACCAATAGGCGCAGAACAAGGCCTGCCGATTGCCGCGCTTAACTGAATCTTTGCTGCATTGTATTAGAATTTCCAAATGTTTGAGGGTGTTTTGCATATGACGCTTGTTCCGTTTTTTCTGACAGCCAATCTGACGGCGGCTTGCGTCTTCGTTCTGATATTCGCCTTTGTTTCCATTCAGGAAAAGAACTACGCCGCGCCGCGCTGGTTCACCATCGCGTCCATTTGTGCTGCACTTGGCGCGATTGTCAGCTACTGGATTCCAATTGCTGCCAATCCACGCCTGCCGAGCTTCATTTCCTTCGCACTGGTGATGTCGGTGTTTTTCGCGACCATTGTCGGCTTGCAGAATACCTATCGGCAGAAGACAGACTGGCGGCTGCTCGGCATATTTTTTCTCGCTGCCATTGTGTGCAATCTGCTGATCTTTGACCTGCCGAAGACGTCGCTGCCCTATCGCATGCTCTATCAGCTGCCGCTTTTCCTCGCGCAATTGATGATGATCCGCGTCATTCACCAATCCGGCATGCCGCGTGTGGTGGACAAGCTGCTGATGGCGCTGGCGGTTTTGAGCTGCATTCATTATTTCGCCCGCGTCTTCCTTGTCGGCTGGCCCGGCACTGACACGCGGACGCAGGACCAGTCGGACAGTTTGCATGTGATCGTGTCGCTGTCGGTGGGTGTTTTCGTGCAGGTGGCGCGGGGCCTGCTGCTGCTCTTGAGCACGGTTTCGCACATGGTGGGCGAGGCGAGCGAGCAGTCGGAAGTCGATCCGCTGTCAGAGATTTATAACCGGCGCGGCTTTGACCGTCATGTCTCACGTGTGCTGGCGCGCAAGGGCGACCGCATTCGTTATTCGGTGATCATGAGCGATCTGGATTTCTTCAAGCGCGTCAATGACACTTATGGTCATGACGGCGGAGATCGGGTGATCGCAGCCTTTGGCAAGCTTCTGAAAAACCATCTGCCCAAAACGGCGGTCGCGGCACGCATGGGCGGTGAGGAGTTTGTCGTCTTCATCCCCGATGCGGAACTGGTGTCGGCGCAGGCACTGGCGCAAAATCTGCGTGAAACGCTGAGTGGTCTGCGCTTTGAGGGCAAGGCAGAGGACTGGGGGCCGACGGCCAGTTTCGGCGTGGCGGAACAGATCGAGCAGGAGAGCCTCTACGAGACCATGCGCCGTGCTGACGGCGCGCTCTATCAGGCGAAGAAAGCCGGACGCAACCGCGTCCATACAGCATAAGAATCCGCAACCGCGGCCATACGGCGTAGAAGTTCGCAATCGCGCCCTGTACGGCTGAAGTGGAGGCCGCGATTGCGTTGTATTGGCTATTTGCCGGAACGTTCACGCTCCACAGCGCGCCAGCCGATGTCTGTGCGATAGAAACCTTCCGGCCAGTCGATCTTCTTGATGGCGTCATAAGCCTTGGCCTGCGCTTCGGCGACGGTTTTGCCCACGGCAGTCACGTTCAGCACGCGACCGCCATTCGCGACCAGCTGCCCGTCCTTCTCCGCCGTGCCTGCATGGAAAACCTTGACGCCGTCGATGCCGTCGAGCGCGTCGAGACCGCGAATGACGCTGCCCTTCTTCACATTGGTCGGATAGCCTTCCGCAGCCATGACGATGGTCAGCGCCGGATCATCTTTCCAGTCCAGCGAAACCTGATCCAGCTTGCCGTCGACAGCGGCATTGAGCAGCGCCAGCAGGTCACTGTTGAGGCGCATCATCAGCACCTGGCATTCCGGGTCGCCGAAACGGGTGTTGTATTCGATCAGTTTCGGGCCGTCCTTGCCGATCATCAGGCCGAGGAACAGAATGCCGGAGAAGGGCGCGCCAATTTCCGCCATGCCGCGCATGGTCGGTTCGATCAGTTCGCGCATGGTGCGCTCGACGATTTCCGGCGTCATGACCGGCGCCGGGGCATAGGCGCCCATGCCGCCCGTATTGGGACCGGTGTCGCCGTCGCCGACGCGCTTGTGGTCCTGCGCCGAGCCGAGCTGCACGGCGGTCTTACCGTCGCAGATGCAGAAGAAGCTTGCTTCTTCGCCGTCCAGAAATTCTTCCACCACCACTTCGGCACCGGCAGAACCGAATGCGCCTTCGAAGCAGGCATCGACGGCATCGAGCGCTTCATCGAGCGTCATGGCGACGACCACGCCCTTACCAGCGGCCAGACCATCGGCCTTGACCACGATGGGAGCGCCCTGCTGGCGGATATAGGCTTTGGCCTTTGGTGCATTGTTGAAGCGGCCATAGGCTCCTGTCGGAATATCGAAGCGGGCGCAAAGATCCTTGGTGAAACCTTTGGAGCCTTCAAGCTGGGCTGCGGCTTTGGACGGGCCGAAAACGCGAATGTTCTCGGCGCGCAGATCGTCGGCAAGGCCTGCAACCAGCGGGCCTTCGGGGCCGACGACCACGAGATCGATGGCGTTTTCCTTGGCGAAAGCAATCACGGCCTTGTGGTCGCTGACATCCATATCGACCAGTTCGGCAGCTTCCGCGATGCCGGGATTGCCCGGCGCGCAATAGAGTTTTGTCAGTGACGGAGAAGCGGCCAGTTTCCAGGCCAGAGCATGTTCACGACCGCCAGAACCGATTAAAAGAACTCTCATTGCTTGCTCCGTCTTCGTCGGGGTTATAGTGATGGCTGCATATATCAAGGATTTCGCCATGTCACAGCCCGAACTACACGGATCGATTCAGTCACGCAATGCGCAAGGACGTGTAAAGGACGCTCCGTCGGGCCATTGGGTCTATAAGTTGTTGCCGCAGGGATTGTGGCCCTATGCGCAGCTTGCGCGCTGGGACCGTCCGATTGGCTGGCAGCTTCTGTTGTGGCCGTGCTGGTGGTCGGCGGCACTGGTGGCGGGCGCCGGTGCACATCCGGGTGATGGCGCGTGGTCGGTTGTGCCGTCGATCTGGCACCTGTTTCTGTTTCTGGTCGGCGCTATCGCCATGCGCGGTGCGGGCTGTACCTATAATGACCTTGTCGATCAGGACATTGATGATCAGGTGGATCGGACCCGGTCGCGTCCGCTGCCTGCCGGGCAGGTGACCCGCGGTCAGGCCAAGGCTTTTCTCGTGCTGCAAGCGCTGGTCGGGCTTGTGGTGGTGCTGCAATTCAACTGGTTTTCGATTGCGCTCGGCATTTTCTCGCTTTTGATCGTCGCGGCCTATCCATTTATGAAGCGCATTACCGACTGGCCGCAATTCGTGCTGGGTCTTGCCTTTTCATGGGGCGCGCTGATGGGCTGGGCTGCGGTCGAAGGATCGCTCTCCTTGCCGCCGGTGCTGCTCTATATCGGTGCGATCCTGTGGACCATCGGCTACGACACGATCTACGCGCATCAGGACAAGGAAGATGACGCGCTGGTGGGTGTGCGCTCGACGGCGCGCCTGTTCGGTAAACACACCAAGACTGCGCTGATGATCCTTTATGGTGGCGCTATCGGCTTCTTCGCCGCCGCCTTTGCCGTGGCGCAGGTGCCGATGCCAGCACTTGCCGGATTGCTGGCCGCTGGCGTGCATCTCTATCGCCAGATCATCGTGCTCGATATCGACAATCCCGACCAGTGCCTGAAACTGTTCAAGTCGAACAATATCGTCGGCTGGCTGATCTTCCTCGGCCTCGTCTTCGGCAGCCTCTGGGTGGCGATCAAGCCGATTGTGTAACTCATAAAAAAGGCCGCTCTTGTGAGCGGCCTTTTTCTTTCCCCTTACGGATAAAGCCGGTCCTTGTTCCAGTCGCCTTCAGGCGCGGGCCGGGTGAACAAGACGCGGTCGTGCAGGCGGAACGCGCGGTCGTGCCAGAACTCGATCGAGACTGGACGAATGCGGAAACCCGACCAATAGGGCGGGCGCGGAATATCGCCAATGGCATATTTCGCCGTATATTCTGCGACGGATTTTTCCAGCGCAAAGCGGCTTTCCAATGGGCGCGACTGTTTCGAGGCCCATGCGCCGATGCGGCTGCCGCGCGGGCGCGACGCGTAATAGGCGTCGGCTTCGGCGTCGCTCACCTTTTCGACCGGGCCGCGCACGCGCACCTGACGGCGCAGCGATTTCCAGTGGAAGCACATTGCAGCCTTTTCAGCGGACAGAATTTCCTGCCCCTTCTTGCTTTCATAATTGGTGTAAAAGACAAAACCCTGCTCGTCGAAATCCTTCAGCAGCACCATGCGCACATTGGGCAGTCCGTCGGGATCGACGGTCGCCAGCGCCACGGCATTGGCATCGTTCGGTTCGGTCTTGCCTGCATCGGCCAGCCACTCCGCAAAGAGCTTGAAAGGCTGGGAGGACAGGGTGAAGTCGTCGCTTGAGCTGGTCATTTCCACTATTCTCGAATGAGGTATGGCCGGAACGGGAATCCCGACCTGAAAAACTGGCGCGAGCTTCCTCCATAAAACGCATCTTGTCCACCTCCAGACAGGTTGGATGCCGGGATGATTGCTTATGCCGCACCGTCAATATGGAGGGATATTTTTCCGCCAGTCGGCTATCGAAACCCACAGAGTTGCTGTTGTGCATTGGTATGGATTTGTTTACCTTGCCACCTCATCGCTTGTTAACCCACTGCCGCCATAATCGCTGCATCCATAGCGTGTAAATTTGAGGAAGTAGCGTTTGGCCGCTGGAACTGCCTGCCACCAGAAACATATTGGCTTTGCCGTTGATTATGCTGCGGCCTTGCGCAATGTCGTGCTCGGCATGACCATGTTTTCGCTCGCCGGTTGTGCGATGGGCGGCGTCAGCATCGACAAGGCCGTGCCTGATTCGACGACCATTACCGGTTCGGTCAAGCAGCCGACCGAGACGGATTCCGGCAAGCTCTCCGATCAGTCGGCGGTCCAGAACGTTGTTTCTGCGCTGAATTTCACGCAATGGGGCAAGAAGCCGGTTCCATGGGCCAATCCGAATACCGGCAGCCAGGGCACGATCACGACGATTGCCGAAAGCAACAAGAACGACCAGCTCTGCCGCGAATTCGAAACCTCGCGTGAGGCTTTTGACGGTGTTTCCATCTATCGCGGCGAAACCTGCATGCAGCGCGGCGGCCAGTGGACAGTGACGTCCTTCGCGCCAATCTGACAATAAGCGCGGCCTATAGTCTGTACAGACTGGAACTTTTCTTCCCTCATGCGCATATTAGGCTCAATGAGTCTTACCACTGACTTCACAGTCGTTTTCCTGAATGAGGAACTATATGCGCGATCCCTATAGCGTGCTGGGCGTCGCCAAAACGGCGAAGCCCGAAGAAATAAAATCGGCCTTTCGCAAGCTGGCCAAAAAGCACCATCCGGATCAGAACCAGGATGATCCGAAGGCGCAGGAGCGCTTTGCGGAAATTAATCAGGCCTATGAAATTGTCGGCGACAAGGACAAACGGGGCCAGTTCGACCGCGGCGAAATCGACGCGGAAGGCAAGCCGCTGTTTCAGGGTTTCCAGGGCGGGCAGGGCTTCGGCGGCGCGCATGGCGACCCGTTTGCCGGTTTTCGTCAGGGCGGCGGCAACAGCCATTTCGAATTCCGTTCCGGCCCCGGCGGCCATCAGGGCGCAGGCTTTGGCGGCGCGGAAGATATTCTGAATGACCTGTTCGGCAGCGCCTTTGGCGGTGGCGGGCGTCCCCGTGGCCGCGCCGCTGGCAATGCCAAGGGTGAAGACCTGACCGCATCTATCGACGTGACCCTGTCGCAGGCGGCAGGGGCGGAGAAGGTCGAGGCAATTTTCCCGAATGGCAAGCACCTCAACATCAAGCTGCCGAAATATGTCGAGGATGGCCAGACCATCCGCCTGAAAGGGCAGGGCGAACCGCTGATGGGTGGAACGCCCGGCGATGCGCTGGTGACGATCCGCTTCAAGCCGCATCCGCGTTTCCGCCTCGAAGGGCGCGATGTGCATGTGGATCTGCCTGTCAATCTCAGCGATGCCGCACTGGGCGGCAAGGAAGAGGTCGAGACGCTGGACGGGCGTATCGCGGTGAAAATTCCGGCCTGGTCGAGTTCGGATCGGGTGTTGCGCCTGAAGGAAAAGGGCCTGCCGCTGAAAGCGGGCGGGCGCGGCGACCTTTATGTGCATATCCGCATCATGCTGCCGGATGGCGGCGACGCGGAACTGGAAGAGTTCCTGAAGAAGCGCCGGGAAGGCTGATTCATGCCTTCCCAGAGCGGGAAGCTGCTGGGAGCGAATAGACCTGAACAACCAGGGTTGTTGCGATTCTGATCGATTGAATTGCTTTTTAATCGATCAGAACTGTTTTTCTGTGGTCACAAAGGCCAAAATGCGGGCCGGGTGTTGTAGCTTTGCGGCAGTAAGGTGACAATGCCCGGCTTTTTCGCTGCAATTGCTTGAAGGTGATGCAAGCCTGTGCGATAGGGCAACAAGTTTATTATTTTTCAATGAGGACCCTTAATGACCGCACAGTCAGGTTTGTTGCAGGGCAAGCGTGGATTGATTCTGGGCGTGGCCAACAACCGCTCCATCGCCTGGGGCATTGCCAAGGCCGCCCGCGATGCCGGCGCAGAGCTCGCATTCACCTATCAGGGCGATGCATTGAAGAAGCGCGTCGAGCCGCTGGCTGAAGAGCTTGGCGCTTTCGTTGCCGGTCATTGCGACGTGGCAGATGCCGCGAGCATCGACGCTGTTTTTGATGCGCTTGAGAAGAAGTGGGGCAAGATCGACTTTCTGGTGCATGCCATCGGTTTCTCCGACAAGGACGAACTGACTGGCCGTTACCTCGACACGTCGGAAGCCAACTTCACCAACACGATGCTGATTTCGGTTTATTCGCTGACGGCGGTTGCCCGCCGCGCGGAAAAGCTGATGGCGGATGGCGGCTCGATCCTGACGCTGACCTATTACGGCGCCGAGAAGGTTATGCCGAATTACAACGTCATGGGCGTTGCCAAGGCTGCACTCGAAGCAAGCGTGAAATATCTCGCCGTCGATCTCGGCCCGCAGAATATCCGCGTCAACGCGATTTCGGCTGGCCCGATCAAGACGCTGGCCGCTTCGGGCATTGGCGACTTCCGCTATATTCTCAAGTGGAACGAATATAATGCGCCGCTGCGCCGCACTGTGACGATTGAGGAAGTGGGCGATGTCGGCCTTTACTTCCTCTCCGACCTGTCGCGTTCGGTGACGGGTGAAGTGCACCATGCCGATAGCGGCTACCACGTCATTGGTATGAAAGCCGTCGACGCGCCGGACATTTCAGTCGTCAAGGACTGATACGACCCTTCTGAAATCCCGAAAAGTTGACATGCTTTTCGGGATTTTTCTTTGTCTTTCCCACGCCGGGAAAGTTATCCCTAATTTAGAGAAGAACAGTCGGCACGGTTTCGACAATCGTTTTCGATTGGCAACGCTTTAGAGGTAAGGCTTTGGCCCGGGAGATCATCTACTTTTCGCGTCATGGCGAAACGGACTGGAATGTTTCGCAGCGCATTCAGGGGCAGCTCGATATCGACATCAATGCCCATGGACGCACGCAGGCTGACCGCAACGGCGATATGCTGAAAGCGCTGATCGGCGACGGTGCGGGCTTCGATTTCGTGGCAAGTCCGCTGCGCCGCACGCGTGAGACGATGGAGCGCATCCGCTTGCGCATGGGCCTTGATCCGTATGATTTCCGCACCGATCCGCAGTTGATGGAAGTGAATTTCGGCGACTGGCAGGGCTTCATGATGGAAGACATCGCCAAGGACCGGAACGATCTCATCGAAGTACGCGCCCGCGACAAATGGAATTTCGTGCCGCCGGGCACCACTGCCGAAAGCTATATGGGCCTTTCGCAGCGCATTGGCCGCTGGGTGGAAGCCGTGGAATGGCCGACCGTCTGCGTGACCCATGGCGGCTGCATCCGCACGCTGTTCTATCTCTACGGCGATGTGGACGGCCATGAAGCGGCCAATCTCTCGATCCCGCAGGACAAAATTCTGAAGTTCGAAAACGGCAAGCTCGAATGGGTGTGACAAGCCGCTGATGGCGGCTATGATCGGCGGCAGAATTGCGCTCATATAGCGAAGGGTTGCTTTATGCCGTTCAAACACTTTGCCGTCATTGCGGATATCCATGGCAACAGCGATGCGCTGGCGGCGGTGCTTGCCGATATTGACGCACAGCGCATCGAAACCATCATCAATCTCGGCGATCATCTGAGCGGACCGCTCGCCGCACGCGAAACAGCCGACATGCTGATCGCCCGTGATATGATTTCCATTCGCGGTAATCATGATCGCTGGCTGGTCGAACAACCCATCGACGAGATGAGCCGTTCAGACCGTGCGGCGCGGGAGCAGATCGACGAGACGCATCTGGAATGGCTGCGCGCCTTGCCCGCAACGCGCACGCTGGCCGATGGTCGCATTTTCGCCTGCCACGCCACGCCGACGAGCGACACATGCTATTGGGTCGAGACTGTAACGGAAAACGGCGATGTCGTTTTGCAATCACGGGCGGCGATTGAAGCAGAAGCCGAGGATATTTCCGCGTCGCTGCTGCTGTGCGGGCACACGCATATGCCGCGCATTTTGCGCCTGAGCGATGGCAGTCTGCTGGTCAATCCCGGCAGTGTCGGTTGCCCTGGTTATGACGATGATCAGCCGCGCCCGCATGTCGTGCAAACCGGCAATCCGAATGCGTCCTATGCCGTGATAGAGGAAGGCCCGTCCGGCTGGCTGGTGACGATGCGCAGCATTCCTTACGACACATCGCGCATGGTGGCACTTGCCGAGAAGGCAGGGCGTCCGGATTGGGCGCGTGTGGTGCGCAGCGGCTGGTTTCACCCATGAAAAGAGCGGCTTTTCAGCCGCTCGTCAAACCTGCCAATTGCCTATAGCAAGCGCTTACGGCGCTTCCTGAATGTCGGTGATGAAGCGTGTATTGTCCACCATATCGTAAATGATGAGGACCTTCATGCCCTTGTTTATGGCGCTGTAATCGAACTCGCCGGGCAATTTGTAGGTCTTGCCATCATCAAGCGAAAGCGTTTCGCTGTCCTTGTTGATGGACGTGATCTTGCCTTCGGCATCGTCCGCCATTGCGACTGTTGAAAACAGCGAGGCGAGAATGAGGATCAATCCGACCAGATACTGCATGGGTTTCCGCTCCTTTTGCCCGCTTTTTCGCCCATTTGCATTGCCGTGTCCCGGTGAAGGCATCGCCTGAGCGAATCGACACGACGTCGTCATTTGTTCATTAGCGGCTTGCGCTTTGTTGCCCTCAATGTAGCGTACCGAATGTGTCAAAAAAAATACCGGATCGGGATGAACCGAAGGAAATTTCAGGTCGATGATGGCCATGATTTGACCGATCCGGAAAAGCTCAATAAAACGCCCGGTAAAGTAGCTGGTATCCTGCCCGTCAGGGTTTGCCTCCGGGGCAACCCAGGGTTATTTTAGTCAGGCGTCGCGCATGTCTCATAATAGTTTCGGTCATCTGTTCCGCGTAACCACCTGGGGCGAAAGCCACGGTCTCGCGCTGGGTTGCGTCGTGGATGGTTGCCCGCCCGGCATCACCTTTACCGAAGCCGAAATTCAGTCCTATCTCGACAAGCGCAAGCCGGGTCAGTCCAAATATACCACCCAGCGCCGCGAGCCGGATCAGGTACGCGTGCTGTCGGGCGTTCTTCTGGGCGAAGACGGCGTGACCATGACTTCCACCGGCACGCCGATTTCGATGATGATCGAAAACACGGATCAGCGTTCCAAGGATTATGGCGAGATTGCCCGCCAGTATCGTCCGGGCCATGCCGATTACACCTATGACGTCAAATACGGCATTCGCGATTATCGTGGCGGCGGCCGCTCGTCAGCGCGCGAAACGGCGGCCCGTGTGGCGGCTGGCGCTATTGCGCGGAAGATCGTACCAGGGCTGGAAGTCAAAGGTGCGCTGGTGGCCATGGGTATTCATGGCATCGACCGTCGCCGCTGGAACTGGTCGGAAGTGGACAACAATCCTTTCTTCTCGCCGGATGCAGGTTCGGTCGAACTGTTTGCGGATTATCTCGATGGCATCCGCAAGAGCGGATCGTCGGTCGGTGCAGTCATCGAGATCGTGGCTGAGGGTGTGCCTGCCGGTATTGGCGCGCCGATCTATGGCAAGCTCGATCAGGATATTGCCAGCCTGCTGATGTCGATCAACGCCGTCAAGGGCGTGGAAATCGGCAATGGCTTTGAAGCTGCGCGCCTGACTGGTGAGGAAAATGCCGACGAAATGCGGATGGGCAATGACGGCACGCCGCTATTCCTGTCCAACCATGCCGGCGGTATTCTGGGCGGCATCGCCACCGGTGCGCCGGTAGTGGCGCGTTTTGCGGTCAAACCGACCTCTTCGATTTTGACGCCGCGCCGCTCCATCGACAAGGATGGCAAGGAAGTGGACGTGATGACCAAGGGACGTCACGACCCATGCGTTGGCATCCGCGCCGTGCCGATTGGCGAAGCCATGGTCGCTTGCGCCATCGCGGATCATTATCTGCGTCACCGCGGCCAAACGGGTCGCGTCTGAAAAAGTGGCCAGCCAGGACGGATTTAACAGGGGTGTATGTCGATGAGCTATAATCAGAAGCAGGTTGTGGATGCATTGCGCGCATTTGAGCGCGGCGAGATTGTCGTCGTCATGGACGATGACGGCCGCGAGAACGAAGGCGATCTGATCGTTGCTGCCGTGCATTGCACGCCGGAAAAGATGGCCTTCATCGTGCGCCACACATCGGGCATCGTCTGCACGCCCATGCCACGCGACGAAGCCAGGCGTCTCAATCTCGCGCCGATGGTCGCCGAGAATGAATCCGCCCACACCACCGCTTTCACGGTCACGGTTGATTATCGCCATGGCACGACCACCGGCATTTCCGCGGAAGACCGCACGCTGACGGCGCGCAATCTGGCCAATCCGAATGCTGGTCCGGACGATTTCGTGCGCCCCGGCCATATTTTCCCGCTGATCGCGCGCGAAGGCGGCGTGCTGATGCGTTCGGGCCATACGGAAGCCGCCGTCGATCTCTGCAAGCTTGCCAATCTGCCGCCGATTGGCGTCATTTGCGAACTGGTCAATGATGACGGCTCGGTCATGCGCGGCCCCGATGTGAAGGCCTTTGCCGAAAAGCACACGCTGCACCGCGTGACGGTGGCGGATCTCATCGCCTATCGCCAGCGCAAGGAAACGCTAGTCAAGCGCGTCGGTGATGCGCCGGTCAAGACCTGCGCAGGCAATGCCCATGCCTATACTTACGAACTGCCGTGGGAACCGATGCAGCACGTGGCTGTGGTCTTCGGTGACATTCGCGACGGCGAGGAAGTGCCCGTGCGCCTGCATCGCGAAGACGTGCTGAACGATGTATTCGGCAAGGGCGGCAGCAATCTGGATGCAATCATGGAGCGCATGGGCAAGGAAGGCCGCGGCGTTCTGGTCTATCTGCGCGAAGGCTCGGTCGGTGTTCGTGCCGATCATCACGATGCACGCGCCCGCGATAATTTGCAGGCCGAGCATGAAAGCCATGCAGAAGCCCGTGCCCGCGAAGAAGAATGGCGTCAGATCGGCCTTGGCGCGCAAATCCTCAAGGATCTGGGCATCACCTCCATCGTGCTGCTGGCATCGCGCGAGCGTCACTATGTTGGCCTCGAAGGTTTCGGCATCGGTATTGCCCGCACCGAAATCATCTGAAGGCCGCATGCGGGATATGCACAGGACCGTCATGGTCATGTGCCCCGCTGCTGCTATAATACGCGCATGACAACACGGCTTTACTGGCATCCGATTTATCTGGAACATTTGACGCCATCCGGGCACCCCGAGCGACCGGATCGCATTCGCGCGCTGATGAGCGAGCTGGAAGGCCCGGACTTTTACCGGCTTGACCGTGTCGAGGCATCGAAGGCCAGCGAAGATACGATCCTCCTTGCCCATCCTGAAGAGCATCTCGATGCCGTGCGCGCCAATATCCCGGAGCCGGTCGAGGATGAGGAAGCGCTGCAGCCCGTCGTGAAACTCGACGGCGACACCTATGTCAGCCCGAAAAGCATGGAAGCAGCGCTCACCGCCATCGGCGCGACGATGGGAGCGGTCGACGACGTGTTTTCGGGCGCTGCCAGCAATGGTTTCGTCGCCGCGCGCCCGCCGGGCCATCATGCCGAGCGCGAGCGCGCCATGGGCTTCTGCCTGTTCAATTCCATTGCCATTGCGGCGCGTCATGCCCAGCGCCATCACGGTGCCGAACGCGTGGCCATCATCGACTGGGATGTGCATCACGGCAACGGAACACAGGATATTTTTCAGGACGATCCGAGCGTTCTGTTCTGCTCCACGCATCAGTTTCCGCTCTATCCGGGCACGGGCGCGAAGGATGAAATCGGCGTTGGCAATATCGTCAACGCGCCGCTTTCGCCCAATACGGGTAGCCGCGAATTTCGCGAAGCATTTAATAGTCGTGTATTGCCTGCTTTGGACAACTTCCGGCCAGATTTGATCCTTATTTCGGCTGGCTTCGATGCCCATTTTCGCGATCCGCTGGCCGAGATCAATCTCGACGAGGCGGACTTCGACTGGGCAACCGGCAAACTCATGGAACGGGCGGAACGCTATTGCGATCACCGGCTCGTGAGTGTGCTGGAAGGTGGATATGATCTAGAGGGCTTGTCGCAGTCCGCATCTACGCATATTACGCGGCTGTTGAAAGGATGAATCATGGTAACCGAACCGTCCAACGCCGATATTGCGGTCATGAGCTTCGAGGATGCGCTCAAGCAGCTTGAAAAGATCGTCGACGATCTGGAGCGGGGCGACGTGCCGCTGGAAGAATCCATTCGCATCTATGAGCGCGGCGAAGCGCTGAAGAAGCATTGCGACACGCTGCTGAAATCGGCTGAAGACAAGGTCGAGAAAATCCGCATCGGTCGCGACGGCCAGCCTGTCGGCACCGAGCCGCTCGACGCGGAATAATCAGAACCAAGCGCGCAGCTGGGTGACATAGGGCGCGAGCACGCCGCTCAGCAAATAGGGGCCAAGGCCCCAGCAGAGCGTCCAACCGGCAGCGCCAATCATATTTGCAGCCAGAAAATGCAGCGGGTTCATCTTCATGGAACCCGCAATAATGCCGTTGAGCTGCCGCAGCAGCACGACGAAACGCGCCGTTGCGACGACATAAAATCCCTTGCTGTCGAACATTTTTTCGAACTGGTCGAGCCTTTCCGGCGTCAGCTTCACCAGATGGCCATAGCGCAGGATCACCTTGCGTCCGCCGAAGCGCCCGATCAGATAGCCGGTACAATCGCCCAGCACTGCGCCGATAAACACCGCGAGCAGCACGGCTTCGATGTTCAATGTGCCATGCAGTGCCAGAAGCGAGCTTGCGATCAGCGCACTCTCGCCGGGCAGGGGCGCGCCGAACGACTCGAAATAGACGATGACAAAGAGCGCCAATGCGCCATAGGCCGTAATGTAGGGTTCGAGAAAGCTCATAAGCTCAACAACATATGTATCGGGTCGCCCGCTCTAATCGTCTACTCTAGAGCGCATCCCGAAAACCGTTTCACACTTTTCGGGATGCGCTCTAAAACAAAAATGGCTCCGGCGTAAACCGGAGCCGGCAATTTACTAAACAATATATATTAGCCGATGCTTCGTTTGCCGGTGATGGCGTGATAGGCCCAAAGCACGATGACTGCACCGACAATGGCGATGATGAGGCTGATCGGATCGAACGCGCCGGTGACGCCCCGACCGAAAAGTGAAGACGAAAGCACGCCGCCGACGATTGCGCCGACAATGCCCAATGCGATGTCAAAGAAGACGCCCTGACCGCTTTTATTGACGATTTTGCTGCCGATAAAGCCAGCAATCAGGCCGAGAATGATCCAGCTTATTATAGACATCTTATATCTCCTGAAGCGCGGATAAACATTTGTTTCGCGCTCACGGAAAATTTTCATATTTAGTGCGCAGAGGCAAGTTAATATGCTTGTCAAAACGAGAAATCGTTTTAACTTTAACTTACCGCGTGCACGTCAGCTGCATGGGATAACAGGGAGTATTGCGCCATGGGTAGTTACGACGATAACTCAAACGGTTCGCCGATCCCCGGCGGCAGTCTTGCCAAGCCAATCATGATTGCACTTGGCGCGTTGCTGGTCGGCAAGATGCTCGGCGGCAGCAAGGAAGAACCCGCACCGACGCAGGCGCAGCCGGTGCCTGACCAGTCGCAGGCTGGTGGCGGTTTGGGCGGTCTTCTCGGCGGCCTGCTTGGCGGCGGTGCTGCTGGCAATGCTTCGCCTACAGCGGCCAATGAGGCCGGCGGTGGATTGCTTGGCGGCATTCTCGGCGGTCTTGGTGGCCTGCTTGGTGGCGCCGCTGCGGGCAACGCTTCGGCTGCACCTTCCGCACCGGGCCCGCTCAGCGGTGGTCTCGGCGGCCTTCTGGAACAGCTCAATCAGGCAGGTCTTGGTGACAAGGTGGAATCCTGGGTCGGCCAGGGTCAGAACCATTCCATCGAGCCCGGCCAGCTTGGCGATGCCATCGGCCAGAAGACGCTCAGCGAGATCGCACAGCATGCAGGCATTGACCAGCAGGAACTGCTGAACCAGCTTTCGCAAGTCTTGCCGGGTCTGGTGGACAAGCTGACCGCCAACGGTCAGGTGCCGGACACGAACGCGCTTTCCAAGCTGTTGCAGGGTCGCTAATCCAGCGCCATATTGATGAGTGCGGACCGCACCGGCCTGCCGGTGCGGTTTTGTTTTGTGCTATCCGGCACCTCCCGAAGCACTGCGACGGTTTAATAAAGGAGTATGTCTCATGAGCTTTTTCCCCTGTCCTGATCCGGTACTTGGCGACAAGACGACAGTGGATGCGATTGAGACGCTGGTGATCCCGCGCACGAGCGATATTGGCGGTCTGGAAGTGCGCCGCGCGCTGCCGACTGTGCGCCGCAGACTGGTGGGGCCGTTCATTTTCTTCGACCGCATGGGTCCGGCAGTCTTGCGCGACGGCGATGCGCTGGATGTGCGCCCGCATCCGCATATTGGTCTTTCGACGGTCACCTATCTGTTTGACGGTCACATCCGTCACCGCGACAGCCTTGGCACGGAAATGGTGGTGCGCCCCGGCGATGTGAACCTCATGACGGCGGGACGCGGTATCGTGCATTCGGAGCGTTCGCCGGAAGAGGAGCGCAACGGGCCGCTTTCGATTTCCGGTGTGCAGACCTGGCTGGCTCTGCCTGATGCGCTGGAAGAAATCGATCCGCATTTCTATCACACCAACGCGCCCGATCTGCCGTTGATGAGTGATCCCGAATTCGACGGTCGCCTGATTATCGGGGCGATGCATGGGCTGAAATCGCCGGTCATCCAGCACGCGGACACGCTATATGCCGATATCCGCATCAAGCCGCATGGCCGTTTTCCCATTCCGCCGACAGCGGAAGAACGCGCGATCTATACGCTGAGCGGCAATGTCGGTATTGGCGGCGAAGTGTTTCCGCCGGACAGGCTTTTGGCCTTCCGTCCCGGTGACGATATTGTCGTGCAGGCGGGGCCTGAAGGCGCGCATATCATGCTTTTCGGCGGCGCGGCGCTCGGGTCGAAACGTTATATCTGGTGGAACTTCGTCTCGTCGTCAAAGGAACGCATCGAGCAGGCCAAGGAAGAATGGCGCACGGGCCGCTTCGATATCGTGCCGGGCGATGAACAGGATTTCATTCCCTTGCCTGAATAACGACGCGCTTTCGCTTTGCACAATTTGGCTTCATATCGTGTTAGATTGGCGCAGTTCAGCCGGCTGTGCTTGATCTGGCCACGATGCTGCTATACCGACGACCAATCCAGATAATCCCAAAGACAGGTTGTTTCGATGTCCCGACCCACGACCCCATTGCTCGACAAGGTGCCGACCCCGGATCGCCTGCGCGCTTTGCCGGAGCAGGACCTGCCGCAACTAGCGGAAGAATTGCGCGCCGAGCTGATCGACGCCGTGTCCACCACAGGCGGGCATCTGGGCGCGGGGCTGGGCGTGGTCGAGCTGACGGTTGCGTTGCATCATGTCTTCGACACGCCGCATGACCGCATCATCTGGGATGTCGGCCATCAGGCCTATCCGCACAAGATTCTGACCGGTCGACGCGACCGCATTCGCACGCTGCGGCAGGAAGGCGGCTTGTCCGGTTTCACCAAGCGTTCCGAAAGCGAATATGATCCGTTCGGCGCGGCGCATTCATCGACGTCGATTTCCGCCGGTCTCGGCATGGCCGTTGCAAGTGATCTTTCCGGCGAAAAGCGCAATGTCATTGCCGTCATCGGCGATGGTTCCATGTCGGCTGGCATGGCCTATGAAGCGATGAACAATGCCGGTGCGCTGGACGCGCGGCTGATCGTGATCCTCAACGATAACGACATGTCGATTGCGCCGCCAACCGGGGCGATGAGCGCTTATCTGGCGCGCCTCGTTTCGGGCCGCACCTATCGCAGCGTTCGCGAAGCTGCCAAGCAGGTGGCGCAGAAGCTGCCGAAATTCCTTCAGGACAAGGCACGGAAGTCGGAAGAATATGCGCGTGCCTTCTTCACCGGCGGTACGCTGTTCGAGGAGCTGGGTTTCTATTATGTCGGCCCCATTGACGGGCATAATCTCGACCATCTTCTGCCTGTGCTGAAAAATGTGCGCGATACGCAAAAGGGCCCTGTGCTGATCCATGTGGTGACGCAGAAGGGCAAGGGCTATGCGCCTGCGGAAGCTGCCGCCGACAAATATCATGGCGTCAACAAGTTCGATGTCATCACCGGCAAGCAGGCGAAACCGCCTGCCAATGCGCCGAGCTATACCAAGATTTTCGGCACGAGCCTGATCGAGGAGGCGCGTCACGACGACAAGATCGTGGCGATCACCGCCGCCATGCCGACCGGCACCGGGCTTGATCTTTTCGGCGAAGTGTTTCCGCAGCGCACCTTCGATGTGGGCATTGCCGAACAGCACGCGGTCACCTTTGCGGCGGGTCTCGCCAGCGAGGGCTTCAAGCCGTTCTGCGCCATTTATTCGACCTTCCTGCAACGCGGCTACGATCAGGTCGTGCATGACGTGTCGATCCAGAACCTGCCGGTGCGTTTCCCCATCGACCGCGCTGGTCTGGTGGGTGCCGACGGCGCCACTCATGCAGGCTCCTTCGATACGGGTTTCCTTGCCGCGCTGCCGGGCTTTGTCGTCATGGCCGCGTCCGACGAGGCTGAATTGCGCCATATGGTCCGCACCGCCGCCGAATATGACGAAAGCCCGATTTCCTTCCGCTATCCGCGTGGGGATGGCGTTGGCGTCGAATTGCCGGAACGCGGCTCGGTGCTTGAAATCGGCAAGGGCCGTATCGTGCGCGAGGGCACCAAGGTGGCGCTACTGTCCTTCGGGACACGCTTGCAGGAATGCCTTGCCGCTGCCGATGAGCTGGGCGCCGCCGGTCTTTCGACCACGGTTGCCGATGCGCGCTTTGCCAAGCCGCTCGATCACGATCTGATCCGCCGTCTTGCCCGTGAACACGAAGTGCTGGTGACGGTCGAGGAGGGCGCGGTGGGCGGCTTTGCCTCGCATGTGCTGCAATTCCTCGCCACCGACGGTCTGTTGGATCGCGGCCTGAAGGTTCGTGCGCTGACGCTGCCTGATCTCTATCAGGATCACGGCAAGCCGGATGCAATGTATGCCAGCGCAGGTCTCGACCGCGCCGGTATCGTGCACACGGTTTTTTCCGCGCTCGGTCGGGAAGCCATCGCGACACCGTTCCGTGCCTGATTTCAGGGCGTGATCTCATGAGCGTACCATCTGCCGATAGTCGCCCGCGCCTTGACCAACTGCTGGTCGAACGCGGATTGTTCGCCACGCGCTCGCGTGCTCGCGATGCGATCCAGCGCGGCACCGTCAAGGTGGATGGTAAAGCGGTCACCAAGCCGGGTCAGACGGTGGCGCAGAATGCTGCAATCGCGGTGGACGACCCCGCCAGCGCCTATGTTTCGCGCGCGGCGCTGAAGCTGATCGCGGCGCTCGATCATTTCGACATCGATGTCAAAGGGCGCACGGCGCTGGATATTGGCGCATCCACTGGCGGCTTTACACAGGTGTTGCTGGAACGCGGTGCAAGCCATGTCATCGCCATCGATGTCGGGCACGACCAGTTGCATGAGAGCCTGCGCGCTGACGCCCGCGTCACCAACAAGGAGGGCGTCAACGCCCGCGCGCTGGAATTGGCCCATCTCGACGGGCGCGACATTGATTGCGTCGTCTCGGATGTCAGTTTCATCTCGCTGAAGCTCGCTTTGCCCCCGGCATTGGCCTTTGCGCAAAAAGATGCTATCTGCGCGCTTCTCGTGAAGCCGCAATTCGAGGCAGGACGTGAAGCAATCGGCAAGGGCGGCATTTTGCGTGACCCTGCGGACGGCGAACGCATAGCAGAAGAACTCAAACTCTGGCTTGAGACGCAGCCTGGATGGCGCGCGCTCGGCCTTTGCCCGTCGCCCATCGAAGGTGGTGATGGCAATCGTGAATATCTCTTGGCAGGAAAGAAAGACCAATGACGACGCAAATTAATATCCGCTCGATTGGTGCGGGCGGCGATGGCGTCGCCAATCTTCCCGACGGTCAGATCTATGTGCCTTTCACGCTGCCGGGCGAAGTGGCCAATGTGGCGCGCGACAAGAACCGCGCGACGCTGATCGCATTACTGGAAACCTCGCCGGAACGGCAGGATCCGGCCTGCGAGCATTTCGAAGCCTGCGGCGGTTGTGCGCTGCAACACTGGCAGGATGAACCCTACCGTCTGTGGAAGCGCGAACTGGTTGTCTCGGCCCTGAAGGGCAGGGGCATCGATGTTGAAGTTGAACCGCTGGTGGCCTGCGCGCCGCATACACGCCGCCGCGCCGTCTTTGCCGCGCGCAAGACGGAGAAGGGCGTTCTGCTCGGCTTCAATCGCCATCTCAGCCATGAAATCATCGACATTGTCGAATGCCCGGTCACCGTGCCGGAAATCATCTCGCGCCTCAACGATCTGCGCGATGTTGGCGCATTGCTGGCGCCGGGTTCCAAGCCGTTCAAACTGGCGGCGACACTGACGGAATCCGGCCTTGATCTTGCTGCAAGCGGTTGCGGTGTGCTGGATGACGACCAGCGCCGCGCCTTGACTGCGCTTGTCATCAAGAAGGGCTTTGCACGCCTTTCGCATGAGGGCGAAATTATCGTCGAGCCGAAAAAGCCGTTGATCCATTTCGGTAAGGTTCCGGTTTCGGTGCCGCCCGGCTGCTTCCTGCAAGCAACCGCCGAAGCTGAAGAGGCGATGACGGCGCTGGTGCTGAACCATGTCGGCAAGGCAAAGCGCGTCGCCGATCTTTTCTGCGGTGTCGGCACTTTCGCGCTGAGAATGGCAGAGAAAAGTGCGGTCCATGCGGTGGAAAGCGATGCGGCTGCTCTGGCGGCGCTTGATCGTGGCGTGCGCCATGTACAGGGCCTGAAGCCGGTGAGCGTAGAACGGCGCGACCTGTTCCGCGGCCCGCTGATGCCAAAGGAATTGCTGCCATACAACGCCGTTGTCTTCGATCCGCCGCGTGCGGGCGCCGAAGAACAGGCGCAGGAACTGGCGAAGTCCAAGGTGGAAAAGGTGGTTGCCGTGTCGTGCAACCCGGTCACGCTTGCGCGCGATCTCGCCATTCTGGTGAAGGGCGGCTATCGCATCCAGCTTGTCACGCCTATCGACCAGTTTTTGTGGTCTCCGCATGTGGAAGCAGTTGTGACGCTGGTGAAGAAATAGGTGGCAATCCTTTCTGCTGGCATTTGACCAGTAACGGATTGACCGCCGATCGATTTCCTCAAGAATGTAATCAGTAATTTTTAGGGGCTGCTTTATGCGACCTCTATTCTGCGACTTTCAAAATACACCGAATTTGCATTAGTTCTACGGTCTTCCCGTGGAATGCGAATCAATGCGTATTCCTTTCCTATGAATTTTTGAGAACTGAATATTGCGATGATGAGTGTTTCCTTTTTTCTCTTCTTTGTTGGCCTGATTGCGACCTGGTTTAGAAGGCGGGCCATCGCGCTCGCATTCTGGGGCAGTGGTGTCGTCTGCATTTTGGCTTTGTTCAGCCTGCATGCCACGGATTCAATCAATATTGCATTGTGATACGGAAAAAAATGACCAGTAAATATTCGATCTGGCTCAATATTATCGGGCTGTCAGCCGTTTGTTTCACGCTCTTGTTCGCGTTTGCTGATCAGATCGTCCAAGGGAATATTCCATGCCCGCTTTGCATCTTGCAGCGCGCCGGTATCATCGCGGCCGGGTTCGGTCTCGTGCTGAATCTTAAGACTGGCATGCGCCCGAGCCATTACGGATTGATCGTTTTGGGTGCTGCAATCAGTGGATCTGTCGCAGCCCGGCATGTTCTCTTGCATATTGTTCCCGGAACGGGCGCTTATGGTAACGCCTTCCTCGATCTGCATTTTTACACTTGGGTCTTCATCATATCCGCGCTCATGATCACCGGCGCTGCGATCATGCTGCTGTTTGATCGCCAGTTCGGTGAGGTGCAGCCAGCTCTCACAATGAGAACTGCAGTCTACCTGCCGATCGCATTGTTCATGGTTCTCACGGTCGCGAATGGCGTTTCCACATTGCTGCAATGTGGTGGCGGTATCTGTCCAGCCGATCCGACAGGGTATCTGCTACTATCGTGATGTTATCCGCACGAACAAAATGCCGGGCAGAGCGCCCGGCATTTTTATTTCTATCGGCAGGGTCAGTTGGCCAGTCCGTCGAAATTCGTCAGAATGACGCTCCAGCCTTTGATGTGGCCGTCGCGTGCTTCGGGGCTGCGGAATTTGACCTGCTTCAGCGTGATGTCCGTGGTGTTTGGGTCCACTTCCTTCAGGTCGATCGTTACCACGCTGTCATCCAGCGAATGCGGCGAATTCCAGGTGAATGCCAGACGCGAATGTAGATCGATTTCCAGATAGGTGCCCGAATGCGGCACGTCGCGGTCGACCATATGCATCAAAATGGAAAAGCGGCCGCCTTTCACCGCATCGGTGCTGACATCGGACGGACCGGTGCTGTCGCTTGATGCGCGCATGAATTTCGCCAGCGTCACTGGCGAGAGCCATGCGTTGAAAACCTTCTCCCGTGGAGCGGCGATCCTGCGATTAACTGTCAGTTCAAGCTCACTCATTTTCCTGTTCCTTTGAAACGAGTACATCCTCCAGCGCCGTCAGGCGCAGTTCCCAGACAGACTTCAGTTCCGCGAACCAGTTTTCCACTTCCCGTACTGGTTCGAGTTCGGCGGCAATGAAATGCTCGCGGCCCAAAGTCTTGCGGGTGACCAACCCTGCCTCCTCAAGCACCTTGATGTGCTTGGAGACCGAGTTGAGCGACATGTCGAAATGAGCGGCGAGTGCAGTCACTCTTGAAGCGCCTTCCTGTACGAGCAGCGTCAAGATATGCCGTCGCGTAGCGTCTCCGACGGCTTTGAGAATATGTGACAGAGCATCATCGTTCATTATTCACCCGTAAGGTTGAATATACGTCATTCATAGGAATAGTCAACCATATGGTTGAACGTTTTTCAATGTGGCATGGCCAGCCGCTTATCGCAAGGGCAGCGGTGGAGAGACAGCGGCGTGCAAACAACAAAAAACCACCTGTACGGCGGTACAGATGGTTCAGTGCGTAACGAATAAGAAAGCTGCTCTCGCGAGGGCAGGGCTTACATCTTCTCGATGATTTCCGGGTTGCCTTCGCGCGGCTTGCCATTGGCGGCGAGGATGGCGGGCACGATATCTTCCGCTTTGTCGATCACCAGCGGCTGCACCTGATGAGCGGTATGAAGAAAACCTTCCGCGCGCATATGGTCGAGCAGCGACAGCATGGGCTGCCAGAACTGATTGATATTGGCGAAGACCATCGGCTTGCGATGCTTGCCGAGCTGCGCCCAGGTCATCATCTCCACGATTTCCTCGACCGTGCCGATGCCGCCGGGCAGGGTGACGAACGCATCCGATTTCTGGAACATCAGGTGCTTGCGCTCGTGCATATCGCCAACGACGACCAGCTCTGTCAGCTGTTCCGCCTTTTCGAGGCTGGCTTCCTTGTCGAGCAGGAAGGTCGGGATGATGCCGGTGACTTCGCCGCCAGCTTCCATCACGCCTTGCGACACCGCACCCATGATGCCTCTTGTGCCGCCGCCATAGACAAGGCGCAGGCCATGCTCGGCGATGGAGCGGCCAAGGGCAAGGCCAGCTTCGCGATAGATGGGGTTCTGGCCCATGGAAGAGCCGCAATAAACGCAAATGGATCGAATCTCAGACATAGTGCTTTTTTGGGCTTTTGATGCGTGAGCGTCAAGTCGGGCGTCACGCCGCAGGGCCGTAAAATCCGTTCATGTCCTGTACATTCAGGGCCGGTCTTCTAGGTCTTATTTTGCAAATCAAATTGGAGTGAATTTGAAAATGTTGTCTTCAGTAAAACTGTCCGTTGCGCTTTTTGCGCTGTCCCTGACCGCTTCGGCGGCGTCGGCTGCTGAAATCACCATCAAGCTGCCGGACGATACGGCGGTAACGACCAATTCCGTCCTCTATAAATGCGGCGAAAAGGACATGTCCGTAACCTATTACAATGCCGGTGACATTTCGCTCGCAGAGCTTGAGCTGGACGATGAAACTGTCATCGCTTCCAATGTGTTGTCCGGTTCCGGCGCAAAATATGCGGGCGGCGTTTATGTCTGGTGGACAAAGGGCCAGGAGGCCAGTCTTTACAACCTCATGGACGACCCGGAACAGGAAAAGCCCACAAGCTGTGCAGAACAATAAGCAAGCTAAGAAAAAACCTCGTACCTTTTGCTAATTCAGTGCAGATTTGTTGTGGGGGGAAGCCAAAAGCTATAAACCCATTCTAATGAGCATTTTCAGCAAAAGTGCGAAGCGGTTTTGCGTTGGATAATGCGCAGAAAAAATAGATAGCGCGGTTTCAACGTCTTCGTTTTAACTGGAAACGCGCTAATCTCTGGCGTGGGTCTCGAAACGAAATGCAGAAGAATAGCTTTGGATTGCTTGGCGCTGGCCTGCTGGCCGTGATTGTCGGGCTTGGCCTTTACTGGAATGCAAAGAAGACAGAGCCGGAAACACCTAAGGCTGGTGTTTCCGCGCCCGCTGCTTCCGGCGGCGAACAGCAGGCTGCACAGCCGCAAGCACCTCAGACAGAGGCACCAAAGCCAGTGCAATCTGCCGAGGCTGCGCCAAAGGCCGACAAGCCGACGGCCCCTGCCGATCAGGCCGCTGCTGAGCCGGAACAGCAGCACCAGACGCCGATCTTCGACGTACTGCGCGTAGAGCCGGATGGTTCCGTGGTGATTGCCGGCAAGGCCATGCCGAATTCGGATGTCGAAGTCGTGGCTGGCGCGAGTGTCGTGGGCAAAGCCAAGGCAGGTGCCAATGGCGATTTCGTCGTGGTGCTGGATCAGCCGCTGAAGCCAGGCGATCATCAGCTTGTGCTCCGCGCCTCGGGGCAGGACAAGGTTGCCACGTCTGCCCAGACGGCCATCGTCTCCGTGCCGGATTCAAAAGGCGGACAGGTTCTGGCGCTGGTTGAAGAGCCGGGCGAAGCAAGCCGTCTGATCACCAAGCCAGAAACTGCACCGGCGCAACCGGCAGACGGTGCGGCGGGTGCTGCAACAGCACCGACCGAAGGCGGGGCCTCACAGGCCAAGCCTGCCGAAGAACTGCCGATTGCCATCGAAGCGGTGGAAATCGAAGGCGACGCCATCTTCGTGGCCGGCAATGCCAAGGGCGGAAACCGCGTGATCGTTCATGCCAATGATATTCTGATCGGCTCCAGCACTGTTACGCCGGAAGGCCGTTTCCTCGTGCAGAGCAAACAGCCGCTTGCTGTGGCTGATTACATCATTCGCGCCGATCTTCTCGACAATGCGAACCGTGTCATTGCTACGGCGCGCGTGCCGTTCCGCCGCGAGGCTGGCGCCAATATTTCGGCAGTTGCTCCCGCAAGCAGCGGTACGGCGGAGGCAGGCGCCGAGGACAAGGCCGCGCTGCAAAAGGTTGACGGTTCGGTGATCATCCGCCGGGGCGACAATCTGTGGACGATCTCCAAGCGCGCCTATGGCAAGGGCACGCGCTACACGACCATCTATCTTGCCAATCGTGAGCAGATCAAAAACCCTGACCTTATCTGGCCGGGACAGGTGTTCCACATGCCGAAGGAGCCGCTGGGCGACGAGGAAGTGCAGCGCCAGACGCAGTAACCGCAGAACTGATCAGGTTCCGCTCTACCACTAAAGTTGCATTCTTCGTGATGCCGGTCTGCAACGCGCAATTTCCTGTGCTCCGGTGCTCGAAAATCACTCGTCTCGCCACGGCCTGACGCATTTGCAATTGTCGTGCTACTCAATAATCACGATAGCTTGTTTTTACTTTCGCGGCGTTTTTTGGAAAAGACGCCGCGAAATCTTGTGCTTTAAGGTATAATCGTATATCGTCGATATACGATGAAGATTTCCATGAATGATCAGGCCGCAGCCGATCTTGGCTCAATGGCGAAAGGCGACGAGGATGCCGCGCGGATTTATGCTGCGCTGGGCCATCCCGTGCGTATCGCCATTTTACGGCAACTGATCCTTGAGGACGCCTGCTGCTGCAAGGATATTGTCGGCAGGCTTGATCTCGCCCAATCCACCGTTTCCCAGCATTTGAAGGTTCTTGTGACCGCAAGGCTGATCGACTATCGACCCGAACGCCAGTCTTCGCGCTACAGCGTCAACTGGCAGCAAATCAATGCCATTCGCACCCACCTTGCCGCATTCGCCGGTGGTTGTTGCACGTTATGATCTGACCCGAAAGAACGCCTGATGAGTTCCTCCAAAACGGTTTCTGCCGAATCCGGCGAAACATTCAAGACACTGCGCAATCTCTGGCCCTATATGTGGCCGGAGGACAGGCCAGACCTGCGCATGCGCGTGGTGTGGGCGACGTTCTATCTGGTTATTTCGAAGATCGTTCTCATTCTCGTTCCCTATTTCTTCAAATGGGCGACGAATGCGCTGAACGGACAGTTGCATGCGCCGGGCTATGTGCCGCTTTTCCTGACCGGTGCGGTCATGCTCGTGGTGGCCTATAACGGATCGAGGATCGTGCAGGCTGGTCTCAACCAGCTGCGCGACGCCTTGTTCGCCAGTGTCGGCCAATATGCGGTGCGTCAGCTTGCCTATCGCACATTCGTGCATATGCACCAGCTTTCGCTGCGCTTTCATCTTGAGCGGCGCACGGGCGGTCTGTCACGCGTGATCGAGCGCGGTACGAAGGGCATCGAAACCATCGTCCGCTTCACTATTCTCAACACGCTGCCGACCATTCTGGAATTTGCAATGACGGCGGTGATCTTCGCGGTCTCCTACGGCATTTCCTATCTGGTGGTCGTTGCGGCGACGGTCTGGTTCTATACGTGGTTCACCATCAAGGCGAGCGACTGGCGTATCAACATCCGTCGCGAGATGAATGATTCCGATACGGACGCCAATACCAAGGCTATCGACTCCCTGCTGAACTTCGAAACGGTGAAGTATTTCGGCAATGAGACGATGGAAGCCAAGCGCTTCGATGCTTCCATGGCGCGTTATGAAAAGGCTGCGACCCAGACCTGGACCTCGCTCGGCTGGCTGAACTTCGGTCAGGCAGTGATCTTCGGCGTGGGCATGGCGATTGTCATGGTGATGTCGGCACTGGAAGTGCGCGCCGGAACGCAATCCATCGGCGACTTCGTGTTCATCAATGCGCTGTTGATGCAGCTTTCCATTCCGCTCAACTTCATTGGTTTCATCTATCGCGAAATCCGTCAGGGTCTGACCGATATCGAACAGATGTTCGACCTGCTCGATGTGAAGCAGGAAGTGAGCGACAAGCCGGGCGCCAAGCCGCTGCAGGTTGACAAGGGCGCGATCCGCTTTGACGACGTGCACTTTGCCTATGATTCCAACCGTCCGATCCTCAAGGGCATCAGCTTCGAGGTTCCGGCAGGCAAGACGGTGGCGATTGTCGGGCCTTCGGGCGCAGGCAAGTCCACGATCTCCCGGTTGCTGTTCCGCTTCTACGATATCCAGTCGGGTTCGGTGACAATCGACGGGCAGGACGTGCGTGACGTGACGCAGGAAAGCCTGCGCAAGGTCATCGGCATGGTCCCGCAGGATACGGTGCTGTTCAACGACACCATCGCCTATAATATCCGCTATGGCCGCACGGATGCGACCGAGGAAGAGGTGGAGAAGGCAGCCGAAATGGCGCAGATCTCCCGTTTCATCCAGCATCTGCCGGATGGCTACAAGGCCATGGTCGGCGAGCGCGGGCTGAAGCTTTCAGGCGGTGAAAAGCAGCGCGTCGCGATCGCACGCACGATCCTGAAAGCGCCGCCGATCCTGATCCTTGATGAAGCGACCTCGGCGCTGGATACGGCGACTGAGCAGGAAATCCAGTCGGCGCTGGATATCGTCAGCCGCGGCCGCACGACACTGGTCATCGCGCACCGTCTTTCGACGGTCATCGGTGCGGATGAAATCATCGTGCTCAAGGACGGTTTGATCGCCGAGCGTGGCACGCATCGTCATCTTCTGAAGCACAAGGGCCTTTATGCCTCGATGTGGGATCGCCAGCGCGAGGCCGACGAGGCCGAAGAGCGCCTGCGTCAGGTTCGCGAGAGCGACGATATGGGCGTGGTTGTGCGCGGAACGCCTGCGGCGGAGTGATCACGCCACCTGACAGTCGTGCATAAATTGCGAAATGCATTTTGAGATTCCGGGAGTCATGCGCTACATACGGCTAAAGCATCTTGCGGCCAAATGGGAACATTTGGCGTCGCATAAATGCGGCCCGAGCAACGATTTAGAGTGCCGGTCTGGTGAAGCCAGATCGGATGCGCTCTAAATACGAGGAACAAGCGATGAGCCTGACTGATACTATCCGCAACACTTTTGTGCCGATTCACCGGGAAGGCTATCCGTTCATAGCGGGCTTCTTCGTAGTTTCGCTGATCCTTGGCTGGTTGTGGAACCCGCTGTTCTGGATCGGTATGGTGCTCACAGTCTGGTGCATCTACTTCTACCGCGATCCCGAACGCGTGACGCCGATGGACGACGATCTCGTCATCAGCCCGGCTGACGGCAAGGTCTCTTTCGTCGGTCCGGCTATTCCGCCTGCGGAGCTTGATCTGGGCCTCGAGCCGCTGACGCGCGTTTCCGTGTTCATGAATGTCTTTTCCGTGCACATCAACCGTTCGCCGGTTCGTGGTCAGATCGTCAAGGTCGAGCATCGCCCGGGCAAGTTCCTCAATGCGGAACTGGACAAGGCGAGCACCGAAAATGAACGCAACAGTGTTCTGATCGAAAGCCCGCATGGCAAAGTCGGCGTGGTGCAGATCGCCGGTCTGGTAGCGCGCCGCATCGTGTGCTGGTCGAGCCAGGATGACGATCTGTCGGTCGGCGAGCGTTTCGGCCTTATCCGCTTCGGTTCCCGCGTTGACGTTTATCTGCCTGCCGATGCGACGGTGCGCGTTGCCGTGGGTCAGACGGCTGTTGCCGGTGAAACGGTGCTTGCCGATTACGGCAGCAACCGCAGCGAACCCGTTGTCCGGATTGCATAGAACATGGGAACACCCTTTCCGCCTTTTGAGCCCAATGGCCGCGTGGATTCATCCCGCGGCCCAAAGCTGTCGCAGATACCTCTGCGTATCGTTATTCCGAACCTCATCACGGTTCTGGCCATCTGTGCCGGTCTGACCGGCATTCGTCTTGCTTTCGAAAACCGCTTTGAACTGGCCGTCGCCATGGTGCTGGTCGCGGCATTCCTCGACGGCATCGACGGACGTGTCGCGCGCATGATGAAAGGCTCGTCGAAATTCGGCGAGCAGATGGATTCACTCGCCGATATCGTCAATTTCGGCGTTGCGCCTGCGCTGGTGCTTTATGCTTTCATGCTGGATCAGGCGCGTTCTTTCGGCTGGATTGCCGGTCTTCTCTATGCGATTGCCTGCTGCCTTCGTCTGGCGCGCTTCAATGTGATGCTGGAAGACCCGAACCGTCCTGCTTGGCAGAGCAACTATTTCATCGGCGTGCCTGCGCCCGCTGGCGCCATGCTGGTGCTGCTGCCGGTTTATCTCGGTTTCCTCGGCCTGACGCCTTCGCGCGGTCTGGCCTTCGGTGTTGCCATCTATACAGTGGCTATCGCGTTCCTGCTGGTCAGCCGCCTGCCGGTCTATAACGGCAAATCGGCGGGCAGTCTTGTGCGCCGCGATATCGTCATGCCGCTGATCCTCTGCGTGGTCGTCTATGTGGCGTTCCTGATGAGCTTCACATGGCAGACGCTCAGCCTGACGGCTCTGGTCTATCTGGCTTTCCTGCCGTTCAGCCTTGCTGCTTGGAACCGCCGCGAGGCTGCGGATCGTAAAGCGGCAGAAGAACCGGCGGCCGATAGCGAAGAAGAAAAGCCGTCTGCGTCAGAAGACAACTGACGGCATTTTTGTCAAAATGAACTCAACGCGCTCCTCGACCGAAGCTTTCGGCAGGAGCGCGATTTCATATCCGAACCGGCGATAGGTTGTTTCCATCGCTGTGAATGTTCGCACAGCCTCATCGAAATCCTGTTTGCGCTCGGCATCCTGCCCGAAAATCTCGGGCCATGGCGGGGCGAGAAACACTGTTTTGTTATAACGAATCTGCTGCGCAGCCGCTTCCATATGCGAAGGCACGGGCAAGCCGCAGAGCGAAAGATAGCCGATCACATCCAGCACGCCGCGATCAAAGAAGACCGGCCCGGAGTGGCGCTGTGCCAAGTGATGTGACCGCATTTCCCACGACAACATGAGTTCGGCGAAGAGAGCGCGGTTGTCCCAGGGCAGGGCCGTGCCACCGATGGCAACCTGATCCCGAATGATGGCGCGTCCGGCTTCCACGGTACGCGCAAAACCTCGCTGTTCGAGCGCATCGATCAGCGTGCTCTTGCCCGATCCGGGGCCGCCGCTGATGACGAGGTAACGTGCTTGGTTGTCAGTCATTCTGTTCTCCAGACAATGAATTGCGTTGCGGCGTGCGAAAGCGCATGCTGGTGACGATGGATTTCTTTGGGAGGGAGAGGGGAAAAGCCCACTAAAAAAGGCCGACGACAAGGCGGCGAGGGGAGCTAATATCAATAAAGTATCGCTAGCCTTGCGATTGACACGGCCAGCCTAAGAGCCTGTTCCAAAAGTCGCCCTGTGTGGCTGCAAATGGCGATTTTCTACATTCCGGTGCTCACGTACTAATAGTACGCTCCGCTCCGGTACTCGAAAATCACCATTTTCGCACACACATGCCGCTTTTTGATTCAGGCTCTAAGAGCATTACGACGGCATATGATAGTCGAGGAAGCGGTCCTGGCGGACGTCGAACAGCTTGCCTGTGACGTCGAGCGCCGGATCGGCAAGCTTGACGATCTTTTCGGCCACTTCCTGCGGTGTCGGCAGAGTGTCCGGGTCTTCGCCGGGCATGGCCTGCGCGCGCATGGCGGTGCGGGTTGCGCCGGGATTGACCGAATTGATGTTGAGGGCCATCTGCTTGGTCTCTTCGGCCCAGCTGCGGGCCATGACCTCGACAGCCGCCTTGGAGGCAGCATAGGGACCCCAGAAGGCGCGGCAGCTATGCGCAACGCCGGATGAAAGCAGAATGGCGCGTCCGGCATCGGAAAGACGCAGCAACGGGTCTGTCGAGCGGATCAGACGCCAGACGCTCGTCACGTTGACATTCATGACCTTTTCGAAGGTCTTTGCTTCCACATGGCCGATCGGCGAGATGGTGCCCAGCACGCCCGCATTGGCAACCATGATATCCAGCTTGCCCCAGCGCTCGTGGATTGAGCCGCCAAGACGGTCAATGGCTTCCATATCGGTGATGTCGAGCGGCACCAAAGTCGCGCTGCCGCCGAGCTTGCGAATATCGTCGTCCAGCTCTTCAAGACCGCCGACAGTACGCGCAACGGCGATCACATGCGCGCCGCGTTTTGCCAGTTCCAGTGAAAGAAAATACCCAATGCCGCGCGATGCGCCCGTTACCAAGGCCAGCCGGCCCGTAAGGTCGATTGTCATTCCGTCCCCAATGACTTTTTATGTGAAGGATTGGAGCGGCCCGCAGGCCGCCCAGTTCGCGAATTTGCGTTAGCCGTTGCTGGCCAGCAGCGACAGCGTGTGGATGTTGCTTTCGCCTTCCTGATCAAGAAGGCGGGTCGGGTAATCGCCCGTGAAATAGTGATCTGTGAAGGCAGGCGCGTTCGGGTCACGCGGCTTGCCGCCGACAGCCTTGTAAAGACCGTCGATAGACAGGAAGGCCAGCGAATCCGCGCCGATATAACGGCACATGGATTCCAGATCTTCGTGCTGGTTGGCGAGAAGCTTGTCGGCATGCGGCGTGTCGATGCCGTAGAAATCCGGATGATAGATCATCGGGCTTGCCACGCGCATATGCACTTCCTTCGCGCCGGCATCGCGCATCATCTGCACGATCTTGACCGAGGTGGTGCCGCGCACGATGGAATCATCCACCAGCACAACACGCTTGCCTTCAATCATGGCGCGATTGGCCGAATGCTTCAGCTTCACACCCAAGGCGCGAATCTGCTGGGTCGGCTCAATGAAGGTGCGCCCGACATAATGGTTGCGGATGATGCCATATTCGAACGGAATGCCGCTTGCCTGCGCAAAGCCGAGCGCCGCAGGCGTGCCACCATCGGGCACCGGCACGATGACATCGGCCTCGACACCGGCTTCACCAGCCAGTTCGATGCCCATATTCTTGCGCGCGACATAGACGCTGCGTCCGCCGACAACCGAATCCGGACGGGCGAAATAGACATATTCGAACAGGCAAAGCCGTTCCGGCTGCGGGTTTTCCGCCTTGATGGACTGGGTCGTGATCGAGCCGTCCTGCTGGATTTCGCAGACGATTACTTCGCCATTTTCGACGTCGCGAATGTATTTCGCGCCGATGATTTCGAGGGCACAGGTTTCCGAGCAGAAAATCGGCTTGCCATCCAGTTCGCCCATGACGAGCGGACGAATGCCGATCCGATCGCGTGCGGCGATCAGCTTGGTGCGGGTCAGGGCCAGCATGGCGTAGCCGCCTTCGACCTGACGGATCGCATCCACAAAACGGTCGGAAGACGAGGCGAAACGCGAACGGGCGATCAAATGCAAAACGACTTCCGTATCGGAAGTCGCCTGAAAGATCGCGCCAGAGGCGATGAGCTGTTTGCGCAGCGAAATGCCGTTGGTGAAATTGCCGTTATGGGCAATGGCAATGCCGCCGACTTCCAGTTCAGCGAAAAGCGGCTGCACATTGCGCAGGATCGTTTCGCCGGTCGTGGAGTAGCGCACATGGCCCATGGCGCGGTCGCCGGGCAGGCGGTTCAGCGTGGCGGCGTCGGTGAAATGATCCCCGACGAGGCCCATATGGCGTTCGGAGTGGAAGCGGCGATTGTGATAGGACACAATACCGGCGGCTTCCTGCCCGCGATGCTGGAGGGCGTGTAGACCGAGCGCCGTCAGCGCTGCGGCGTCCTCATGACCCAAAATGCCGAATACACCACACTCTTCATGCAGGGTGTCGTCATCCAGCATAAAGGAAGTCTCATCATGCGATTGTTGGAACATTGTCCGCAAGGCCTTTCGATTGCGGGTTGTTAAAAACAACATTTACATGAAAGGACGCCGTTTTGAAAGCGATCCCTTGAACCCGCGTCATTTAAGCTGATCATATAGGCCTTCATTGGGGCCAAAAACAGATGAAACCGGCACAAGCCGGTTTCAATTTTTTAAATCAGGTGCTGATTATTGCTGCGCTGGCGCGTCATCCGGAACAGGCGCTTCTTCCTGTTCGCCAGTGGCTGGTGCGTTGCGCTGCGGCTTGAACTTGTCGACCATCGATTCCGGGTCGGCAGGCAGAAGATTGCGCAGCTGTTCGCCGAAGGAATCGAGCATCGGCTTCGATTTCGCATTGGTGATCCAGGCAGGCTGGTTATCCGGCACCGCCCAGTTGAAGAACAGCATGGCGACGACCATCAGCAGAACACCGCGTGCCGCGCCGAACAGGAAACCCAGCGTGCGGTCGAGCGCGCCGATGCGGCTGTCGATGATGAAGTCCGCGATCTTCATGGTGATCAGCGAAACGACGATCAGCACCACGAGGAAAACCGCAGCCATGGCGGCGATCATCGCAAGGGTTTCGTTGTTGATATAGGGCTTTATGTAGGGCAGCACCGGCTTATAGAATAGGAAAGCGGCAGTTGCTGCCGCAGCCCAGGATACGAGCGACAGTACTTCGCGGGAAAAACCGCGCACCATCGCCAGAACCGCTGATACCAGCGTTATCCCGAGTAGAATTCCATCAAGCATGGTTATGGGCATTCTGGCCTGTCCTTAGTTTTTCGCGCAAGCGTTCCGGTGCGCAGGGCAGTCAAAGACGCGGAAGCTTACCACTGGAAGGTTGACAGAATCTTCCAGCTTCACATTCCCGATTTCTACTTCTTTCCGGCACCCGCCGCGGCAATGCGTGCAACGAGGTCGGGCAGGGCGGCTGTTTCCATAAGACGGAAGCTGCGATCTTTCCAGAGTTCGCCGCTACCGCTTGGCACTTCCGCCTGCCGGAAGCCGAGTTTCTCTGCTTCCTTCAATCTCTGTACTGCATGCGTCACCGCACGAACAGCACCGGAAAGGCTGATTTCGCCGAAATAAACACAATCTGGCGGAAGGGCAATACCGGCCATCGAGGAAACAAGCGCCGAGGCAACCGCAATATCGGCCGCCGGTTCGCTGATCCGATAACCACCCGCAACATTCAGATAGACGTCATGCTGGCCAAAACGCACCCCGCAATGCGATTCCAGCACGGCGAGGATCATGGCGAGACGCCCGCCATCCCAGCCCACGACAGCGCGGCGCGGCGTGCCAAGCGAGGAGGGGGCGACAAGAGCCTGAATTTCCACCAGAACCGGGCGCGTGCCTTCCATGCCAGCGAAAACCGCAGCTCCCGGTGCTTTTTCGTTGCGTTCGCCGAGAAAAAGCTCGGACGGATTGGACACTTCGCGCAAGCCGCCATCGGACATTTCAAAAACGCCGATTTCATCGGTGGGGCCGAAGCGGTTCTTCACCGTGCGCAGGATGCGGTAATGATGTCCGCCTTCGCCTTCGAAATAGAGAACGCCATCGACCATATGCTCGACCACGCGCGGACCGGCAATCTGGCCGTCCTTGGTGACATGGCCGACCAGCACCACCGCAGCGCCTGTCTGCTTGGCGTAACGGATCATTGCCTGCGCCGAGGATCGCACCTGCGTGACCGTGCCGGGGGCGGAATCCGCCATGTCGGTCCACAAGGTCTGGATCGAATCGATAATCACCAGATCGGGGCGTTTGCCATCGGAAATAGTGGCGATGATGTCTTCGACATTGGTTTCGGCGGCAAGTTCCACTGCCGATGTGGCGACGCCGAGACGCTGCGCGCGCAGGCGGATCTGCGCGACGGCTTCTTCGCCCGAAACATAGACGATGCGGTGGCCGCGATTGGCAAGGGCTGCCGCCGCCTGCGTCAGAAGCGTGGATTTGCCGATGCCGGGATCGCCGCCGATCAGCAGTGCCGAACCGCGCACGAAGCCGCCGCCGGTCACCCGGTCGAGTTCGCTGATGCCGGAAATAATGCGTGGGGCATCTTCAATGTCGCCGGAAAGCGAGGTCAGCGCCACGGCGCGACCCTTGCGCTTCGACAACATGGCGCCCGGACCGGAACCGATGCCGCTATTGGTGCCTTCCTCGACGAGCGTGTTCCACTCGCCGCAGGAATCGCACTTGCCCGCCCAGCGCGTATGCACTGTGCCGCAATTCTGGCAGATGAACTGAATGCGCGCCTTGGCCATCAGAGACGCGCCTTTTTCGAAGAAATACTATTCATACTGCTCCGGGAGATAGGAACCCTCGGCCAGATCTGCAAATCGCGTGAATTCGGACTGGAAGGCGAGCTTGACCGTTCCGGTCGGTCCGTGACGCTGCTTGGCGATGATGACATCGGCAGTGCCGCGCACTTTCTCGAAATGCTGCTTCCATTCTTCGTATTTCGGGTCGAATTCGTCGCGCGGCTCAAGGTTCTTGACGTAATATTCCTCGCGGAACACGAACAGCACCACGTCGGCGTCCTGCTCGATCGAGCCCGATTCACGAAGATCGGAGAGCTGCGGGCGCTTGTCGTCGCGGCTTTCCACCTGACGCGAGAGCTGGGAAAGCGCGATGATCGGAACGTTCAGTTCCTTGCCGAGCGCCTTCAAGCCGGTGGTGATTTCGGTGATTTCCTGCACGCGGTTCTGTGCCGAGGCCTTCGACGAGCCGGTCATCAGCTGTACGTAGTCGATCACCAGAACATCAAGGCCGCGCTGGCGCTTGAGACGACGGGCGCGGGCGGCCAGCTGCGCGATGGAAATACCACCGGTCTGGTCGATATAGAGCGGGATTTTCTGCATCACCTGCGAACAGGCGACCAGCTTTTCGAAGTCGGTCTCGGTGATATCACCACGGCGGATTTTCGAGGACGACACTTCCGTCTGCTCGGAAATGATACGGGTGGCGAGCTGTTCGGCCGACATTTCGAGCGAGAAGAAGCCGACGACGCCGCCATTCTTGGCTTTTACCGTTCCATCGGCCTGCTGGTCCGGCTCATAGGAATTGGCGATGTTGAAGGCAATATTGGTGGCGAGCGAGGTTTTACCCATGCCCGGACGTCCGGCGAGGATGATCAAGTCGGAAGGCTGCAAGCCGCCCATCTTGCCGTCCAGCGTATGAATGCCGGTCGAAACGCCGGACAGATGGCCATCGCGCATGAAAGCAGCATTGGCCATGTCCACGGCGGTGGTCACAGCATCCTTGAACGGCAGGAAGCCGCCATCGTAACGGCCGGTTTCGGCCAGTTCGAACAGGCGGCGTTCGGCGTCCTCGATCTGCTCCTGCGGTGCGTTGTCGACCGCTGCGTCATAGGCGACATTGACCATGTCCTCGCCGATCCCGATCAGCGCGCGGCGGGTCGCCAGATCGTAGATCGCGCGGCCATAATCCGCAGCATTGATGACGGTCACGGCCTCGACGGCCAGACGCTGCACATATTGGAATATGCTCATATCGCCGACCTTACCCTCGGGCAGAAAGGTCTTCATCGTAATCGGATTGGCCACTTTGCCGACGCGGATGAGATCGGTGCTGATCTCGTAGATACGGCGGTGCAGCGGCTCGAAGAAATGGGTCGGCTTCAGAAAGTCCGATATGCGGTAAAAGGCATCGTTGTTGATCAGGATTGCGCCCAGCAATGCCTGTTCCGCTTCGATATTGTGTGGTGCTTCCCGATAGAGTGCGTCCTTCTGATCGCGCACATCCTCGAGTTTGCGTACCGCCGCTTCCGCCATGATTCTTGATCCTGTCCCTGATGCTGCCAGCTAACCGTCATGTGATGCCAAACGCAACGCGGCTTCGGATGATTCCTGCTGGAACGGATAAGCTATACCATGATTCACACTGATTCACAGTTTGCGCCTGCGCATGGACGCTATGTTCTTGACGGGCGTTGCCGTGATTAACGGTGGATATTACTCTGCCTCGATCTCTGAAATTCATCTGCCCCGGATCGTGCGTGATTCCGGCGGCAGGCTCTTCATGCAAAGGTTCATTCATGCGGCATCGACTGATCGCAGCCGGGCTTTTTTCCTGCCTGGCTTATCTCGCTTCGTTTACGGCACAGGCTGCTGCTGCCGAACCGATCAAGGTCAAGGTTTTCATCGCGGCCATGTTCGAGATCGGGCAGAATAGCGGCGATCGAGCAGGCGAGTTTCAATGGTGGTATGAGCGCTATTGGAAAGACGCCAAGCCCATCGAAGTGAAAGGCGCGCTGAAGCCGGTTTATTGCAATGACGACGGTGTCTGCGGCTCGGTGCTGGGCATGGGCAAGGTCAATTCATCGGCCAGTATGCAGGCCATTCTTCTCGATCCGGCCTTCGACTTCTCGAAGAGCTATTACATTCTGTCGGGCGTTGCCGGTACGCCGCCATCGCGCGGCACCATCGGTGATGTGAGCTGGGCGACCTGGCTGGTCGATGACGATCTCGGCCATCGCTGGGCACCGGAAGAAGGCAAAGCCGGCGAGCCGGTTTTCATGCCGCGCAAGGGCTATGAGGATTATCGCGTTTTCAAGCTCAATCCCGATCTGGTTGCGGCTGCCATGCGCCTTGGCTCGAAGGTGGAGCTGCGCGATTCGCAGGAAGCCCAGAACTACCGCATGCGGTATCCGGACAAGGCTGCGCAGGCCAAGCCATCCCTGAAGACCGGCACGCATATGACTGGCGATACATTCTTTCATGGCCCCGGCCTGTCGAAAGAAGCGCAGTACATCGCACATCTCTACGGTGCCGATGATTATCTCGTGACTGAAATGGAAGCGGCAGCGATCACGCTGGTCATCAAGCGCCAGTTCGGCACGGATCGTATTGCCAGCCTGCGTGGCGCGGTGAATTTCGATCAGGGCAACCCGAATGAAACCACCTTGCAGCACCTCGACCCGGCTCCGGGTCAGACGGCAGGCGGTTTCGCCGAGACGGTGCAGAATATCTATCTCGTCGGTTCGCCGCTGGTCGATGACATTGTCGCCCATTGGGACAAGTGGGAGGCCGGAGCGCCGAAGGCCGACTGAAAATAGACACGTGCCGAAGGCCGACTGAAAATAGACACGTGCCGAAGGCCGACTAAAAACATAGGTTTGTGCCGAAGGCCGACTGAAAACGTAGGCCCGTGCCGAAGGCTCAATAGAGATTGTGGAATGAAAAAGGGCTGCCGGAGACGGCAGCCCTTTTTAATGGTGTGAACCGGGACTGCCGGATCAGGCATTCATGCTTTTCTTGACGGCGCGGGCCTCGCTATTGGCCCCCTTTGGTGCGCTGTCGAGCCGCTTCAGGCGCTTTTCTTCTGCTTCGATATAGTTGCGCGTCAGCGGAACCGATTCCTGCCGGTGCGCAATCTGGATGTGGAACACCATCATGTTCTGCCAGCGGAACGCGCTTTCCGATGCGGCAAGATAAAACTCCCACATGCGGCAGAAGCGTTCGTCATAAAGCGCCTTGGCCTGCGCGCGATTGGCCATGAAGGCCTCACGCCAGGCCTTGAGCGTTTCCGCATAATGCAGCCGCAGGATTTCGATGTCGGTGACATAGAGCCCGGCCTTTTCGATATGCGGTAGCACTTCCGACAAAGCAGGGATATAGCCGCCCGGGAAGATATATTTGCGGATGAACGGATTGGTCGCGCCCGGCCCGTCGGCACGCCCGATGGCATGCAGCAGGAACACGCCGTCCGGCTTCATCAGTCGCGCCACATGCTGGAAATATTCCGCAAAATGGCCGACACCGACATGCTCGAACATGCCGACCGAAACCAGCCGGTCGAACTTGTCATCGATGTTGCGATAATCGGTCAGCTCGAACTTGGCGCGATCCGAAAGTCCTTCATCCACGGCGCGCTGATTGGCGATGCCGTGCTGTTCTTCCGACAAGGTCACGCCGGTCACATTGGCCTTGAGGTGGCGGGCGAGATACAGGCCCATGCCGCCCCAGCCGCAGCCGATATCCAGCACCTTTTGGCCTTCCTTCACCAGCAGCTTCGCCGCGATATGGCGCTTCTTGGCGAGCTGCGCCTCGGCGAGCGTTGCATTTGGTGTTTCGAAATAGGCACAGGAATACTGCTTGTCCGGATCGAGAAACAGGTCGTAAAGCTCGCCGGACAGGTCGTAATGGCTTTTGATATTGTCGGACGAACGCGCAATCGTGTTCATCTGCTGGAAGCGGCGGAACAGAATGCGCAGCTTTGCAAGCGCCTTCATCCAAGGCTCAGTCGCGGCGGTCGGCCCGGTATTTTCGAATACGATCTGGAGCAGCGTGTAAATATCACCGTCCAGAAAGTCGATCTCGCCGTCCATGAAGCATTCGGCGAGTTTCAGTTCGGGGTCGAGCGCTACGGCGCGCTCGGCGTGCTTCGTCTTGAAGTGTATATGAACCGGCACACCGGTCTTGTCGCCATACTGTGAACGCGCACCACTAGAATCGGTGACCGTCAGGTCTCCGGTTTTAATCATATGCGAAAGAACAGTACGCATCATTCCATACATCGGCCCCATCTCCTTTTATGGATGAGGCAGGCGTAGCATCCATGCGGTTGCATGGCAGGCGGCTTGTGTATCCTCTTGTCGAGCCACACTGTCATTAGATTTTCAGGCAGTGGTCCATCAGGTCTACCGGCCTTGGGAACGCTGTCTTAAGCAACGCGGACGTTTCCGTCTGCACCCTCTCCAATACATTACCAAGGAGAAGAATAGGCAGTTTTCCCGTTCTGGAAAGAGAAAATGCCCGGCGGAGGCCGCCGGGCATGATCATTTAAAGTTTACCACCATTGGAACGCCTATTACGAAAACAGGCTTTCTGGAGATAATAGGTGGCTAATTAAGCCTGGTCTTCAGCTTCTTCGTCTTCGTCGAAGACTTCTTCCGAAAGCGGGGCTTCTTCGATGCCGTAGATGGCTTCGATCGAGGTGAGGTCTTCACCCTTTGCCTGACGTTCAGCTTCTTCGTTCGAACGAGCGATGTTGACGGTCACTTCAACTTGAACTTCCGGATGCAGCGAAATCGAAACTTCGTGCAGGCCGATCGTCTTGATCGGATGGTTCAGTTCAACCTGGTTGCGGTGCAGGGTGAAGCCGTTTGCGGTGATGATGTCGGCGATGTCGCGGGTCGAAACCGAACCGTAGAGCTGGCCGGTTTCACCAGCCGAACGCACAACGATGAAGCTCTGGCCGCTGAGCTTTTCAGCAACGGCGCTTGCTTCGTTCTTGCGTTCCAAGTTCTGGGCTTCGAGCTGAGCGCGCTGGCCTTCGAACTTCTTCTTGTTGGCTTCGTTGGCACGAAGAGCCTTGCCCTGCGGGAGCAGGAAGTTACGGGCATAGCCGTCCTTGACCTTGACGGTTTCGCCCATCTGGCCGAGGCGGCCAATGCGTTCCAGAAGAATGACTTCCATTGGAGTTTCCTTTCGAGTGTTTGATTCGGGTTACTGTTGTTTATCGGTGCTCTTGTCGCTGCCCGGAATTTTCGAGATCGGCGCGCCACGCGACGTATCGAAAAGGCCGACAACCATGAAGACGAAGAGCAGGAATGCGAAGAGAATGATTGCAAGATAGGCAAACCACAGCGCCACCGGGCGCCATACCTTGCCGCGTGTGCGCATATGCATGATGGCAAGACCTGCCATCATGAAGCCTGCGCCGAGTGCGCCCACCACCACGGTTGCCACCAGACCGGCGGCGCCCGAGAAGAAGGCGACAGCAAGCGCGATTGCGAAAACGATCAGCGCCGGCCGCGGCATGCGCAGCGTTGCGGGCCAATCGTCACGCGGACGGCGCAGACGCCCCGACATGGCGGTCAGGCGCAGCGCCAGATAGAGATTACCGACCAGAATGGCGAGGCAGGTGGCGGGCTGGATCGCCGGAAGGGCGAACATCAGCAGCGCCGACATCGTGTCGCGCATTTCATCGCTGGCGGTGAATTGTGGGTCAGCTTCCGCAACGCGGTCGATAACCGTATTGGCCAGCTCCCGGGCCATATCCGGGCCGAAGCCGAGAATTGCGCCGATGACGACGAAGGAGACCGCAACCATCAAGGCGAGGCGGAAAACGATATCCGACAGCGGATACCAGACCATCACGTCCTTCGGTCCGCCCAGTTCTTCGGCGGGACGCGCAAGACCGGACAGATATGCGCCGACGGCGGCAGGGACATAGCTCGTCAGCGCCATCAGCAGGGCGGCCATCGGAACGGCAAAAACGCCGACAGCGACGGTTGCGACGGCTGCTGCAACGATACCGGCGGTGGAACCCCAGCCGAGTGCCGCAACGAAGATGGGAAGCGGTGTCAGGAAATACAGAACCATCGCCATGCCCGACTGGACAATGACGCCGGACGACATCAATGCCGAGGCAAGCCCCGCCAATATGCCGACACCAACTATGGTTCCGTTGAATTTCATCAGTCTCGCTGTCCTGCTCCGGCAATTCCGGTTTTGCAGTTAGAGACGGCACGAGGGCTGCGTCTCAACTTGGGTTTTTAGTACACTCCGTCGCGCCCATCGCGATGGAGGAAAGGGGTCCGGGAGGCAAACTCTGAAGAGAATGCCTCCCGAAAAAGTCTTACTTCACAACGTAAGGCAGCAGGCCGAGGAAACGAGCGCGCTTGATCGCCTTGGCGAGTTCACGCTGCTTCTTCTGGCTGACAGCCGTAATACGGGAAGGAACGATCTTGCCGCGTTCGGAAATGTAACGCTGCAGAAGCTTGATGTCCTTGTAGTCGATCTTCGGTGCGTTTGCGCCGGAGAACGGGCACGTCTTGCGACGGCGATGGAAAGGACGGCGGGTCGGGATCTGATTGATATCAACCATGATTATGCTCCTTCACCAGCTTCGTTGTCGCGCGGGCGACGTGGGCCGCGATCACCGCGATCGCCGCGATCACCGCGATCGAAACCACCTTCACGGCGGCGCGGACGGTCATCACCATCACGCTCGCGACGGTCGTCACGGCGGGTCAGCATAGCCGACTGGCCTTCTTCGTGTTCTTCAACGCGAATGGTCATGAAGCGCAGGACGTCTTCATTGATACGCATCTGACGTTCCATTTCAGCAACGGCAGCAGCCGGAGCGTCGATGTTCAGAAGCGTATAATACGCCTTACGGTTCTTGTTGATACGGTAGGTGAGGGGACGCAGACCCCAAGCTTCGACCTTACCGACCTTGCCGCCATTAGCTTCGAGGACACCCTTGTACTGTTCGACGAGAGCGTCGACCTGCTGCTGGGAAATGTCCTGGCGGGCAAGAAGCACATGTTCATAAAGAGCCATTGGCTTTGCCTTTCTTCGTTATATCACGCCGACACCAGCGGCTAAGCCCCTGCGACTTCTCTTTTGCCGGAAAACCGGTGAAGAAAGGACGCGTACTTGAGACGGTCGAGAGCGGAGACACGGGAGGCAGAAGCGCTTATGACTTCCAACGTGCTATCCTGCATTTTACAGCAAGAAGACACGGCCCTCCGTTCAGCCCCCAGCTGGTGCCGAGCAATGAACGGGCGGCTATTACGTGTTTTTCCCCTTGTTTGCAAGCGCGATATCCCCGAAAAACCGACAAATGCTTGACTTTTCGCCCAAGGCTAAGGCACATCGCGCCAAATTGTGCATTAATTGCAGGGCATGTCGGCGAAAACGGATACCGGTTTCGACATTATCATATGCTTAAAACCAGAATGAGGCATCAATGGCGGTAGCATTTACCTTTCCCGGACAGGGCAGCCAGGCGGTAGGCATGGGCAAGGCCCTGGCCGAACAGTTCGCGGAAGCGCGCGCCGTCTTTGACGAAGTGGACGCAGCGCTCGGCGAAAAGCTGTCCGCCACCATGTTCGAAGGCCCGGAAGACGTTCTGACACTCACCGCCAATGCACAGCCTGCGTTGATGGCCGTGTCGATGGCCGTCCTGCGCGTTATGGAAGCGCGTGGCTTCTCGCTGAAGGAAAAGGTTTCCTACGTAGCCGGTCATTCGCTGGGCGAATATTCGGCGCTTTGCGCTGCCGGCACATTCTCGCTTGCCGATACGGCGCGTCTCCTGCGCATTCGCGGCAATGCGATGCAGAAGGCTGTTCCGGTTGGCGAAGGCGCGATGGCCGCCATCATCGGTCTGGAACATGGCGACGTTGAAGCGATCTGCACGGAAGCCAAGGCTTCCGGTTCTGTTCAGATTGCCAATGACAATGGCGGCGGCCAGCTGGTAATTTCCGGTTCCAAGGCTGCGGTCGAGCTGGCGGCTTCGCTTGCGTCCGAGAAGGGCGCCAAGCGCGCCATCATGCTGCCGGTGTCCGCACCCTTCCATTCGACCCTGATGGCGCCTGCCGCCGATGCGATGCGCGAAGCGCTGGCCACTGTCGAAAAGCACAATCCGGTTGTGCCGCTCATCGCCAATGTGCGCGCAGCGCCGGTGATCGACGCCAACGAAATTGCCGATCTGCTGGTCGAACAGGTAACGGGTCAGGTGCGCTGGCGCGAGACCGTGGAATGGTTTGCCGCCAATGGCGTGACTTCGCTTTATGAAGTAGGTTCGGGCAAGGTTCTGACCGGTCTGGCGCGTCGCATCTCCAAGGATGTGTCTGGCGCTGCCGTTGGTTCGGCTGAAGAAATCGAAGCAGCGATAGCGTCGTTATCTTGAAGTTCGCTCGCCGTTGATATCGATCTCGGAGGCGAACTTCGAGATTAAAACGACGCTAGAAATATTTAGTTGCTAGTGTCCTTTCGTTTCTGAAATTCGTATTGATCTCGATATGGGCGGGATGCGAATTTCAGAAACGGGACACTAGCTGCTCTCAACGCTTAAAAGGGATTTCGCATGTTTGATCTGACTGGCCGCAAGGCTCTCGTAACCGGTGCGACCGGCGGTCTGGGTGAAGCGATTGCTCGCGCTCTCCATGCACAGGGCGCTATTGTCGGCCTGCATGGCACGCGCGAAGAAAAGCTGAAGGAACTGGCTGCCGAACTCGGCGACCGTACTTTCATCTTCCCGGCCAATCTGTCGGACCGCGAAGCCGTTAAGGCGCTCGGCCAGAAGGCGGACGAAGAGTTGGGCGGCGTTGATATTCTGGTCAACAATGCCGGTATCACCCGCGACGGTCTGTTCGTGCGCATGAGCGACGAAGACTGGGATGCTGTTCTCAACGTCAATCTCACCTCGGTTTTCAACCTGACGCGTGAGCTGACCCATCCGATGATGCGCCGCCGCAATGGCCGCATTATCAACATCACTTCCATCGTCGGCGTGACCGGAAATCCGGGTCAGGCGAATTATTGCGCATCGAAGGCGGGTCTTATCGGCTTCTCCAAGTCGCTGGCGCAGGAAATCGCGAGCCGCAATGTGACGGTGAACTGCATTGCGCCGGGCTTCATCGAATCGGCCATGACCGACAAGCTGAACGACAAGCAGAAAGAAGCGATCATGGCCAATATTCCCATGAAGCGCATGGGCGTGGGCGCTGATATCGCTGCTGCTGTGGTCTATCTGGCCAGCGATCAGGCCGGTTACGTGACGGGCCAGACGCTGCACATCAATGGCGGCATGGCCATGATCTGATCCCCTTCACCCCCCTGAATTATGGTATAAAATACCTTAATAGCGGGGGCGTGACAGGAAAAGGCGCTTTGCCTCGCCCAAGAAGCGTGGTAATGCGCCCATCGAGAGTTGCGGTGTTTCTAATGGAAATGCCGCGATCCTGTTCCGAAAGGAATATCCACAGGATGGCTGTCCGGGCGACATCGCTTGAAGCTGACAGGCATCTTATAACTTGATTACAATCCTGCATGCCGCTAACCAAGGCAGAGCAACAAACACACAGGTCGAGGTTCCGACATGAGCGATACCGCAGAGCGCGTCAAGAAAATCGTTGTTGAACATCTGGGCGTAGATGCCGACAAGGTCACGGAAGGCGCAAGCTTCATTGATGATCTCGGCGCAGACAGCCTCGACACCGTCGAGCTGGTCATGGCTTTCGAAGAAGAATTCGGCGTTGAAATTCCTGACGACGCTGCAGAAACGATCCTCACGGTCGGCGACGCCGTGAAGTTCATCGACAAGGCTTCTGCCTAATCAGAACCAGAGTTGAGGGCTGGGCTCTTCGGATCCCGGCCCTGCCTGTATTCTGAGCTATAGTCTGACATTGCCGGATGCGGCGCCTTTGCAAAGAGGCCGCTCGTGTTCGGGAATGCCAGCAGCTACAACGTACAGAACAGTCTTATGGATGTCTGTGCGTGCCGTTTTCGGCATTCAAGTGAATTTGCCGGGATGCCAAGTGTCGTCCAAGTTTCGACTGGCTCCTGTGACAGACTCCGATTTAACGATTGGAGCATCATCCCTTATAACAGGCCCGGACGTTGCATCTGCCGGTGAAAGCCTGCGGATCGATGCTCGTGACATAACAGTTTTAAGGGGTGGATATGAGGCGTGTCGTCATCACCGGTCTCGGTCTGGTGTCACCGCTTGCAAGCGGTGTGGAAGAGTCCTGGAAGCGGCTTCTGGCTGGCGAAAGCGGGGCTCGCCGCATCACGGAATTCGAGGTTGATGATCTGGCCTGCCAGATTGCCTGCCGCATTCCGGTAGGCGATGGTACCAACGGCACGTTCAATGCCGACCTCCATATGGAGCCCAAGGAACAGCGCAAGGTCGATCCGTTCATCGTCTATGCCGTCGGCGCTGCCGATCAGGCACTGGATGACGCGAACTGGCATCCCGAGAGCGACGAAGATCAGGTGCGCACCGGCGTTCTGATCGGTTCCGGCATTGGCGGCATCGAAGGCATCGTCGAAGCAGGCTACACGCTGCGCGACAAGGGCCCACGCCGTATTTCCCCGTTCTTCATTCCCGGTCGTCTGATCAACCTGGCTTCCGGCCATGTGTCGATCAAGCACAATCTGCGCGGCCCGAACCATTCGGTTGTTACCGCCTGCGCAACGGGCACGCACGCCATTGGCGATGCCGCACGCCTGATCGCTTTTGGCGATGCCGACGTGATGGTTGCCGGTGGTACGGAATCGCCGGTGAGCCGCATTTCGCTGGCGGGCTTTGCAGCCTGCAAGGCGCTTTCCACCAAGCGCAACGACGATCCGACTGCCGCGTCGCGTCCTTATGACGATGACCGTGACGGTTTCGTCATGGGCGAAGGTGCTGGCGTTGTGGTTCTGGAAGAACTCGAACACGCGTTGGCGCGTGGCGCGAAGATCTATGCCGAAGTGATCGGTTACGGCCTGTCGGGCGATGCCTATCACATCACCGCTCCGACCGAGAGCGGCGAAGGCGCCGAGCGCTGCATGGTTGCGGCTCTCAAGCGCGCTGAAATCACGCCGGACCAGATCGACTACATCAATGCCCATGGCACATCGACCATGGCTGATACGATCGAGCTCGGCGCTGTTGAGCGTGTGGTCGGCGATGCGGCTTCGAAGATTTCCATGTCCTCGACCAAGTCGTCCATCGGCCATCTTCTGGGTGCTGCCGGTGCTGCCGAAGCGATTTTCTCGACGCTGGCCATTCGCGACAATGTTGCGCCTGCGACCCTCAATCTCGACAATCCGGCAGTTCAGACCAAGATCGATCTGGTGCCGCACAAGGCGCGTGAACGCAAGATCGACGTGGCCCTGTCGAACTCCTTCGGATTCGGCGGAACCAACGCTTCGCTGGTGCTGCGTCGCTATTCCTGACCGGCTTTTCTGGTCGGAAAGTCAAAATCTAATAGGAATAAATAAAAACGCGGGGATTTCTCCGCGTTTTTGCCAAAATATAACCGGAAGCGATATTTAAAATCTGCAACAGCGGTTAGGGTAAGCCTGCTTCGGCTGCTTTAGAGCGTCGAAGGCATGAATTGCGGAGAGCCGCTCGGGACGGACAGGTGACGCATTGTTGCGGCGCCGTCTGTCAAGGCCACAGGACCGAGGTGATGGAGTGAATTCAGAGGTAAAGCCCGGGGAACAACCCGGAAACAACTCTGCCGAAGAGCAAGCGAAGGCTGCAAAGCCCGAAACGCCGTCGGAAACGACAGCGGCGGCAAAGCCGTTTGTTCCCAAATCCGCGTCCGAAGCCCTGCGCCCTGAACCTGGCACGCCGCCGCCGCGCAAGCGTTCGCGCCATGCGCGCAGCCAGATCGTCGTGTTCATGAATTTCATGCTGTCGCTGGTCGTGCTGGCTTTGCTCGGCGCATCGGCGCTGTTCTATTTCGGCAAGATGCAGTTCGACGGTCCGGGACCGCTGACAGACGCCACCACTTTCCTGGTCAAGCGCGGCGCTGGCATTTCCGAAGTGACGAACAGCCTCGAAGCCCGCGAAATCATCAGCGATGGACGTATTTTCCGGTTCGGCATGCGCGCCTATGGTCACGAAAACGACCTCAAGGCCGGTGAATATGCCATTCCGGCTGGCGCAACCATGCGCGACGTGATGAATATTCTCATCAGCGGCAAGTCGATCATGTATCCGCTGACGGTCCCTGAAGGGCTGACCGTCAAGCAGATTTTCGACCGTATATCCGCCGATCCGATCCTTGTGGGCGATATGCCGAAGGATTTTCCGCCGGAAGGGTCGCTGTTTACCGACACGCTGCACTTCACGCGCGGCACCTCGCGTACCGAAATCATTGACCGCATGGTCGCTTCGCAAAAGAAGCTGGTTGACGATATCTGGGCGAAGCGCGGCCCGGACCTGCCGGTCAAGGATCGCAATCAATTCGTAACGCTGGCTTCCATCGTCGAGAAGGAAACGGGCATCGCATCCGAGCGTCCGCATGTTGCTTCGGTCTTCGTCAATCGTCTGAACAAGAATATGCGCCTGCAATCGGACCCGACGATCATCTACGGCCTGTTCGGCGGCGCGGGCAAACCGTCCGACCGTCCGATTTTCAAGTCGGATATCGAAAAGCCAACACCCTACAACACCTATGTCATCAATGGCTTGCCGCCGACGCCGATTGCCAATCCGGGCAAGGCGGCACTTGAGGCGGTGGCCAATCCGCTCAACACGCAAGACCTGTATTTCGTAGCGGATGGTACTGGTGGGCATGTCTTCTCGAAGACCTTGCAGGAACACAACGCCAATGTTCGCAAGTGGCGCAATGTGGAACAGCAGAACAGCACTGGTAGTGCCGCTGGTGGCCAGAATACAAATCAGAGCAACGGCCAGAGTGCGGGGCAGTAAAAGCTGTTGAAACGTATCTGTGCGAATTTTTCAGAGCCGGTTGCTGAATAGCGCCGGCTCTGTATGTTTGATTGAATACAGTGTTTTTGCGTGTTGAGGCGAGGCGCTTTGAGTGAGTTTCGATGCACAGGCAGGCCAGTCGCCCCTGTGCACAGTTGAGGGGAACGGCGCATGGCGCTCCAGAGCATGACCGGATTTGCGCGCTACGCAGCGCAGCACGACGGCGCCAATGGCGAGGCGCGCATCGTTTGGGAAGTGCGCTCGGTCAATGGCAAGGGGCTTGATCTGCGCCTGCGCCTGCCACAAGGGCTTGAAGCCGCCGAACATCCGGTGCGGTCCATGCTGGCCCGCCATTTCTCCCGCGGTAATTTTCAGGCGAGCCTCAGTGTCGAGCGTGCCGACGAGCAGGCCAATTTTGTCATCAACCATGCCATGCTGGCCGAGGTGCTGAAACTTGGCGCGGAATTGCAGGAAAAGCATGGTCTGGCGCCTGCAAGTGTCGATGGTGTTCTGTCGCTGCGTGGGATGATCGATCAGGCGCAGGTTGCGGAAGATGACGATGCCCGCACCGGGCTGGAAGCGGCTATCGTGGCAGCCTTCGAAGGCGCCCTGAAAGCCATTGCCGAGGCGAGGGCGCAGGAAGGCAAGGCGCTTTTCACGATCTTGTCCGGCCATGTCGATACGATCGGCCGTCTGACGGAAGCGGCGCGTCAGGACCCGTCGCGGAGCACGGACGCCATCAAGGCGCGGCTCGCCGCGCAGGTTGCGCTGCTGCTCGATGGCCCGCGCGATCTGGATGAAGCCCGGCTTTATCAGGAAGCGGCCTTCCTTGCGACCAAGGCGGACATTCAGGAAGAGCTGGACCGGCTCGACACCCATGTCGCCTCCGCACACAAATTGCTCGCCGATGGCGGGCCTGCCGGGCGCAAGCTCGATTTTCTTTCACAGGAATTTAATCGTGAAGCGAATACACTGTGTTCCAAATCGAACGCGGCGTCGATCACGGCCATCGGGCTGGAACTGAAAGCGGTCGTCGATCAGTTTCGCGAACAAGTACAGAATCTGGAGTAACAGTACATGGCCATCTCTTCAGTTGAAAATGGCGTCGCGCGCAGAGGCTTGATGGTGGTGATCTCGTCGCCGTCGGGCGCTGGAAAATCCACAATTGCCCGGCTGTTGCTGGAAGACAAGAAGATGGACCTTTCGCTGTCGATCAGCGTGACGACGCGCCAGCGCCGTCCAAGCGAGATCGAAGGGGTGCATTATCACTTCAAGACCATTCGCGAGTTCGAGCGCCTGCGCGACAATGACGAACTGATCGAATGGGCGGAAGTGCACGGCAATTTCTACGGCACTTTGCGCGAAACCGCCGAGATTGCGCTGGCCGACGGTCAGGACATGCTGTTCGACATCGACTGGCAGGGCGCTGACCAGCTTCAGGCCAAGATGCCCGCCGATGTGGTGTCGATCTTCATCCTGCCGCCGACGATGCGCGAATTGCAGCAGCGCCTCAACCGCCGTGCGGAAGACACGCCGGAAGTGATCGAGACGCGCTTGCAGAACGCCCGTTTTGAAATCCAGAAATGGGTGAAATACGATTATATCGTCATCAACGAAGACCTCGACCGCTCCTTTGCGGCGATCAAGTCGATCATCGAGGCCGAGCGCCTGCGTCGTGACCGCCGCCCCGGCCTGTTCGATTTCGTGACCGGCCTGCTCGAAGAAGAGCCGGGCATCTGAGCCAGAGCATTAGAGCATTTCCAGCAAAAGTGCGTAGCGCCTACGCAGGGAAATCAGTCCACTGGACTGATTTCTGATCCTGCTTCGATGCGTAGGATAATGCGTAAAAACAAATAGATAGAGCGGTTCCACGATTCCGTTTTAACCGGAACCGCTCTGGCAATAAAACCGCCCTTGAGGCGGTTTTATTTTAAGCGATTGCAGGCTGCATCAGGCGAGAGCAGCTATGGCGTCCAGACGGGCCTTGTGTTCGGCGCTGATCGTCAAGGCAGCCGCGGCGATATTCTGGCGCAGATGGGTTCTGCGCGATGTGCCGGGGATCAGCAGAATATTCGGGCTGCGTTGCAGAAGCTAGGCCAGAGCCACGCTTTGCGGGCTTTCGCCCATTTCTTCCGCGACCCGGTTCAGTTCGTCCGTCTGCAACGGGTTGAAGCCGCCCAGCGGGAAGAAGGGGACGTAAGGGATACCGTCTTCAGCCAGATGGTCGATCATGGCCTCATCGCTTCGGTTCACCAGATTATAGAGGTTCTGCACACAGACAATCGGGGCGATGTCGCGCGCTGTCTGGAGTTGCTTTGGGTCGATATTGCTGATGCCGATATGGCCGAGCAGGCCTTCATCCTGCATCTGCCGCATGGCCCGCATGGGCGCGGCAACGTCATCGGCAGGTTCGCCCATCCGCAGATTGACGATGGCGATCTGGTCAAGACCGAGGCGTTCGAGATTGTCTTCGACAGAACGGCGCAGGAAATCCGCATCGCGCTGCAAGATCCAGTTGCCCTTGTCGTCGCGCCGCGCACCAATCTTGGTCACCAGCGTCAGCTCGGCGGGGTAGGGGTAAAGCGCCTCGCGAATGAGGCGGTTGGTCACATATGGACCGTAGAAATCGCTGGTGTCGATATGGTCGATACCGAGCGTCAAGGCTTCGCGCAGCACGGCGCGGGCTTCATCAGGGTCGCGCGGTTCACCAAACACATGCGACCCGGCAAGTTGCATCGCGCCGTAACCCATCCTGTTGACGGAAATCGAGGTGCCGGGAAAGGTGAAGCGACCGGCTGCGGCTGCCGGGCTGCTTTGAATATCCGTTACAGGGGCGGCGGAAGAATGATTGCTCATCTGAAATCTCCTTTTCCCGAACTATGACTGATCGCATAAGCATTGATAACCGGGCTTGAAGCGGATAGCTTGTTCGCTATGGCGAACAATAGGCAGCTTCTTCCCCTCGATGACGTATCGGTCTTTCTGGCGGTGGCCCGTTCCGGCGGCTTTCGCAATGCAGCGCGGTGGCTCGGCGTTTCGGCCTCCATGGTCAGCGAGACGGTCTCGCGACTGGAGGCGCGGCTGGGCGTTCCACTGTTGATCCGCACCACGCGCAGCGTTCACCTGACGGAGGCGGGCAGCGCCCTTGTGGAACGGCTTGGGCCGGTGATGGCCGAAGCGCGCGCCGCCCTTGATGAAGCTGCCAGTTCGCAGAACGAGGTGCGGGGCAGGCTGAAGCTGAACGTACCCGGCGCAGTCATGTATGACATTCTGCCGCCGCTGATCGACGGCTTTCTTGCCAAACATCCGGACGTGCAGATCGAGGTCATGGTGGATGATCGGTTCGTCGATTTCAATGCCATTGGCTGCGACGCTGGTATCCGCTATGGCGAGCATCTGGCGCAGGATATGATCGCAGTGCCCATCGGGCCGCGTCAGCAATGGGGCGCACTGATGGCTGCACCAAGCTACATAGACAAACGAGGGATGCCGCAGCATCCAGCTGACGTGCTGGAGCATGATTGTATCCGCATGCGTTTTATCAGCGGCGCGCTGACCGATTGGGAATTCGAGAAGGACGGCGAGATTGTCACGGTCGATCCGCCGGGGCGGCTGATCATCGGCACGACAGGTGTTTGGGGCGCTTTCAATCTGGCAGTGGCGGGACATGGCCTGATCTACAGTTTCCGCAACTGGCTGGAACCCTATCAGCAGCGCGGCGAACTGGTGCCGGTGCTGTCCGACTGGTGGCCAGCCTTTGACGGGCCGCATCTCTATTTCTCCAGCCGGGTCATGCCGAAGCCATTGCGCGCCTTCATCGATTATGTGCGGGCCTTGCCTTAAAAGTAGTCCCTTATCGCGCCCGCATTTCGCGGGGTGGAGTGCCGTAGGCGCGGCGATAATCGCGGCTGAACTGCGTTGGGCTTTCATAGCCGACAGCAAAAGCAACCGATGAAACCGGCACGGCGGTCTCGCTCAACTGGCGGCGCGCTTCCAGAAGCCGCAGCGCCTTTTGATATTGCAGCGGCGTGGTGGCCATGACGGATTTGAAATGCTCGTGGAAGCTGGAAGGGCTCATTCCGGCAATATCCGCCAGTTCTTCTGTGCGGATCGGGTCGTTCCAGTGCTGCTTGATATGGGTGATCGCTTTTGCGATGCGGCTTGCCGGACTGCCCGGCTGGGCCAGCTGGCGCAGCATCGCACCGTTGCGGGTCAGAAGCACACGGAAATGCAGTTCCTTGCGGATCATCGGCTCGAGAACGCGGCGTTCGAGCGGTTTGTCGCGCAGATCGAGCAGTCGTGTCATGGCATCGGTCACACCCGTATCGGCCCTGCCAGTGGCCACGGCTTCACTGCGCGCTGCCGCAATCATATCCGGCTCAATCTCGCCCTGAAGCGCGCGCAAAATCTCCAGATCGATCCGGCAGGCAAGAGCCACATAGGGCCTATCGGTGCTGGCTTCGACAATTAGCGCGCCTGTGATCAATTCGTGCGAGACTATCGCCGTCATGCCCGCATCGAAACGAACGGCGCGTTCGCCATGCAGAATTTCTTTGGCCCCCTGGAGGACCAGGCAAATCATCGGCTGATACATATCGGGCCGGATCTCCGATACGGCCGGTGAACATACCACCGTAACACCTTCGATACCTGTCGGCGCAGGATAAGGCCCCGCCGCAGTTTCCTGGGCGATTTCGATGCAGCGGGCTGCGAGATTTGAAGCATGTTCGGACATGGCAAAAGCATAGCAAGCCTTTATTTCTGGCGACACAGAAATCGGAGCCTTCGGAGGATTGGGCATGTTTCGCGGAGAAAGAGGCAGGCCGAACGAACGGGAAAGAGCCAATATAGGAACCAGAGTTCGTTGAACGAAGGGAAACTGACATGACGATTGCACTCATCACGGGCGGTAGCCGAGGGCTTGGCCGCAACGCAGCATTTCATCTGGCCAAGCAGGGCGTCGGCATCGTCCTGACCTATCAGAGCAATGCGAAAGCAGCAGAAGAGACAGTTTCCGAAATCGCAGCCGAGGGCGGCACCGCCATTGCCTTGCCGCTGGATACCGCGAAGGTTGCTAGTTTTGCGGGTTTTGCAGAAAAGCTGCGGCAGGCGCTTCAGGATAAATGGCAGCGGACGCGCTTCGACTATCTGGTGAACAATGCCGGCTATGGCGTTCACAAGCCTTTTGCCGAAACCACGGAAGAAGATTTCGACGGTCTGGTCAATGTGCATCTGAAAGGCGTCTTCTTCCTGACGCAGACCCTACTGCCACTGATCGAGGATGGCGGCAAAATCCTCAATGTCTCGACCGGGCTCGCCCGTTTTGCGCTGCCGGGCTATTCGGCCTATGCGACCATGAAGGGTGGCATCGAGGTTCTGACGCGCTATCTTGCTCGCGAGCTTGGCCCGCGCGGCATTGCGGTGAACGCGATTGCGCCCGGCGCCATCGAAACGGATTTCGGCGGCGGCTTGGTACGCGACATGCCAGAAGTCAACAAGATGATCGCGAGCACAACGGCCATGGGTCGCGTCGGTCGTCCGGACGACATTGGTGGTGCTGTGGCTGCCATTTTGTCGGGCGGCACGGGCTGGATCACCGGCCAGCGCATCGAAGTGTCCGGCGGGCAGAATATCTGACGATCTAACACTACAGTCGCATTCTTCGTGATGCCGGTCTGCAACGAGCAATTTCCTGTGCTCCGGTGCTCACGTATCCAAAAGTACGCTCCGCTCCGGTGCTCGAAAATCACTCGTTTCGCCGCGGCCTGACGAATTTGCAACTGTAGTGCTAAGCTAGCCTGATCGAAATGCGGCTGGTGTCATGCACCAGCCGTTTGAAGGCTTCCAGAAAAGGCTTGCCTCCGAGCGTGTGCAGTTCGCTCAGCGCTTCTGTGTTTTTGAACACAAGCTCGCATTCGCCGGGCCAGCCCGGCCCCTGCCACTGCACGGCATCCCAGAAAGAATCGAGCGTATAACCGAAGGATTGTGCATCCTGCGCCGGGACCACAGCAAGATAGCGTCGCCAGAGTTCGTCCGGCGTTGTTACACCTGCACAGTCGATTTCGTAAACGGGCACCATTAACCGAGCAGGATCAAAAGCCCGTCCACAAGCCCCAACAGCAGAATGAGCGCGCCCATCGCGATCGCCGTGATGATGAGCATGCGCTTCTGCCGGTTGCGCTTGTCGGGTTGCTTTCCTGTCCAGTCGTATGAAGAACCAGGCATATGCATCTCCAGATCAGCCTATATTTTCTATAAGCCTTCTGAGAGCTTTATAAACGCCTTCGGTGCAGATTTTCAAATGCGCTGAATTTCCGTTGCGAAACGGCGATACATCAGACCGCCGTGCCGCCCACAGTGACCTGATCCATGCGCAGATGCGGCTGGCCAACCCCGACTGGAACCCACTGGCCGCCCTTGCCGCAATTGCCGCTGCCGGTATCGAGTTTCATGTCGTTGCCGATCATCGAAATGCGCTGCATGGCGTCCGGGCCGTTGCCGATCAGCATGGCGCCCTTGATCGGTGCGGCAACCTTGCCGTCCTCGATCATATAGGCTTCCGTGCAGCCGAACACGAACTTGCCGGAGGTGATGTCCACCTGTCCGCCGCCAAACGAAACGGCATAAATGCCTTTCTTCATGGAGGCGATGATCTCTTCCGGTGTCTTGTCGCCCGAGAGCATATATGTGTTGGTCATGCGCGGCATCGGCGCATGGGCATAGGATTCACGGCGTCCGTTGCCGGTTGCCTCCATGCCCATCAGGCGCGCATTCTGGCGGTCCTGCATGTAGTTGACCAGCTTGCCATCATCGATCAGCACCGTGCGATTGGTCGGCGTGCCTTCATCGTCGATGGTCAGCGAGCCGCGACGCTCGGCAATCGTGCCGTCATCGACGACCGTGACACCCTTGGACGCCACTTGCTGGCCGAGAAGTCCGGCAAAGGCCGAGGTCTTCTTGCGGTTGAAATCGCCTTCGAGGCCATGGCCGACCGCCTCATGCAGCATGACGCCCGGCCAGCCATTGGCGAGAACAATGTCGAACGTGCCTGCCGGGGCAGGGATCGCTTCCAGATTGACCAGCGCCTGCCGCAGAGCTTCGTCGGCTGCGTGCTGCCAGCTTTCGACGGTGATGAATTCGCCAAAGCCCTTGCGCCCGCCCAGCGTATGCGAGCCGGATTCCTGGCGGTCGCCGCTGCCTGCCACGACCGATACGGTGAGCCGCACCATGGGGCGGATATCGCGCACGAAATGGCCGTCAGCGCGCAGGATTTCAACCTGCTGCCATGAACCGGCGAGCGAGACGGATACCTGACGGACCTTTGGGTCCTTGGCGCGCAGATAGCCATCGATCTGCTGCAAAAGCTGCACTTTCGCATCGAAGGTCGGCGAGCCGATCGGGTTTTCGTCGGTATAGAGATGGCGATTGGTACCGGCCGGTGCTGCGGCATAGGTGCCGCCATAGCCCTTGATGGTCGCGGAAACCGCATCTGAGGCGCGCTTCAGCGCGGCCATCGAAAGATCGCCCGCATGGGCGTAGCCGATGGCTTCTCCGGCAACCGAGCGCAGGCCGAAACCCTGATCCTGATTGAAGGAACCGGTCTTGAGGCGGCCATTGTCGAAAACGAGCGCTTCAGCTTCGCGATATTCGATGAAGAGTTCGCCGTCGTCGCTGCCCTTGAGGCTCGCGGCGACGAGGCGTTCGATATCGTCACGTCCGGTATCGAAACTGTCGATCAGGCTTTTCATAAAACAAATCCTGCAGCATGTGTCTGCTGCAGGATGTAAGCCTTAAAACGGTTGAGAACAACCGCTCATCGCAGTTGTGATCAGGGAAGGGCGTCGAAGCCTTCACCAAACCCCTTCAGATCCACCGGAATGCCGACGCCTTCTTCCGGCGTCTGGAAGACGATGAAGGTTGCGGCTTTGCCGGAACGCAGCGTCTTCAGAAGTTCGTCTTCGAGAATGACTTCCGCATAGCAGCCGTCTTCGAAGCAGCGCACGAAATAGGCGCGGCCGATATCCTTGCCGTCAACATTGAGGCCAAGACCGTTCGGCAGCAGAACGCCGAGCGGGGCCAGCACGCGAAGAATGCGCGCCTTGTTGTCGGCGGTTTTCAGAACCACGACCGAAAGGCCGAGTTCCGGGCGCTTCGCGGCAACCACGTTCTGGATCAGCGCGCATTGCTCGGTCTTGGCGCCGGCAGGCGTATCGCAGAGTACAGCCCATGCGCCGTGCTGCGACTTCAGCTTGCCGCTTTGCTGCGGGTTGGTCGGGGCGGCCTGCGACTGCGCAGCCGGGGCCTGATCCGGTGTCTGCAACGGCGCGGGCGTGTCCTGCGCGGCAGACGGCAAGGTCGCGGCGGCAAGCGACAGGCTAACACCAGCGGCAAGAGCCATCAGGCGCTGAAGAATCGGGCGGTTGGCAAGCATGCGGACAGTCATGAAATCTCCAGATCGAATCCCTGATCGAATCAGTGGGACGTTAACGCGCAGCATCAGCCATGAAAAGCAATCAGAGACGCGATTATCAGTCATCGTCAATTAAAGCCGTCATCGCAACGGTGATATCGCCTGTTGGATCGATTGTCACGTAGCACGTGCGGCAAAACCTCTTTTCAAATCATGGCTTCATTATGAGATTTGTAGGTTTTTCCCAAGTTTTTGCCGGTTTACGGATGCGCTGTCATAAGGTTAGGAATCCGGGCGGAATTGGGAGCGGTTCTGTCTGCGGGCAAAAGCTGCGCGCAAAAATGCCGCACAGGAACATATTCGCCTTCCTTGCGGTGTGCGTTAAGGTGTGATTTGAACGCCGACGGGGGATGCGGCCGTCATTTGCGTCCGGCGTCCAGCCTGAAAGGGCGAAAAGGGAGAGAGTTCTGGTGGATAAGATTGTTGCCACAACGAAGGGCGCCGTCGTTGGTGCTCTTGCAGTGCTGTGGATGACCGGTGCCGCTTTGGCGGATCAGCCGCGTCCATGGGAATGGAGATTTCAGGACGCTGCAACGGGTATTGCCGAGCAGATTCATTGGTTTGAGCGCTATACGCTCTGGTTCATTATTCCGGTTACGTTGCTGGTTCTGGCGTTGCTGGTGATCGTTGTGCTTCGCTTCCGGGCGAGCGTCAATCCGGAACCGTCGAAGACCAGCCACAATACGATGATCGAAGTGATCTGGACCGTCGGTCCCGTGATCATTCTTTTGTTCCTGGCTGTGCCGTCGTTCCAGCTTTTGACCGCGCAATATTCGCCGGAAGACCCGTCCCTGACGATCAAGGCGACCGGCTACCAGTGGTACTGGGGTTATGAATATCAGGTCGACAATCCGGTCAGCTTCGATGCCCTTCTGTTGAAGGATGGCGATCGCGCCGCTGCGGGCAAAGAGGATAAGTCCCGCTATCCGCGCCTTCTGGCCGTCGACAATGAAGTGGTCGTTCCGGTCGGTGAAAGCGTTCGCCTTCTGGTGACTGCTGCCGACGTGATCCATTCCTGGACCATTCCTGCCTTCGGCGTAAAGATGGACGCCGTTCCTGGCCGTATCAACGAAATCTGGTTCAAGGCTGAAAAAGAAGGCCTCTATTACGGTCAGTGCTCCGAGCTTTGCGGCAAGGATCACGGGTTCATGCCAATCGCCGTGCGCGTTGTCTCGAAAGACCAGTATCAGACCTGGCTCGCCGCTGCGGGTTCGGATCTGAACGGTGCGAACAAGGCGCTGCAAGCTGCCGTCGAAGGTGGCGAAAACAATAAAGTGGCTGCGGCGGGTCTCTGATCCCGAACGCCAAACTGTTGAAAAACGGGAGCGAATTCCATGGCTGGCACAGCAGCTCACGAGCATGGTGCCCACGACGACCACAAGCCGCACGGCTGGGTTCGTTGGGTATACTCGACCAATCATAAAGACATCGGTACCCTGTACCTGATCTTCGCAATCATTGCCGGTATCATCGGCGGCGCACTGTCTATCGCGATGCGCGCCGAGCTTCAGGAACCGGGCATTCAGATTTTCCATGGCCTTGCGTCCATGGTCTACGGTGTTGAGGGCGATGCCGCGCTTGATGCCGGCAAGCAGATGTTCAACGTGTTCACCTCGGCGCACGCGCTGGTCATGATCTTCTTCATGGTCATGCCTGCGCTGATCGGTGGTTTCGCCAACTGGATGGTGCCGCTGATGATCGGCGCGCCGGACATGGCGTTCCCGCGCATGAACAACATTTCGTTCTGGCTTCTGCCGCCTGCGCTGACGCTGCTTCTGATCTCGCTGTTCATGCCTTCGGCACCTGGCGGCTGGGGTCCTGGTGGCGGCTGGACGCTGTATCCGCCGCTTTCGACGAGCGGTCAGCCTGGCCCGGCAATCGATTTCGCCATTCTGGCGCTGCACATTTCCGGTGCGTCGTCGATCCTCGGTGCAATCAACTTCATCACCACGATCCTGAACATGCGCGCTCCGGGCATGACGCTGCACAAGATGCCGCTCTTCGCCTGGGCTGTTCTGGTGACGGCGTTCCTGCTTCTGCTTTCGCTGCCGGTTCTGGCAGGCGGCATCACCATGCTGCTGACCGATCGCAACTTCGGCACGACCTTCTTCGCGCCGGATGGCGGTGGTGATCCGATCCTCTATCAGCATCTGTTCTGGTTCTTCGGTCACCCGGAAGTGTACATCCTGATTCTGCCGGGCTTCGGTATCGTCAGCCACATCGTGTCGACCTTCTCGCGCAAGCCGATCTTCGGTTATCTCGGCATGGCCTATGCCATGGTCGCGATTGGTGTCGTCGGCTTCGTGGTCTGGGCGCACCATATGTACACGGTCGGCCTGTCGCTCGACACGCAGCGCTATTTCGTGTTCGCCACGATGGTCATCGCGGTTCCCACAGGTATCAAGATCTTCTCATGGATCGCGACCATGTGGGGCGGTTCGATCACCTTCCGCGCACCGATGCTGTGGGCAATCGGCTTCATCTTCCTGTTCACGGTCGGTGGTGTGACGGGCGTTCAGCTCGCCAATGCCGGTCTCGACCGTGCACTGCACGACACCTATTACGTTGTGGCGCACTTCCACTACGTTCTGTCGCTCGGCGCTGTCTTCGCGATCTTTGCGGGCTGGTACTACTGGTTCCCGAAGATGAGCGGCTACATGTATAACGAGTTCACCGCGAAGCTGCATTTCTGGGTCACCTTCATCGGCGTGAACCTGATTTTCTTCCCGCAGCATTTCCTCGGTCTCGCTGGCATGCCGCGCCGTTACATCGACTATCCGGATGCCTATGCAGGCTGGAACATGGTGTCGTCCTACGGTTCCTATATTTCGGGCTTTGCCGTGCTGATCTTCCTCTACAATGTCTTCGAGGCATTCGCGAAGAAGCGTGAAGCCGGTGCAAACCCATGGGGCGAAGGCGCAACCACGCTGGAATGGCAGCTTCCTTCTCCGCCGCCGTACCACCAGTGGGAACAGCTGCCGCGCATCAAGTAATCGTGCGAAGGGCGAGGTCTGCAAAAGACTTCGCCCTTTCCAACAAATTGTGCTAAAGGCGGGCGACATTCTGTTCCGCCCATCGCGTTATGACCGTACTGGCAGGTTTGGCCTGCCGACAATTGCACGGCATTTCCGGCAGGAACGGATGTTCTCCGGGAGGGACAAGTTGTGTTGGTTGTCGAACTGCATCGAACAAGATGCGGTGGTCGGACCGGTGAATTTGAGGTTATTGAAGTCTAATGTCGCTGGTGGAAAAAAACGTAAGCGTTTCGGGCCCGAATGACGCAGTCGCGTTCTCGGAGGCAACGGCGCGGGACTATCTGGTTCTGCTGAAGCCGCGCGTGATGTCCCTTGTGGTATTCACGGGGCTGGTCGGACTTGTCCTTGCTCCGGGCACGATGAACCCTGTTCTGGCTGCCATCAGCATTTTGTGCATCGCAGTCGGCGCTGGCGCGTCCGGTGCGCTGAACATGTGGTACGACGCGGATATCGACGCGGTGATGAAGCGTACCCGTAACCGCCCGATTCCGGCCGGTGTGATTGCGCCCAATCAGGTTCTGGCTTTCGGTCTGACGCTGTCGGTCTTCTCGGTGCTGACGCTCGGCCTGATGGTCAACTGGCTGTCGGCAGCGCTTCTGGCCTTCACCATCTTCTTCTATGCCGTCATCTATACGATGTGGCTCAAGCGTTCGACGCCGCAGAATATCGTCATTGGCGGCGCTGCGGGCGCGTTCCCGCCCATGATCGGCTGGGCAGCGGCAACGGGCGAGATCACTTGGGACAGCGTTGTGCTGTTCATGATCATTTTCCTCTGGACACCGCCGCATTTCTGGGCGCTGTCGCTGTTCTCGACCAATGATTACGAAGCTGCGCGCATTCCGATGATGCCGAATGTGAAGGGCGAGCTTTCAACGCGCCGTCAGGCGATGTTCTACACGCTGCTCATGGCGCCGGTCGGCGTATTGCCATGGGCCATGGGTTTTGCAGGCCCGGTTTACGGCGCCGTATCGGTGCTGCTGGGCGGAGCCTTTGTTTATTATGCCTGGCGCATGTGGATGGCCGCATCGCAGCCCGCCATGCTGGTGGCCGCGCGCAAGCTGTTTCGCTTTTCGCTGGTGTACCTGTCGGGCCTGTTCGCGGTTATGCTGGTTGAGGCACTGACGTTGAAGGCGCTTCATGCCTTTGGAGTGTTGTAATGGATAAGACGGTAGAAAAGCCGGTGCCAGTATCGGTACATGAGAAGCTGGAACTGGTCGTACCGACCGAACAGCAAAAGAAAGCCCAGCGCAACCGGTCCTGGGGACTGGCAATTGCTTTGGCGCTGTTCGTGCTGCTCGTCTATGTCGGTACGATAGCGAAACTGGGTGCCAATGTTCTGGTACGGCCGCTCTGACGAAAAGTTCGGGTTAGGCTGTTTCGGGAGGGAAACTGGGAGGAGACCATGGCAGATCAGCAGGATAAAGACGAAAAGCTCAAGCGGCAGCAGCGTTCCAACCGGACCATTGCCATTGCCTGCGTGTCTTTCTTCGTTTGCATGATCGGCGCAGCCTATGCGTCTGTTCCGCTTTACACGCTTTTCTGTCAGGTCACGGGTTATGGCGGCACCACGCAGCGTGTCGAACAATATTCCGATACGATCCTCGACAGGACGATCAAGGTGCGTTTCGACGCCAATACGGCCAATGGCCTGCCTTGGGATTTCAAGCCCGTGCAGCGCGAAGTGACGGTGCGTATCGGCGAAACCGCCATGATCAAATATGAAGGGCGCAATCTGTTTGATCAGACGACGTTTGGCCGGGCGAGCTTCAATGTCTCGCCGGGCCGCGCAGGCGCTTATTTCAACAAGGTCCAGTGCTTCTGCTTCACGGATACCACGCTGAAGCCGGGCGAAGACATGGAAATGCCGGTGGTTTTCTTCGTCGATCCGGAGATCGTCAACGACCCCGATCTGAAGGATGTGAAGACCATCACGCTTTCATACACCTTTTTCCCGATCGAAAAGCCGAAGCCGGTTGCTGACGCGAAGCCGGCGACGAAGACCGAAGCTGCGACGAGCAGCGGGGGATAAAGGGACACGAGTTTCGATGCGGCACATAATGCCGCAAAGACAAATGCGATGACTGGTTTTATTGTCGGATTCGGACCGTCGGTAAAACCGCTTGATTATTGACGGTATGCGGCATCTGGTCAGGGAGCCATCTGACGCAAAACATAGTCGCGCTTGCGTGTGTCCCTTGGCGGATTTCAGCAGGCAGGCACGAGAGAGGAGCCCCTCAGGGGATTACGGGGAGAGACATGGCGGACGTACACGAGAAGAACCACGATTATCACATTATAGCGCCCAGCCCTTGGCCGTTCCTGAGCTCGATGGGCGCTTTTGTGCTCGCAATCGGCGGCATCGCCTGGATGCGTTACATCAATTCGAGTGAGCTGCCGTTCTTCGGGCACAACCTCGTAACGCCGTGGCTTTTCTTCATCGGCCTCGCAATCGTGCTGTATTGCATGTTCGGCTGGTGGTCGGACACGATCAAGGAAGCGCATGAGGGTCATCACACCCGTGTGGTGTCGCTGCATCTGCGCTATGGCATGATCATGTTCATCGCCTCGGAAGTCATGTTCTTCGTGGCATGGTTCTGGGCGTTTTTCGATGCAAGCCTTTTCCCGAATGAAGTGCATCAGGTTGCACGCGCCACGTTTACGGGCGGCGTCTGGCCTCCGAAGGGTATCGAGGTTCTCGATCCGCTTCACCTGCCGCTCTACAACACCGTGATCCTGCTTCTGTCGGGCACGACCCTGACCTGGTCGCACCATGCGCTGCTGCATAACGACCGCAAAGGCATGATCACCGGCCTCGCCATCACCGTGGTGCTCGGCATTCTGTTCTCGTTCGTGCAGGCCTATGAATACATGCACGCTCCGTTCGCGTTCAAGGACTCGATCTACGGCGCGACCTTCTTCATGGCCACCGGCTTCCACGGTTTCCACGTGATCATCGGCACGATCTTTTTGCTGGTCTGCCTGTTCCGCGCAATCGGTGGCGATTTCACGCCGAAGCAGCATTTCGGTTTCGAAGCTGCCGCCTGGTACTGGCACTTCGTTGACGTGGTCTGGCTGTTCCTGTTCTTCGCCATCTATGTCTGGGGTGGCTGGGGTGCGCCGATGCATGGCGGCTAATTGGCCGTAATCTGAATTTCGAGGCGGCCTTGGCAACATGGCCGCCTTTTGCTTGTCTGGAGCAGTATTGAAATGAAGGAGCGCGCTATGCCTGATGCCAATCTCTATCCGCCGGTTGATCCGATCAAAAGCGGTATTGCCGGGCGCTGCCCGCGCTGCGGCGAGGGCAAGCTCTTCAATGGTTTCCTGACGGTTGCGCCGCGCTGCAACTCCTGCGGGCTTGACTATTCCTTCGCGGATTCCGGTGATGGCCCGGCGGCCTTCGTGATCCTGATTATCGGCTTCATTGTCGTCGGGCTGGCGCTTTGGATGGAAGTCAATGTTGGCCCGCCGCTGTGGGTGCATTTCATCCTGTGGGTGCCGCTGGCGATCATCCTCAGCCTTGTCGCCATGCGATGGATGAAGGGTATTCTGATCAATATGCAATATCGCAACAAGGCTGCCCCCGGCACGATACAAACAAATGCCGACAGCCAGCCGGATACGAAAGAATGACAGAGCGTCAGGTTTCCCGTCGTTTTCCCTGGGGTGTTGTCATCGCGTCCGGCATCGCGCTGATCATTCTGCTCGTGCTCGGCACCTGGCAGGTGGAGCGGCTGTTCTGGAAGGAAGCGTTGATCGCTTCCACCAATGAGCGCATCAAGGAACCGCCCTTGTCGCTGGCGGATATGGAAAAGCTCTATAAGGAAAAGGGTACGGTCGAATATCTGCCGGTCACGGTGTCGGGCACCTTCATGCATCAGGGCGAGCGGCACTTCCTGTCCACCTATGAAGGCGCTGCGGGCTATAATGTCTATACGCCGCTGATGCTGGAAGATGGCCGCTTCGTGCTGGTCAATCGCGGCTTCGTTCCCTATGAAAAGAAGGACCCGGCCACCCGCGCCGACGGGCAGCTGGACGGCCCGGTGAGCATCACCGGGCTGGCGCGTGATCCGTTGTCAGCGAAACCGGGCTTCTTCCTGCCGAATAACGATATCGCCAAGAATATCTTCTTCTGGAAGGACTGGGCGGCTATGGCCGAAAGTGCCGATCTGCCGGATATCAATCAGGTCGTGCCGTTCTTTATCGATGCCGACAACAAGCCCAATCCGGGCGGTCTGCCCATTGGCGGGGTGACGATCATCGAATTTCCCAACAATCATCTGCAATATGCCGTGACGTGGTATGGCCTCGCACTGGCGCTGCTCGGGGTTGTTGGAACGTGGCTATGGCGCTATCGAAAACAGCCAAGGGGTTGACTTTAGCCGCGTTGCGGCCCAACTCCGTGTCTACAGACCTTAGATTTTAGTCACGCCGAACCCGCGAGCTTCTTCATGACCGATCAGCGCCCCCCACTGGAAATCCGCCTTTGCGGTCCGCGCGGCTTTTGCGCCGGTGTCGACCGGGCGATCCAGATCGTTGTGCTGGCGCTGAAGAAATATGGTGCACCGGTCTATGTCCGCCATGAGATCGTGCATAACCGCTATGTGGTCGAAGGGCTGCAATCCCGCGGCGCGATCTTTGTCGAAGAGCTTGATGAAATCCCGGCGGAGCATCGCGATCAGCCAGTGGTTTTCTCCGCTCATGGCGTGCCGAAGTCGGTGCCTGCCGATGCTGAATCCAAGAACCTCTTCTATCTAGATGCGACCTGCCCGCTGGTTTCCAAGGTGCACAAGCAGGCCATGCGCCATCAGCGGCTTGGACGCCATGTCATTTTGATCGGTCATTCCGGCCATCCGGAAGTCATCGGCACGATGGGCCAGTTGCCGGAAGGCGCGGTTACGCTGATCGAGACGGTCGAGGATGCCCGCAGCTGCCATTTTGCCGATGAGGATAATCTGGGCTTCGTCACGCAAACAACGCTCTCGGTGGACGATACGGCAGGCATTATCGAGGAATTGCAGGCGCGCTTTCCCAATCTTTCGGCACCAGCGGCAGAATCGATCTGCTATGCCACCACCAACCGTCAGGATGCGGTGCGCGCGGCAGCGCCGGGCTGCGACCTTTTCCTGATCGTCGGTGCGCCGAACTCGTCCAATTCGAAACGTCTGGTTGAGGTGGCGGAGAAGGCCGGCGCACGCATGTCCATGCTGGTGCAGCGCGCCGCCGATATCGAGTGGGACAAGATCGGCGATATTTCTGTTGTCGGTCTTTCGGCAGGCGCTTCTGCACCGGAAATCATCGTCGATGAAATCATCGCATCGTTCCGCGATCGCTTCGATGTGCGCATCGAACTGGCGGAAACGGCAGTGGAAACCGAGAACTTCCTTGTGAATCGTGAAATTCGCGATGTGGAACTGACGGTGCAGGATATGGCATTCGTCAATGGCGAGAACAGGGTTGCCGGTATTCCGAAGCTGGCGCCCCAGATCATGCCCAAGATAATGCCCAAGGTCATATAGGGGAAATAAACGGCATGGCCGTCTATACTGATATTAATGAGATCGAACTTGGCGCATTCCTGCAGCAATACGATATCGGCACGCTGACTTCCTATAAGGGCATTGCCGAGGGTGTGGAGAATTCCAACTATCTCCTGCACACGACATCCGGTTCCTTCATTCTGACGCTTTACGAAAAGCGCACCAACCGTGAAGATCTGCCATTCTTTCTGGGTCTGATGCAGCATCTGGCGCAGCGCGGTCTCGACTGCCCGCAGCCGGTGGTGCGCAGCGATGGCGAAACGATTGGCGAACTTGCCGGGCGTCCGGCGGCCATCGTCACATTCCTCGAAGGCATGTGGATGCGCAAGCCAACCGTCGCTCATTGCGAGGCCGTGGGTGAGGGGCTGGCGCGCATGCATCTTGCAGGCGAGGATTTCGCCATGCGCCGCCGCAACGGGCTGACGCTGCCCGACTGGCGTCCGCTCTGGGACATGTCGCGTGAACGCGCTGACACGGTTGAACCGGGGCTGGTCGAGGAAGCGGAAGCCGACCTCAATTTTCTGGAGAAAAACTGGCCTGCCGATCTGCCGCAAGGCGTGATCCATGCTGACCTGTTTCCTGATAATGTGTTTTTCCTCGGCGACAAGCTGTCGGGCTTCATCGATTTCTATTTCGCCTGCACCGACATTCTGGCTTATGACGTCGCCATCTGCCTGAATGCATGGTGCTTCGAAAAGGACTTTTCCTACAATCGCACCAAGGGCGCGGCCCTTTTGCGCGGTTACACGTCGATCCGTCCGCTTTCGACGGCGGAAGCCGGTGCGCTGCCTGTTCTCTCACGCGGCGCTGCAATGCGCTTCATGCTGACGCGGCTTTATGACTGGCTGACCGTTCCCGATGGCAGTTTCGTCATGAAGAAAGACCCGATGGAATATGTGCGTAAGATGCGCTTCCACCGCCAGATTGTTTCGGCTGCCGAATATGGGCTGGAACCGCAGGGAGCGGATGCGTGAAGCAGATCGAGGCTTACACCGACGGCGCCTGCTCAGGTAATCCCGGCCCCGGCGGCTGGGGCGTGGTGCTGCGCTGGAACGGCAACGAGAAAGAGCTGAAGGGCGGCGAGGCCGACACCACCAACAACCGTATGGAGTTGATGGCGGCAATTTCTGCGCTATCTGCGCTCAAAGAACCTTGCGAAGTCGATCTCTATACGGACTCGGTCTATGTCCGCGACGGTATTTCCGGCTGGATCGAAGGCTGGAAGCGCAATGGCTGGAAAACGGCGGCAAAGAAGCCGGTGAAGAATGCCGAGCTATGGCAGTTGCTGGATGAGGCGCGCAAGCCGCACAAGGTCAATTGGCATTGGGTCAAGGGCCATGCCGGTCATCCGGAAAACGAACGGGCCGACGAATTGGCCCGGGCCGGTATGGAGCCGTTCAAATATGGCGGTCGCAAATCGCTAAAGGTGCAGTAAGCGCCGGGTAAAACGATGTTTTGGGTATGAGAAAAGGGCGGTTTTCACCGCCCTTTTTGAATTTGATCAAAGCTGCTCGAGAATTGCCGATGCAGCCGAAGTGACGGCCTGACCGGCCTGTTCTTCGATATTGAGCGTCTTGACCACACCGTCTTCGACGATGGCCGAATAGCGCTTGGAGCGAATGCCAAGGCCGCCAGCGGTTGCGTCGAGTTCAAGGCCTGCTGCCTTGGTGAAGGTGGCCGAACCGTCTGCGAGATAGAGGATCTTGCCTTCGCCGCCGGTGCTCTGTGCCCAAGCGCCCATCACGAAGGCGTCGTTGACGGCGATCACGGCGATCTGGTCCACACCCTTGGCGAGGATTGCATCGCGATTGTCGAGATAGCCCGGCAGGTGGTTGAGGCTGCAGGTCGGCGTGAAAGCGCCCGGAACGGCAAAGAGAACGACCTTCTTGCCCTTGAAGACTTCGTCGGTCGTCACTTCCTTGACGCCGTCCGCAGTCTTGACCTTGAAGGTTGCTGCCGGAAGCGTGTCGCCAACTTTGATCGTCATCTGTTTTCTCCTGAGGGCAGGGGACAAATCGCCGTCTGGTCCGCTGCCTGATTTTAAAACTGTCATTGCCGCACCGCGAAGCGCGAGCCGCGACAGTTAAACCGATAACGGGGCGCTCGACAATTTCAAAACGCTGATGTCGCCATCAAAATAGGGGAGGATGGGCAGCCGCTTCAGGCGAAGCAGAAATCGCCGGGATCAGTCGAGCGTGACCTGTCCTGACACTGCCTTGCCATTCTGCACGATGGTGTAGTCGACGGTTGCATACCGCGCATCACCCTTGACCTTTATGGTGAAGTTGCGACCGTCAGAGGCGACCGGATCGGACAGGCGAAGCTTGTCGCTGGCGACAAAAAGCTCGGCAGGCGCTTTCGGGTCCGGCACGGCCAATGTGAAGATTGCGGTGTCCTCATCACGCTTCACGGCGCTGACGCCGAAAGTGGGAGAAGCCGTGGCCGGAAGACGCCCGAACGCTGTTTCCACGATGGTGCGCGCGGCAATAGCCTGCGGCTCGGCGGATTCAGCACTTTCGCTCACGGGGAAGTCGAACTCCGCCTGCACGGGAATGCAGATATGTTCGCAAACGCCGAGAAAGGCATGGCCTTTAAGGCGGGTATCATTGGGCTGCAGCTTGAAGATGATGGGCAGAGAAACCGGCTTCTTATAGCCGATGCCATCATCGTCACCACCGAACCGCACCGGCGCGGGATAATCGATCTGGGCGTTGGCGTTTCCGTCGAGATTGATCTGTGGCGGCACACCGGCATCGCCCGGATTGCGCCAGTAGGTTTTCCATCCCGGCTGCAACTCGATCTGCAACGCGCCGCGTATCTCGCGCCCGGGCCCGGCTTCAGCCGAAACCGTACCATCCTCAATGATGACGCGCACACGCCCGCCGGGGGTTTCCGTCCAGGCGGAGGTCGAAGCATATGCTGGCAAAGCTGAGGCTGCCAGCAGGCCGAGAGCGAGAATATTCAAGCGTGTTTTCATGACTTAAAAATGAAATGAAATCATGGTTGCTTCAAGTCCAACATTGTTGGGAGCAATTATATTTTTGCGTCCTTTGAAGACAAATTTGCGACGCCCATTGTTATTTTCTACAGGCTTGCTACCTTCATCACTATGACCACGATGCGGAAGCCAAACCAGGAGCAGGGGTTCTTAAACGGGCAATTCCTGCTTGCCATGCCCGGCATGAGCGACGAGCGTTTTGCCCGGTCGGTGGTCTATATCTGCGCCCATTCCGATGAGGGCGCGATGGGTTTCATCATCAACCAGCTTCAACCGATCGGGTTCCCGGATATTCTGCGCCAGATCGGCGTGATTGACGAGGATGAGCTGATTATACTGCCCGAGCGCACGCAGCATATGGTGGTGCGCAATGGCGGTCCGGTGGATCGCACGCGCGGCTTTGTGCTGCATTCCGACGATTACATGGTTGATTCCACAATGCCGGTTTCTGAAGAAGTTTGCCTGACGGCAACGGTCGATATTCTGCGCGCCATTTATGGCGGCAAGGGTCCGTCGCAGGTTTTGATGGCGCTGGGTTATTCCGGCTGGGCGCCGGGGCAGCTCGAAGCCGAACTGGCCGATAATGGCTGGCTATGCTGCGATGCGCCGCTCGACATGCTTTTCGACAGCGACATCGAAGGCAAATATTCGCGCCTCATGATGCATATGGGCATCGACATGTCGCGGCTGGTTTCCGACGCGGGACATGCGTGAGTTAAGGGAGTAGGGGAATAGGGCAGTAAGGGAGTAGGTCAAAAGGACTTGCTTCAGCTCATCCGATTCGGTTTTATTCCCCTATTTCACGCTGCCGCCGCTTCCAGCTGTTCCTTGATCATGCGCGTGGCATCTTCGCGGCTGGTCGGCTGGCCGAACATGAAGCTCTGCACATATTCACAGCCCATCTGGCGAAGCTGGAGGGCGTCGCTTTCGCTCTCCACGCCTTCCGTCACGACCGCCAGACCCAGATCATGCGCCATGCTGACGATGGAACGCAGAAGGGTGGTCTTCTGCGGCTGGTCGCCCTTCACGAAGGAGCGGTCGATCTTGATGATGTCGAACGGGAAGCGCGTCAGATAAGCGAGCGACGAATAGCCGGTGCCGAAATCATCCAGCGACAGGCCAATCCCCATGGTCTTGAGGCGGGCCAGCACATGGGCTGACTGCTCTGGATTTTCCATGAGGACGGATTCGGTCAGTTCCAGCTTCAGGCTGCCCGGATTGAGGTGAATGCGCGACAGCACGGAGCGGACATCGTTGATGAGGTCTTGCCGGATCAGTTGCGTGGAAGACAGGTTGACCGAGACGAACAGGTCGAGTTTCGGGAACTGTTCCTGCCAGGCGAACAGGTCTTCGGCGGCGCGCTGGATGGCAAAAAGGCCAAGCTGCACAATCAGGCCGGAATTCTCGGCAATCGGAATGAATTCCGACGGAGAGATTGCGCCACGGCGTGGATGTTCCCAGCGCATCAGCGCTTCGAAACCGGCGATGGTGCCTTCGTCGAGCTTGACGATCGGCTGGTAGGCCATGCTGATTTCATCGCGTTCAAGTGCGCGGCGCAGATCGGATTCCAGCTGCAGCTTGTCGCTGCCGATGGCGCGGAAAGCCGGGCGGAACGGCTCAATCCGGTCGCCGCCAAAGCGCTTGGCCTGATACATGGCCAGTTCCGCATCCTTCACGAAATCTTCCGCCGTGGTGGCAGTTTTCGTCCATGTGATGAGTCCGACAGAGGCAGTCAGAACGATCTCGCGCTTGGCATAGGCAATCGGCGCGCGGGTGGCCTGGCGCAGCGCTTCCGCGAAGGCTGCGATGCGGCCCGGATCGCTTTCGGAGGCAAGCAGCAGGCCGAACTGGTCGGAAGACAGGCGCGACAGCGTGTCCTGCGGCTTCATCAGGCGGGCCAGACGGCGCGAAATGGTGAGAAGGATCGTATCGCCTGCCGACATGCCCAGACTGTCATTGACCTGCTTGAAGCGGTCGATATCGATCATGAACACGGTCGGATGCAGATTGCTCTCGCCGCGCGCCATGTTCATCACATTGCTCAGGCGGTCGAGGAAAAGCTCGCGATTGGGCAGGCCTGTCAGATTGTCGTGCACGGCATCGTGCAGCAGACGCTCTTCGGCCTTCTTCTGTTCGGTAACATTGACCAGCGTGCCGACGCAACGCACGACTTCGCCATCCGAACCGATCACTGGACGGGCACGCAACGCATACCAATGGTAATGGCCGTCATTGGCGCGCAGGCGGAAGATCTGGCCGATGCGTCCGCGACGGTTTTCCAGAATGGCGTCGAGTGTCGAGCGGAAACGGTCGCGGTCGTCGGAATGCATGACCGGGAGCCAGTTGCGCACCGGACCCTGCAAACTGCTTGCCGTATTGCCGAGCTGGTTGGCGATGTCCGGCGTCGTGACCACACGGTCGCGGGGCACATCCCAGTCCCAGACGATGTCGCCCGCGCCGATGACGGCGAGCGCCTGCCGCTCCATGTCGGACAGCAGCCCTTGCTGGAGCGCGCCGCCTGCAAAGGCGTGCTGCATGACCGTAAAGCCGATCAGAAGCACGATGAGAACGAGGCCGCCGCCAAGCGCCGGTTGGACAATGTCATTATCGAGGCGACCGGTAACGGCCATCCATGCGCCGAGCAGCCATATCAATGTAAGAAGCCAGGCAGGTATCAGCATGACCGCCCGGTCATATCCCTTCACCGCGAGATAGCCGATGATTGCGACACCGGAAACGACGGTGAGCGCGAGCGAGATGCGGGCAATGCCTGAAGCAATGGGCGGATCGAAAACCGCAACGCCAGCAAGCGCCAGCAACCCCAGAACCCATGTCACCGCGCCATAGCTAAAATGGTCGTGCCAGCGGTTGAGGTTGAGATAGGCGAAGAGGAAAATCACCAGCGAGGCGGCAAGCGCCACCTCTGTGCCTGCGCGCCATATCTGTTCATTGCCGGGCGTGATTTCCATCAGTTTGTTCCAGAAGCCGAAATCGACGCAGATATAGGCGAGGACCGCCCATGCCAGCGCCGCCGTGGCGGGAAACAGCGAAGTGCCCTTGACGACGAAAAGAATGGTCAGAAACAGCGCCAGCAGGCCTGAAATGCCAAGCAGGATGCCGCGATAGAGCGTGTAGGAATTGACGGTGTCCTTGTAGGCTTCCGGTTCCCACAGGTAGAGCTGCGGCAGATTATGCGAGGAAAGCTCGGCGACGAAGGTGACGACGCTGCCCGGATTGATCGTGATGCGGAACACATCCGCGTCGGCGCTTGGCTGGCGGTCGAGCGCAAAGCCTTCGCTGGGGGTGATCGACGCAATACGCGGCGAGCCGAGATCAGGCCAGATGATGCCGGAACCGACGAGACGGAAATGCGGCGCGACGATCAGGCGGTCGATCTGCTGGTCGGTCGGGTTGGCGATGGAGAAAGCAGCCCAGTCGCCGGATGCATTGCTGTTCTGGTCGGCCTGCACTTCGATGCGGCGCACGATGCCATCGGGGCCGGGCGCGGTGGAAACCTGAACGCTTTCACCCTTGTTGCGGATAAGTTCAACGGCGCGCGACAGATCAAGGGCGGTGTCGTCCTTGGATATCTTGATCGGTTCGACGGCAGACGCATGGACGGTCGAAAAGGCCAGAAGGACGATCAGCGCGAGAAAACGCGCGGCGTTCTGGAAAAGCTTTTCAGAAAGACCCCTCACGAGCGTTCAACCTTGCCATTGATCATGCGGCTATCCAACATACGTTTGTCGCTTTCTATGAGGGCAAACAGCAGGTGGTCCTGCCAGAAGCCATTTATCTTGAGATAGGAGCGCAACAGTCCTTCTCTCTGAAATCCGGCTTTTTCGAGAAGCCGGACCGAACGTACATTATGGGGAATACAGGCAGCTTCAACCCTGTGCAACCGCAGTTGGTCGAATGCAAAGGGGATAACCAGAGACAGTGCCTCTGTCATATAGCCTTTGCCCGCGAAAGGAGCGCCGCTCCAATAGCCGATCATGCCGTTCTGTCCTACTCCGCGGCGGATATTGCCGAGCGTGATACCGCCGAGAATGCGGTTGTCGCTGTTGCGGAAAATGAAGAAAGGATAGCCGGTTCCGGCAGAAATTTCTTCCTGAAAACGCCGCATCCGGTAGCGGAAGGCGCTTTTCGTCAGATCGTCGTCGGGCCAGGTCGGCTCCCATGGAGACAGAAAGGCCCGGCTTTGCTCACGCAAATTCGACCAGCCCGCAAAATCACCCATCATAGGCTCGCGCAGATAAATGCGCGGTCCACGCAGAATAGTCGGATTATTGCGCCGGAACGACAGGCCGATCATTGGAGTTAAGGGAGTAGGGGAATAGGTGAGTAGGGGAATAGGAAAAACGAAATCTTCACGGCCACATACTCCCCTATTCCCTTATTCCCCTACTGCCTTAAACAGCTATCTTCCTCTTATGCGCATTGGTCGAAAGCGCATCGGACAGATCGTCAAAGCTCATCAGGCGGCCCACCGGACCGACACCTGCGATTGTCGGCTTGTTGTCGAGGAACAGGCGACCTGCGAGATCCGTCAGGCGTTCTGGCGTGATCAGGGAAAGACGTTCCATCAGCTCGTTATTGTCGACCGGGCGGCCATAGAGCAGGAACTGGCGGGCGAGCTGACCTGCGCGGCTGGCCGCGCTTTCCTGCGACATGAGAAGGCTGGCGCGATATTGCGCGCGGGCGCGGTTGACTTCCTCGATGCTGATCGAGTCCGCTGCCTTGTGCAGCTCGTCAATGATGACCGGAACCAGTTCGACCAGTTCGTCGCGACCCGTGGCGGCATGGATGCCGAACAGGCCCGTATCCGAAAAGCCCCAGTGGAACGCATAGACCGAATAGCACAGGCCACGCTTTTCGCGCACTTCCTGGAACAGACGCGAGGACATGCCGCCGCCCAGCACCATGGACAGGAGCTGTGAGGCGTAGAAGTCACGCACATGATAGGCGCGGCCTTCAAAGCCGATCAGCACCTGTGCATCCATCAATTCACGGTTTTCGCGGAAATCGCCGCCAACATAGGTCGCAAGATCGAGGGTCGGCGCCGTGTTATGGGCGCGGAAGCCGCCGAGACGCTTTTCAACTTCCTTGACGAAAGCATCGTGGTCCACGCCGCCGGCCGCCGTCACGACCATGCGATCGGCGCTGTACTGCTCGTCCATATATTGGCGAAGGTCGGCAGAGGAAAAGGACATCACCGTGTCCGGCTCGCCGAGAATGGCGCGACCGATAGGCTGGTGACGATAGGCGGTTTCGGTGAAACGGTCGAAGACGATATCGTCCGGCGTGTCGTGCGCCGCGCCGATCTCCTGCATGATCACCTGCTTCTCGCGCTCAAGTTCGTCTTCGTCGAACTTTGATGCGGTCAGGATATCGGAGAGAATATCGATGGCGAGCGGCATGTCATTGCGCATCACGCGGGCATAATAGGATGTGGTCTCGACGCTGGTGGCGGCGTTGATCTCGCCGCCGACGTCTTCGATATCCGATGCAATCTGCCAGGCGGAGCGGTTTTCCGTGCCCTTGAAGGCCATATGTTCAAGTAAGTGAGCTATACCGTGCCGATCGGCGGCTTCGTTTCTCGCGCCAGCTTTAACCCAGATTCCCAGCGCTACGCTTTCCACATGTGGCATGGTATCGGTGGCTATCGTCAACCCGTTGGGAAGACGTGTTACTTCAACACTCATAAGCGAACTGCTCCCTGCATTCCTCGCTCTGACTTTTTTTCAACCCGATCCCGAAACAGGTATCTCCGTTCGGGGCCGGGCTTAAATTTCCTTTCCAGAGCCTCAGGCGTGAGCTCTGGAATGGCGGCTCACGTATTCTTCTACGATTTTCAGGTCGTTGTGAAGAACTGTGAAGCTTTCTTTTCGTTGCATCAAATCCGACAACCATGCGGGAAGCTGCGGTTCGACACCGCATGCAGCCTTTACGGCGTCGGGGAATTTGGCCGGATGCGCGGTGGCGAGCGCCACCATCGGAACAGCGCCGGACACATTTTCGCGAGCCACTTTCACGCCGATGGCGGAATGCGGATCGAGAAGATAGCCGTCATCGGCCAGAACCGATTTGATGGTCTCCGCCGTTTCCGCAACCGTCGAACGTCCAGCCGAGAATTCGGCCCGGATGGCCGAAAGCGGCTTTTCGGAAATGGTGAAGCCGCCGGACTGTTTCAGGCTCTGCATGAGGCCGCGCACGGCGGCAGCATCGCGGCCATGGGTTTCGAACAGCAGACGTTCAAAGTTGGATGAAATCTGGATATCCATTGACGGCGAGGTGGTCTGGGCCACACCGCGCATTTCATAAGCGCCGGTGTCGAGCGTGCGCGAAAGAATGTCATTGTCGTTGGTTGCGACGATCAGGTGCTCGATGGGCAGGCCCATGCGCTTGGCCACATAGCCCGCGAAAATATCGCCGAAATTGCCGGTTGGAACGGTGAAGGAAACCGCACGGTCTGGAGCGCCGAGGCTCAAGGCGGCGGTAAAGTAATAGACCACCTGCGGCATGATCCGCGCCCAGTTGATCGAATTGACGCCCGAAAGCGACAGCGCATCGCGGAAGGCGAGGTCGTTGAACATGCCTTTCACAAGGTTCTGGCAGTCATCGAAATTACCTTCGATGGACAGTGCATGAACATTGGCAAAGCCCGACGACGTCATCTGGCGCTGCTGCACCGGCGACACGCGGCAATTCGGGAACAGGATGAAGATATCGGTGTTGTCGCGACCGCCAAAGGCTTCAATTGCCGCGCCGCCGGTATCGCCGGACGTCGCGCCGACAATGGTCGCGCGTTCGCCACGGCTTGCCAGAACGTAATCCATCATGCGCGCCAAAAGCTGCATGGCGACGTCCTTGAAGGCGAGCGTCGGGCCGTGGAAGAGTTCGAGAACGAATTCATTTGCGCCGGTCTGGACCAGCGGGCAGACGGCGTCATGCCGGAAGCTGCCATAGGCCTCGCGCACCATGCGCTCGAAATCAGCTTGCGGAATTTCGCCGCCGGTGAAAGGCGTCAGCACGGCAAGCGCGATATCGACATAGGATTTTCCGCGCAGGCTGCGGATTTGTTCCGGAGAAAATTGCGGATATTCCTGTGGCAGATAGAGGCCGCCATCGCGAGCTAGTCCGGCGAGCAATGCATCGCTGAAACCCAGGACCGGGGCTTCGCCGCGGGTGCTTACATATTTCATTTCGTCAGGCCTTCATTTCAGATCGGCTGCGCAAGTCTCATTCGACGCGCATCTTATTGGGATGCGTTTCAAAGCTGTGCAAATGCAATAGGGCGTCCATAAAAAAGCCGCAAGAAATTAAAACATCCCGGAGGGGATGGGGTTGCTCTTCGCGGCAAAAAACGGGAAAACGTCATCGCGCACTGTTTTGTGCGCAGTGGTATAGAGCATTTCCAGCAAAAGTGCGAAGCGGTTTTGTGTTGGACAATGCGACAGAGGAAGAGTTTGCATTTCCAGCAAAAGTGCGAAGCGGTTTTGTGTTGGACAATGCGACAGAGGAAGAGTTTGCATTTCCAGCAAAAGTGCGAAGCGGTTTTGTGTTGGATAATGCGACAGAGGAAGAGTTTGCATTTCCAGCAAAAGCGCGCAGCGGCTTTGCTGGTGGGAAAATGTGGCGGCGGAACAAATTGGGGTGGTCTGGCGATTTCAATGAAATTGCGGCGCTCTCAAACAAACAGATTAGTGCAGGGAAGCCCGGTCTATGCAGAAAGCATCACAGAATCGTTCATCGTTGTTTCCAGTCTTTGCAACGGTTTTGCTCACGGCACTCGCTGGCTGCACGACCAGCGGCGGCGACAAGCCGGGGGCAACAGCCTCTGCGGATCAGCCGCGGGTCAAGGCATCCGAACTTCGCGCTTATTGCCCGACGGTGACGCTGCGTGACGGGACTGCCTTCTTCAGCACCTATGCCAAGGGCGGCGACAAGGATCCGGCGCAGGTCATCTATCAGGCTTCGCTGACCGATGTGACGCGTGCGTGCCAGTATGGCGATGGCACGATCACCATCGATGTGGCTGCCGCGGGCAAGGTTGTGCCGGGCCCGCAATATAAGAGCGGCACCATCACCATGCCGGTCCGCGTGGCCGTGCGCCAGGGCGATCAGGTGGTTTATTCCAAGCTGCACAAGCAGACTGTCACGATCACCAACAGCGATACCGCAACCCAGTTTGTCTTCAACGACAAGGGAATTTCGCTGCCGATGCCGGACAGGCAGAATATCCAGATTTTCGTCGGATTTGATGAAGGCCCGAATGCCAAGTGATTTTCGCAGCGCCTGACAGGGCGACGCACGAATGAAAGCTGGAATGCGCGGGAGAAATCTCGCGCATTTTTTATTTTAGCATTTGATAAATAACAAAACTGCCGACGCGCTATATTTGAACATCCTAATAGAAAAATAAAAAAATGCCCCTTAATTAATATCGTTTCCAAAAGACGTTCTTCGTGCAATACTCGCATTGTTTTTATATGTTTATAATTGATGCTGTAGGTCGGTGCTTATATTTGATGCCTCTGCTTATGCGGGATAAGCAGCATGGTTTTCTGCCACAGATCGTTTGCGAGGGTTCAAGGGCGGATGGTGCGCAGGCGGAACAATGGCAGCGGTCTTTTCAATCCAGTTCCGCTTATCCTTCTGTTGCTGCTCTTATGCGGCGCTGTGGCAGGGCATTGGGTTGGCGAGAAGCTGCGAAGGATGGGCGACGAGCGACAAGTGGACGCCTATATGGAGGCGTTGCTGTCCTATGCGGGTCGACTGATCGACTCGGCGCACAGCACGCTTGATCAGGCAGAACAATCACCCTACCCAATTTGCTCGGCGGAAGAGCGCATCTATCTGCGTCGGCTCCTGTTCACGGCCTATCAGATCAAGGATATTGGCCGGCTGGTCGATGGCCGGTTGAATTGTTCCACGCTGCTGCCCGATCTTGGGCGGCAAGAGCCCCGTTCGACGGCGGATTTGCTGCTGCCAGACGGCACTTACATCTATGGCGAACGCCCACTCGTCACGCCGGGAACCTCCGGTCCAGTCATGGGCAAGGGCAATTCCAATGTTGTGTTGAGCCCCTCGGCCTTCGACTTCATGCATACGCCGGGCTACTCCTTCGCGATGTTCATGAGCGACCCGACGCGTGAAAATTTCGCGCGCTTCTACGAATATCCGGCCAAGGCCGATCTGGAGCCACTTTCGGACGGGCGCATGACGGAGCTTCTCGAAGATCACGACCAGCTCCGGTCCTATGTCTGCGAGCCGAACAAGTTCATCTGTATTGCGCTGAAAACGCAAATCGACCGCACCAGCCTGCACGCGCGATTGCGATCATTTCTCTCGATCGTGCTCGGCATGCTGGTTGCTGGCTGTCTGGGCCTCGGCTGGAGGGCCTATCATAATCGCGACCGGTCGCTGATGACGCTCCTGTCCAAAGCCCTGACCAGAAAGGAACTGGACGTTGTCTATCAGCCGGTTGTCAATGTTGTCAGCGGCGAGATCGTCGGCTTTGAGGCTTTGATACGCTGGGAGATTCACAAGGGGGACTTCGTTCCGCCGGATGTCTTCATCACACGGGCGGAAAAGAGTGGCCTCATCCACCGGATAACGCTCTATGTGCTTGATGCCGTGATCAGTGAAATGGGCGATCTGTTGCGCGGCAAGCCCGGTCTGCGCATCAACATCAATATAAGTGCGCGCGACCTGCATGATGTGGACTTCGCGAGCCAGTTGGAAAAGCGTCTGGTGAAAGCCGCAATTGATCCGCAGCAGATCGGTCTGGAGCTAACTGAGCGCACGGCGGTCGATTTCGTAAAGGCTTCCGCCGCTATCCAGCTTCTGCGTGAGAAGGGGCACCGGATTTATATCGACGACTTCGGCACGGGCTATTCCAGCCTTGCCTATCTGGGCGCGTTGAATGTGGACGCGATCAAGATCGACAAGACATTCACCCGCACGGTCGATAATGGCAGTACGGTTTCGATTGTCCCGCAAATTCTGGCCATGGCGCAGCAGCATTGTCTGGACGTGGTCGTGGAAGGTGTGGAAACCGAGGCGCAGGCAGCCTATTTTGCCGAGGAAAGTGCGGGCGACGCTGTGCCGATCAAAGCGCAGGGCTGGCATTTCGGCAAACCCGTTTCCGCAATAATTGCGCGTACGCTGGTGGTCGCCAAACCGGCAAAGCGCCGGAAGACGACCCGCAAGGGATCATTCCTCGGCATCGGCAGTGAGCCGCCAGTCTAGAGCGTAGAGGCGTATTTCGCAGCGAAATCAATAATTTGGACGGACTTTCGGTCCGTTTTGGATGAAATAAGACATGCGGGCGGTCAAGCACTTAAACGCATTCTGTGCATATCCTAAAAGTGCAGCGCGCTTTAGCTAAAATTCGAATTAAATTTAGCAGTGAAGTTCAAACGAAAAGCAACGAGTCTGCGCTAGTCTGCACCCATGAAACAGAAATTTGAACGTATTCTCGAACCGACGGACACCTGGGCGATCTTCGATACGTCCACGGGTGAACCCGTCATGATGGGGACCCGGCTGCTGATCGGTCTTGACGAGCAGGAAGCCGAAGAGCTGCTCGCCATCCTCAACGCGCCGCCGAAGGGGCGCAACAAGCGCTCTGCCGCCTGAGGCAGCGGGGTCGATAGCCCGGATGCTCGGGCTAGAGCATTTCCAGCAAAAGTGCGTAGCGGTTTTGCGCAGGATAATGCGTAAAAACAAATGGATAGAGCGGTTCCACGATTCCGTTTTAACCGGAACCGCTCTATCGCGATAATCAGATCAGGCCGTCCGGTCAGCTGGAGCCTCTGCGTCAGGCGTCGGTCCAGATCGAAAGGGCTTCGATCACGCTAGGCAGGTCCTTGTGACGGTGGATCACTGTCTCGGCGCCTGCGTCGGTCAGCCGGTCGGCATGGCCGGGATAGGTATGTGCTCCGCCCGTAAAGCCGATGACGCGCATACCGGCAGCTCGCGCGCCCTGAATGCCGTGCACGGAATCCTCAATCACGATCACATTGCCTGGATCGACGCCGAAATGCTTGGCGGCATAGAGGAACACATCCGGAGCAGGCTTGGTCTTCTTGGTGCCGACTTCCTTGGCCGAAAAAATATTTGGCGCGAAAAGGTCATAAAGCTCGACGCGCTTCAGCATCATTTCCAGCCGTGCGCTGGTCGAGTTGGAGCAGATGCATTTCGGCAGCTTCAGCGCTGAAACCACTTCCACGATATCGTCGACAGCCTGCACCTCATTTTTGAGGCGCTCGTCAAGAATGCTCTCCGATTTGTCGATCAGCGATGCGGAAAGCGCTATGCCTGCCTCGCGCTCGACCGTGAGCAGAATATCCTGCCAGGTGAGACCAGCGAAACGTTCGGCCAGTTCGTCGGCGGAAATCGGAAAACCGGCTTCAGTCAGAAGCACGGATTCAACTTCCGCAGCGATGATTTCGGAATCCACCAAAACGCCATCGCAATCGAAAATGATGAGGGACGGAGCCGCCATGTGGGTAGCCTTCTTCTTGGGAGGGGGACGCATTCACATTCGCAGGAACGCATCGGGAATTCAGCTACAACTTTATCGCCCCAGCGTCAAACCTCGCCGGAGACTTCGCGTCGTCTGCGGTCCAGCTCTTCACTATAGCGGCGCAGCGTATGGGCTTCACTCAACAGGCCCATGACTTTGCGTTCCTGCGCATTGTTGACCACGGCGAGCGCTTCGCTTTCGGAACGGTCAAACCGCACGACAGCTTCCTTGGCGTTCATCTGTGGCAACAGGAATTCATCCTGATACTTCAAAAGCTCGCTGATGCTGTGGTTTTCCGAACTGTCGAAACTGTCTGCATAGACTTCCGGTACCGGGATCATGCCGACATAGCGCCCCTGCGCATCCACCGCGATAACGCGCTGGGTGGAGCCCAGCGGGAAATCGTGGCGGAAGGTTTCAATATCCGTGTCGATCAGCACGGTGCGCACATCGTGACGCATCATGCGGCTGACGGTCAGATTGCGTATCCAGCCGATATCATGTGCCGAGCGGATGGCTTCGCCGCGCAGATGGAAGCGCCAGGTGGCGAAGGAGTAGCCGAAGGTCTTGCGGACCATCAGAGAGGAAGACACGACGGCTCCGAGCACCAGCATGGAGATCGGAAAGTCGCCGGTCAGTTCCAGCGCCAGAAAGGTCATGGTCATAGGGCCGCCGACAATCGCGACGGCAAGCGAGGACATGCCGATCACGGCATAGACTTCCGGCGCAAGCGTCAGGCTGGTCGGCAGCACCACGCCTGCCACGGCTGCGAAAAGCTTGCCGGTCAAAGCGCCCAGAAACAGCGATGCAAAGAACAGGCCGCCGCGAAAGCCGGAGCCGATGGAGATTGCGGACGCCAGCGACTTTGTCAGGATCAGCAGCAATAGCGCCGAGATGGTGATATTCGCATTGAGATCGAGATGCAGCGCGCCGTGGCCGGAGGCCAGAACCTGCGGTGAGAAGAAGGCGATCAGCCCGACAATCGCACCGCCGATGGCGGGGGTGAGAACATTGGGCAGAAAGCTGCGTCGGGTGATTGTTTCGACGAAGGTCACGCCGCGCATGATCAGAATGGCAATGCCCGCCGAGACGAAGCCGAGCAGCAAGGCAGGCACGTAATCGCGTGGGGTGATGGCGTCGATATGGCCGATATCGATCAGGAAAGGCGCGCCGCCAATGGCTTGCGTCACCAATGTGCCGACAATCGCCGCAACGACGACCGGGGCCAGCGTGGCGATGGAGTAAACGCCGATGATCAGCTCGAACGCATAAAATGCGCCGGTGAGGGGGGCGTTGAACGCGCTGGCAATGGCCGCCGCAGCGCCGCAACCGACCAGCGTGCGCAAATCAGCCCGACGCAGCTTGAGTGCGCGCCCGATGCGTGAGGCGAAGCCGCTTGCCAGCTGTGTATAGGCGGCTTCCAGCCCGACCGAAGCGCCAAAGCCGTTGGAAATCAGGTTCTGCCCGACGAGGATAAAACTGTCGGTCAACGACAGGCGTCCGCCGTGCAATGCGTTGGCTTCGATGGGATCGACGATGGGACGCTTGCGCCATCGCGCCAGAACCCAGATGACGACCCCCATGAGAATACCGCCAGCCAGCGGGGCGATGAAGGCGCTGGGATAAAGCTGTGCTGCTGCACTGAGCTTTTCGCCGGGTTCGAGCGCGAAAAGCGCCTGATGCATCCACTGCGATATGCCGCCAATGGCTGCAACTGCAACACCTGAGATGATGCCGATCATGACACCGGCGATGACGAGGCCGATTTCGCTGCCGCGCACAACGGCACGCATGCGGAAGGGGACGAAGAAGACTCTCAGATAACGATTGTGGCGCAGTTCTGCGAAATTCATATGCAAAGACCTGACAGGCACCGGTTCGGTCGGCTTAGTTTCTCCGAAGGCTGGATTGTTCGCAAATCATATACGCAAATGAATAACCGAGCCTTATTGGACACGACGCATTACCGGTCGGCCTTTGCATTTCGATGACGGCGTTAAGATGGCAGCCGCGAAAATGTTGCTGATTGTTTGAAACGAAAAAGCCCGGAAAGCCGGGACTTTGCCGCCTTTTTAAGAAAAGGTTTACGATTTCAATCACTTGGCGTTAACGCCATATTTACCCTGTCCGGTAACCATAAGGACAAGTTTTCGCGTCCACAGGTAATCGAGTATCCCATGTCCCTAGTACGTCTTGCCCATGAGTTGCCCATCGAGGCCCCGCGTACCGCCTGGCTCGACTCCATCATCAAGGGTGATTGCGTTTCCGCTCTGGAACGCCTGCCGGATAATTCCGTCGATGTCATCTTTGCCGATCCGCCCTATAATCTCCAGCTCGGCGGCGATCTGCATCGCCCGGATCAGTCGATGGTCAGCGCTGTTGACGATCATTGGGATCAGTTCGAGAGCTTTCAGGCCTATGACGCGTTTACCCGCGCCTGGCTTTTGGCCTGCCGCCGCGTTTTGAAGCCGAATGGCACGATCTGGGTCATCGGCTCCTATCACAATATTTTCCGCGTCGGCACGCAGTTGCAGGATCTGGGCTTCTGGCTCCTCAATGATGTCATCTGGCGCAAGACCAATCCGATGCCGAATTTCCGTGGCCGTCGTTTCCAGAACGCGCATGAGACGCTGATCTGGGCATCGCGCGACCAGAAGGGCAAGGGCTACACCTTCAATTATGAAGCGATGAAGGCCGCCAATGACGATGTGCAAATGCGCTCGGACTGGCTGTTCCCGATCTGCACGGGTTCCGAACGCCTGAAAGACGAGAACGGCGACAAGGTTCATCCGACGCAAAAGCCGGAAGCGCTTCTGGCTCGCATCATGATGGCTTCCAGCAAGCCCGGTGACGTCATTCTTGACCCGTTCTTCGGCTCCGGCACGACCGGTGCTGTGGCCAAGCGCCTTGGACGCCATTTTGTCGGCATCGAACGCGAACAGGCATATATCGACGCTGCAACCACCCGGATCGATGCGGTGGAGCCGCTCGGCAAGGCTGAGTTGACGGTCATGACCGGCAAGCGCGCTGAACCGCGTGTCGCTTTCACCAGCGTATTGGAAGCAGGCCTTCTGCGTCCCGGTACTGTTCTTTGCGATGCGCGCCGTCGCTTTGCCGCGATCATTCGTGCCGATGGCACGCTGGCCGCCAATGGCGACGCTGGTTCGATCCACCGCATTGGTGCGAAAGTGCAAGGGTTCGATGCCTGCAATGGCTGGACGTTCTGGCACTATGAAGTGGACGGCGTTCTGAAACCTATCGACGATCTGCGCCAGGTTATCCGCGATGAAATGGCAGTCGCTGGTGCATAACCAGCACCTTTTATTCTACCGCATTCTTGCGATTCCAAATGTTTCAATTTGGTAGCAAGATGCTCTATCGGACGGCCTCCAGCAAAGTCTGATCATGGGGCGCTCGGAGCGAAAGCTCCGGGCGCTTTCGTTTTTTAAAAGCTGAGGCCCAGAGATTTCAGATCGGCGGCAAGTTTCGGCGCACCGGTGAAATGAACGGCCTGCCAGCCGGCAGATTTTGCGCCGTCCACATTATGCAGCGAGTCATCGATGAACAGCGTTGCCGCCGGGTCAAGGTCGAACGCCGCGACATGCGCGTCGTAGATTTCCCGGTCGGGTTTCAGCATCTTCACGTCGCCCGAAACGGTGACACCCCGGCTTTCCGTCAGAAAAGGAAACCGGACCTGCGCTTCGAGGAAGGTGTCTGAGGCGAAATTGGTCAGCATGGTGACATCGTTCCCCGAGGCGATCAGCCCGCGCAGAATGGCGACACTTTCATCATAGGCATGCGGCACCATGCGCGACCAGTTTTGCCGGAAAGCCAGAATCTGCTCGCGCCATTCCGGGTAGGTGTCGATCAACAGCGCTTCGGCATCCTGCCAGCTACGCCCGCGATCCTGTTCGACATTCCACGGGCCTGTGCAGACCGTTTCCAGAAACCAGCGCCGCCGCTCGGTGTCGGGAATGATGTCGAGATAGGCCAGTTCCGGATCGTAATGGATGAGAACCTTGCCGATATCGAAAACGACATGTTTGATTTGAGAGATCACGTTTTCGTCCTTTTGGGTTTGCCAGTCTGCTTGAAGGCATCCGGCACCGCCGCTGCAATGGCTTTCTTCATCACGGTGGGCAAAGCTTCTCCGGCGAGCTCGTCCGGCGCTGACCACCAGCCATTTGCGGCCAAACGCTCGCTCACATTCTCGGCGCGGTAGACCGAGAGGCGCAATTCGAAATGGGTGAAGACATGGGTAATGCTGCCCGCCGGAATCCAGGATGCCGGAAAGGGGGCCGCATTTATGGTCGCGTCGCCGTCGATACGCGCGGTCCACGGGCTGCCCGGCACTTCCGACATGCCCGCAAGCAGGCCTTGGCGCTCACGCTTTTGCAGAAAAATCGCCCCATCTCCGTTGATTGCAATGAAAGCCGCACCAGTGCGGATCGGCTTTTCCGCCTTGGGCGCCTTGACCGGAAATTCCTCCGGGTCGCGGGTGGCGAGTGCGATGCAATTATCGTTGACCGGGCAGATCGCGCAGGCGGGTCTGCGCGGTGTGCAGATCGTTGCGCCGAGATCCATCATCGCCTGTGCAAAGTCGCCGGGGCGGTCTGATGGCGTCATCTCGGCCATCAGGGCGCGGATTTGCGGCTTGGCAGCTGGCAGCGGCGTGTCGATGGCATAAAGCCGCGAAATGACGCGCTCGACATTGCCGTCCACCACTGCGGCATTTTCGCCGAAGGCAATCGCGGCGATAGCTGCCGATGTGTAGTCGCCGATGCCGGGCAGTTCCTTCAATGCTGCGGCATTGTCTGGAAATTCGCCGCCATATTGCGTGGCAACGAGATCGGCGCATTTCTTGAGGTTGCGGGCGCGGGAATAGTAACCAAGCCCGGCCCATGCGCGCAGAATATCGTCTTCGCTGGCATTCGCCATGGCGTGCACATTTGGCCAGCGTTTGACGAAAGCGGTGAAATAGGATTTCACGGCCTCAACGGTCGTCTGTTGAAGCATGATTTCCGAAAGCCAGACCCGGTAAGGATCGGGCCGTATGCCGCGCGTCTGTTCTGAGGGCGTCACGCGCCAGGGCAGAACACGGTGATGGCGATCATACCAGCTCAAAAGCTGGCCGCTGCGTGTGGAACCGCTTTTGGCTTGAGGCGAAGCAGTGATCGGGCGGGCGGTGGAATTCAAAGTCGCAGCGGCTTTCCAAAAAATGTCACGTTTACTGTAGTTGATAGAAAAAACAGCGATAGTGTAAAGCCAAACATTGTCAGTACTTGGCAAATGGGTCTGGCGCGTTACAAATCCTCCCATCGCGCTTTTGCCGTGGAAAGAGAATCAGTGATTAATTCCGTACCGGTTTATGTCATCAATCTCGCGCGTTCGCGAGACCGATGGGAGCGCCTGCAACAAAGCGCTGACGCGTTTTCGCTCGATCTGCGGCGCGTCGAGGCTGTGGAAGGCAAGCTTTTGCAGCCAGACGAGCTGGGCAATTTCGACGATGCCGGTTTTCGCCGCTGTCATGGCAAGATCGCAATGCCTGCCGAGATCGGCTGCTATTTCAGCCATATCCGAGCGCTTGAAGTCATTGCTGCGGCACTGGAGCCTTTTGCGGTTCTAGTTGAGGACGATGTCCTGTTCACGCCCGCTTTCGTAACATTCGTTGATAAGGCTACGAAAATCAGCGGCTGGGACGTGATCAAACTGGTCAATCATCGCACAGCAGCGTTTAGACCGTTCTGTCAGGTCGATGATGAATTCGCAATCGGGCGTTGTCTGCATGGACCGCTGGGAAGCTCTGCGGCTTATATCGTGACACGGGAAGGGGCTGCGAAACTGCTGGCTGGGATACGCCCCATGCGGGTCCCTTACGATGTTGCACTTGAACGAGGATGGGCTGGCCATTACGAGATTTTCACTACCGACAAACCGGTGGTGGAATTCTCCGACGTTGCTGTATCGACAATTGCACAGGGCCGTTCAGCTTACGCTAAAAAGCGATTGCCGCCATACAAAAGGCTAACTACGCTTTTTTTCAGGACTGCCGATTATGTCAGGCGAATCGTTTATGCACTTGCGAAGAGGAATCTCAGAGAGGCAACCGATTGAGTTATTTCAAAAAATCCTTTTTAGTTCGCCGCAGGGTAGATCCCTGGATTTTGGGCGTGGCTTCGGCGGCGATGCCTATCCGGGTCGGCCTCGGTCCTTTGATTTTATTCGTCTTTTCTTGCATCGGGATCTATATGGCTTGCGGTCGCCATGCGGTCGCGCGGCTCCATTGCAAGAAATTCTATATTTTCATTCTGCTTTATGCGGCCTGGTCGCTTGGGCTGATCCTGTTTCGTGGTGAACCGTTCAACGACAACCGTCAGATCGGCTATACGCTGCTGATTGCGGTTTTCGCCTTTGCAGGCTCCGGCATGGCTTTGATCCGCGACCCGCTGCGCGCCTATGTGCTTGGCGCGCGTGTCGGCGTCCTCGTCGCCACTATTGCTGCGCTATATCTTGCGGTCACCGCTGGCGGACGTATCGGGATCGGCGGCAATCAGGCGGTTTTTGCCTTTGTTGTGGGCGTCTCGGCCATCTCGGCAGCGATACCTTTGCGCCAGGCATCGCGCTATCTCCCGAACGGGCCGCACTGGCTCGTGCTTGGTCTGGCGGCGGTTTTGACCTCCGAAACCCGGGCCGTGATCGTGGTTCTGCCTATCTTTGCTGCGATTGAAATCATTTTCTTTCTGAAGCGTTTCAGCATCCGCCAGCAGGGGAGTGTTTACGCCGCGCTGGGCGTTGCTTTGGCGGCGCTGGTTGTCGTCGGTCCTGTTGGCGACATCATTTCGAAGCGCTTTTCGGGCATGATCGAGTATTACGACACCGGTGACAGCAAGCAGTGGGAAGACAAGATTTCTGCCGATATTCGTGAGGTGCTGTGGAAAAGCGCCAGCAAGATCATCGTGCAGCATCCGATAGCGGGCGTCGGTTCCTATTCCAAAATGAATGAGGTGCGGACGGAAGCGGGCGAACAGGCTCCGATGCTGGCCGGGTTCCGCCATGTGCACAATACTGTTCTCGACGAATTGCTGAATGACGGTATCATCGGCCTGATCTTCATGACCGGTGCCTTCCTGTCCATTTTCGTCTATCTGTGGCGAACCGCAGATAGCTGGGCAATGCGCAGAGCCCTGATTTATTTCGCGGTGGTCAGCGGCAGTTATGGCATGCTGCACAATCCGTTGCTGCATGAAGTCACGATTTCGTCGACCATGTTCTTCCTTGCGGCGCTGAATGCAGCCGCGTCCCGTCGGGTCATGGCCGCACGGCGCGCCGGACTTGAAATGTGCGTATTCGGAAAGAAGTCGATTGCATGAAAGCGATAGTAACGGGGGCCGCCGGTTTCATCGGATACCACACGGCACAACGCCTGTTGGACGAAGGCTGGCTGGTTGTCGGCATCGATAATGTCAACGACTACTATCAGGTCGAGCTGAAGGAAACGCGGCTCGCCAAGCTCCACGCGCGCGACGGCTTTCGTTTTGCCAAAGCCGATATTGCGGATGCGGAAGCGATCAAGAGTGCCATTGGCGCGGATAGGGATGCCGATGTGATCGTGCATCTCGCCGCGCAGGCGGGCGTTCGTTATTCCATCGAAAACCCGGCTGCCTATGTTTCGGCCAATGTCATGGGGCAGGTCAATATTTTCGAGACCGCGCTGAAGCTCGAAAAGCGCCCGCCCGTGGTCTATGCCAGCTCGTCGTCGGTTTATGGCGCAAACGAGAAAATTCCTTTTTCGGAAAGCGATCCGGTCAATCATCCGGTATCGGTCTATGCCGCGACGAAGCGCTCGGGCGAATTGCTGGCTTTTTCCTACAGCCATGTACACAAGCTGCATTCGACGGGCTTGCGCTTTTTCACGGTTTACGGCCCCTTTGGACGACCGGATATGGCGCCATGGCTTTTCACTTCGGCGATCCTGAAAGGGGAGCCCATCCGCGTTTTCAACAATGGCGAGATGCAGCGCGATTTTACGTTCGTGGAGGATATCGTCAGCGGCGTTGTCGGCGCCGTGAAACGCATTCTGGAAAAGCCGGAGGAAACCGCGCCGGTCTATAATCTCGGCAACAACCGCCCGGTCATGCTCAATGATTTCATTGCGGCAATCGAGAAGGCGACGGGTAGGGAAGCGATCCGTAAGCTTGAACCGATGCCTGCCGCAGACGTTCCGCGCACCTATGCGGATATCACGCTGGCCGCCCGCGATCTGGGTTTCAGCCCCAAAACGACGCTCGATGAAGGTATTCCTTTGTTTGTGGAGTGGTTTCGCGGCTATAATGGAGCGCGATGAGCGAGCCAAAATCAAAACGCGGATTTCGACCGCTGGCAGATATGACCTCGGGTCTGATGGACCCGATGCTCCAGAAACGTGCGGGCATCAATCTCTCGCTCCTGCAATCCTGGGAAGATATCGTCGGCCCGGCCATTGGCGCCACATCGCGCCCGTTGCGTATTCTCTGGCCGCGTCGCCTGCATGAAGATGACCCATTCAAACCTGCGACCTTGATCATCGCTTGCGAAGGTTTTGCCGTCTTACAGATCCAGCACGAGACCGGCGAAATCATCAGTCGCGTCAATGGCTTTCTTGGCTTTTCGGCCATCGGGCGCATCCGCATCGAGCAAAAGCCGCCCGCTATACCGGCCAAGCGCCGGGCCAAGCGGCTTGCTCCGCTGGCCCCTTCGGAAGAGCGCCGGATCGACAAGGCAACGGACGGAATTGAGGATGATGCCTTGCGGGCAGCACTTGCACGGCTCGGTAAGAATATTCTGGCGGAAAAGCGCAGCTCTGGCAAAAAGACGGATTAAGAGACTGAATCAAAAAGCGGTATGTGTGTGCGAAAATGGTGATTTTCGAGTACCGGAGCGGAACGTACTTAAGGCACGTGAGCACCGGAATGGAGAAAATTGCCATTTGCAGCCACACAGGGCGACTTTTGGAACAGGCTCTAAGAAACTCCCACAATTGCAAAAACTCTTAATTGCGATACAAGCCGCCATAAATTTGATGCAAGCCTTGGGCAGTTTGCAGCGAGTCGAAGCAAGAACCGGGCTAGTCGTTCTGAATATGGAAACAATATCGGCGCTCTTCTGACTTTCATGTGAACGATGCGGGTCTGGCGAATATTTCTCGGCCGCCTTAAATTATATATCGAACAACCAAATGAAACAGGACTGGATGATTCGGATGCCTGCCGTACTTAATCGCAGACACGTCATTTCTCTCGCTGGATCGGCTGCTGCCGGACTGGCTTTTGCAGGAGCTTCTGCAACGGGTGCTCTGGCGCAGGACCGTGCCCCGGAAGGCACTGTCGATGCGGCGAAGATCGCCGAGCCGGGCAAGCTCAAGGATATGGTCTACGGCAAGGCCGATGCACCGGTGACGATCGTCGAATATGCATCGCTGACCTGCCCGCATTGCGCCGAATTCACGATCAATACTTTCCCGAAGATCAAGGAAAAATATATCGATACAGGCAAGGCGCGGCTCATCTTCCGCGAATTCCCGTTCGATCCGCGCGCAACCGCTGCGTTCATGTTGGCGCGCTGCGCTCCGGAAGATCGCTATTTCCCGATGGTCGACGTGTTCTTCAAGCAGCAGCAACAGTGGGCAACCGCCGAAGATGGTGAAGCTGCCCTGCTACAAATCGCAAAACTTGCCGGTTTTACACAGGAGTCCTTCAAGGCTTGCTTGACGAACCAGCAAGTTCTCGATGATGTGAGAGCCACGATGGAACGTGGATCGAAGGATTATGGAGTCAATGCGACGCCAACCTTCTTCATCAACGGCCAAAAATACGCTGGAGCCCTTTCGGTTGACGAAATGTCGGCAATCATCGACAAGATTCTCTGACCCGTTTTCCCGGATGAAAAGCGGACGCATCATTGCGTCCGCTTTTGTCGTTTCTGGAATGGGCGATAAAACTGGAGGAGCTTGCTGATGCGCTTCTCCAAACTGCGCTTGGTCGGTTTCAAGTCCTTCGTCGAACCCATGGAGTTCGTCATCGAAGGCGGGCTGACCGGCGTTGTCGGGCCGAATGGCTGCGGCAAATCCAATCTGGTGGAAGCCTTGCGCTGGGTGATGGGTGAAAACTCATACAAGAACATGCGCGCTTCCGGCATGGACGATGTCATTTTCTCCGGTTCTGCCACGCGCCCGGCGCGCAATACGGCGGAAGTGACGCTTTTCCTCGACAATTCCGACCGCACGGCTCCCGCGAGCTATAATGACGCCGATGAGTTGCAGGTGTCGCGCCGTATCGAGCGCGAGGCAGGCTCCGTCTATCGCATCAATGGTAAGGAAGCTCGCGCCAAGGATGTGCAGTTGCTCTTTGCGGATCAATCGACCGGCGCGCGTTCGCCGTCCATGGTCGGGCAGGGGCGCATCGGCGAACTCATTCAGGCCAAGCCGCAGGCGCGCCGCGCGCTTCTGGAAGAAGCTGCCGGTATTTCCGGCCTTCATACGCGCCGCCACGAAGCGGAACTACGCCTGCGTGCTGCCGAGGGCAATCTAGATCGTCTTGACGATGTGGTCGGCGAGTTGGGTAGCCAGATCGAAAGCCTGAAGCGTCAGGCGCGTCAGGCCAACCGTTTCAAGGCGCTGTCCGCCGATATCCGCCGTGCGGAAGCCGCCTTGCTGCATCTGCGCTGGAGCCAGGCCAAGGTGCAGGAAGGCGAGGCGCAAAGCGCCTTGTCGGCTGCGACCGCGACTGTCGGCGATATGGCGCAGGCGCAGATGAACGCGGCCCGCGATCAGGCGATTGGCGCGCATAAGCTGCCGGAACTGCGCGAGGCCGAAGCCAAGGCCGCTGCCGCCTTGCAGCGCCTTTCAATTGCCCGCACCCAGCTGGACGAAGAGGACGGACGCATTCGCGCCCGCCGCGCCGAGTTGATGAAGCGGCTGGAACAGCTGACTGCCGACATTGCTCGCGAAGAGCAGATGGTGCGCGAGAACGCCGATATTCTGGCGAAACTGGAGGAAGAAGAGCAGGAACTGGTCGCTTCCAACGAAGCATCGGGCGAGCGCGACGAGGAATTGCGTGCGCTGTTCGAAGAGGCGGAAATTCGCCTGACCGATAGCGAAGGCGCGCTGGCGCGGGTGACCGCCGAACGGGCGGAAGCGACCGCCGAACGGGCGCAGATCGAACGCGCTTTGAAGGAAACGCAGGATCGCCGCGACCGGCTTGCCGCGCAGATGGACGCCATCGAGCGCGATATTGCCGCTGTTGTCCAGCAGATCGGCGGTCTGTTCGACCCGGCTGAAAAGCGCATCGTGGTTGATGCCTGTGCGGATGCGCTTGCTGCGGCTGAAAAAGCGGTTGTTGCGGCAGAAGAACTGGTCGCAGGCGCACGCGAAGTGGAAGCGGCGAGCCGTCAGCCACTGAACGAAGCGCGCACCGAACTGAACCGCATCGAGACCGAAGCACAGACACTGGCGCGTATCCTTAATGCTGGCGAGACCGGCCAGTTTCCGCCTGTGGTGGAAGAGCTGCGTGTCGAGAAGGGCTATGAAGTCGCACTTGGCGCGGCGCTTGGTGAAGACCTCGACGCGGCAAGCGACGAGCATGCGCCCGTCTACTGGGCTTATAATCCGGCGCCGGAAGCTGATCCGGTCTTGCCGCAGGGCGCGACGCCGCTCGACCGGCTGGTCGATGGGCCGCAGCAGCTGCGTCGCAGGCTGGCGCAGGTTGGTGTCGTGTCGGACAGCGACGGTCAGCGCTTACAGGCGCTCTTGCGTCCCGGTCAGCGACTGGTGAGCAAGGCCGGTGCGCTGTGGCGCTGGGATGGCTATACGGCAAGCGCCGATGCGCCGACACCGGCTGCTCAACGTCTGGCCCAGAAAAACCGGTTGAGCGAGCTGGAGCAGGAATCGGTCGCCGCCCGCAAACATGTCGAGGAGGCCGAAAAGGCTGTGCATCGCGCCGAAGCTTCGGTACGTGAAGCTGTCGAGCATGAGCGTGTCGCTCGCGACCAGTGGCGCACCAACCAGCGCAAGCTAGACGAGGCGCGTGAAGCGCTGGCGGTCGCCGAGCGTGCGGCAGGGCAGCTTGCAACCCGTCGTTCGGCTTTGGATGAATCCAAGGCGCGGCTGGAAGAAAATCTGGAAGAAGCGCAGATTCGTGTTGCGGAAGCGGAAGACCGGCTCGGTGAGATGCCGCATCTGGACGCCATTGCCCAACGCCTTGCGGCGCTGACAAGCGAAGTTCTATCCGACCGCACGGCTCTGGCCGAAGCGCGCGCCGCTTATGAAGGGCTGCGTCGCGAAGCCGAAGCGCGGTTGCGCCGTCTGGACATGATTGCGCTGGAGCGACGCAACTGGATTTCGCGCGCGGAAAATGCCGACCGGCAGATTGCGTCGCTGAACGACCGCCGCGCTGAGACGGCAGACGAGGCGGAAGGTCTGGCCGAAGCGCCGGACGAGATCGAGGCGCGCCGCCGGGCGCTGTTGAACGAGCTTTCGCTGGCCCATGATCGTCGTAAAGAAGCCGCTGATATTCTGGCTGCGGCTGAGACCGCGCAGGCCGAACTCGACAAGGCTGCGACGCTTGCCATTCAGCATCTGGCATCAAGTCGCGAGCAGCGTGCCCGCGCCGAAGAACGTCTTGCCGCAGCCGAAGAGCGGCGCAAGGACGCGGAAGTCCGTATCGTTGAGGCGCTCAACTGTGCGCCGCATGAAGCGATCCGCCATACCGGGCTGAAGGCCGATGATGCTATTCCCGACCCCGATCAGCTGGAACGCCAGCTGGAGCGGCTCAAGATCGAGCGCGAGCGGCTTGGCGCGGTGAACCTGCGCGCGGAAGAGGAAAGCCAGGAGCTTTCGGACCGTCTCGACGCGATCGTATCCGAGCGCGAGGATGTCATCGAGGCGATCAAGAAATTGCGCCAGGCGATCCAGAGCCTGAACCGCGAAGGACGCGAGCGTCTGCTGGCTGCCTTCGAGGTGGTGAATGTGCAGTTCCAGCGCCTGTTCACGCATCTGTTCGGCGGCGGCACGGCGGAACTACAACTGATTGAAAGCGACGATCCGCTGGAAGCCGGGCTTGAAATTCTCGCCCGTCCACCCGGGAAAAAGCCACAGACCATGACGCTGCTTTCAGGCGGCGAGCAGGCGCTGACTGCCATGGCGCTGATCTTTGCGGTGTTTCTCACCAATCCCGCGCCGATCTGCGTGCTGGACGAAGTGGACGCGCCACTCGACGACCACAATGTTGAGCGCTATTGCAATCTGATGGACGAGATGGCGGCTTCAACCGAAACTCGTTTCGTGGTCATCACGCATAATCCGATCACCATGGCGCGTATGAATCGTCTGTTCGGCGTCACCATGGGCGAGCAGGGTGTCAGCCAGCTTGTTTCGGTCGATCTCCAAACGGCGGAACGCCTGCGTGAAGCGAGCTGATCACGCTTCGTATTTTTCGGGATGTGCTTCAGACCTGACGTCTATTCTTCTTCCACGTCTTCATCGTCGTCATCGGATTCGATGACTTCCCAGATGAAGGCGTGAAGGCGGTCTTCGATACTCTTTTTGGAAGCGCCTGCCGCTTCCATTTCACGTTTGATCCGGAAGAACCGATCCTTGTCGGCCTGGGATAAGTATCGCGCTGCGGCTTCGAGGGCTGACAAGGATGTGGACATGGGCTGCTCTAATTTTCACTCCATACTGCGAGTTCATTACCCGCCGGATCAGTGAAATGAAAGCGGCGTCCGCCCGGAAATGCAAAGATCGGCTTGACGATGGTGCCGCCAGCTTCGGTCACGGCTTGAAGCGCGGTTTCGAGCCTCAGCGCATAAAGCACGGGTAGCGGCTTCGATGTCGCTTGCGGGTCGGCGTCAAAGCCGCCGTCCAGCCCCTCGGAATAGGCCGAATAAGTGGGACCGTAATCGGTGAACGACCAGCCGAATGCCCGTGCATAAAAGCTTTTTGTCGCGTCGAGTGAGCCATTGGCGGCGGGCATTTCCAGATAATCGAGTTTGCCAGTTGTGCGCATCATCATCTCCAAGTGTTCACTATTTGTTCTTATTTTTGAGGCAACTGAGAAGGAGAGTCAATCGTCCAGTGTGGACCTCAACTGTTGAATCGTTTCGATTGTCGCGCCCCAACTTTTTCGTTGGCGCAGATAAGGTGATTGCATTAGCAACGGGGAAGGGGTTGCGACTGCCTCAGGGGTTCATGAACCGGTCGTGTTCTGGCAGCTCGTCCTTGAGACGTTTTCTAAAAGTTGTGTGGCTTTTTATTTTGCCGTTGTCGCTCTCCCCAATCGCTTTTTTCAGCTTTCACGAAGCCGCGCCACGAATTCTTCGAAACTGTGATTGAGTTTCACATCGGCGACCTCATTTGCGCTAGTCCTGCCTTAGCGGTTCGGCCGGTTTAACTGTAACTTGTTTTATACGTTCGATCAGCATCTCTATTTGTCCATCGTTACGAGAAAATACGAAATTTAGATCAATTTACGCCCTACGCTTATTCTAGCCAGACATAAGGGTCGAATTTAACTAATCTAAAAAAGATAGTAAAAAACGTTTGTCTGTGCAATTATCCAAATCGACACTACCGAAATTCCAACCTGATTTTCGTCCCGGAGTTGGGAGCTGACTTTTGGCAAGCAGCAGGATTGGGTTGGTTGGCACGTTTGTGAGGTCAGGAGTTAATCGTGGCAATCATGTTCGTCAGAGCACAGATGATCAGCAGAGGGGCGGGCCGTAATATTATCTCCGCGGCTTCTTATCGGCATCGCACCCGGATGAGAGACGAACAGACCGGAATCTCATTCAACTATCGTGGTGGCGACGATGATCTGGTCCATGAAGAGCTGGCTTTGCCGGAAGATGTTCCGGGTTGGTTACGGTTGGCGATAGATGGCAAGACCGCCGCGGGTGCGAGCGAAGTGTTGTGGAACGCCGTCGATGCATTTGAGACGCGGGTGGATGCACAGCTTGCTCGTGAGCTGATTATTGCGCTCCCAGAAGAACTGACGCGGGCGGAGAATATTGCCCTGGTGCAGGAGTTCGTCCGGGACAATCTGACTGTGAAGGGTATGATTGCTGACTGGGTCTATCACGACAAGGATGGTGATCCCCATATTCACCTGCTGACTGCGCTCAGACCCCTGACAGAAACGGGTTTCGGTCCGAAATATGTGCCGGTTCTCCGACCTGACGGGAAACCATTGCGTGAGGTAAAGTCGAACCGCCATAACGGGGATATTGTTTATACGTGTTGGGCTGGCGACAAAGAAACGATGAAGGCGTGGAAGGTTGCTTGGGCAGAGACGGCGAGCCGCTACTTGGCTCTGGCTGGCCATGATATTCGCCTTGATGGGCGCTCTTACGCTGAACAGGGTCTGGATGGAATTGCCCAGAAACATCTTGGGCCAGCAAAGACTGCAATGGCTCGCAAGGGCGTGGAGATGTATTTCGCGCCGGCCGAACTTGCGCGTCGGCAGGAAATGGCTGATCGACTGCTTGCTGACCCCGGACTTCTTCTCAAACGCCTCGGCATTGAGCGTTCGACCTTTGATGAGAAGGATATCGCCAGGACATTGCATCGTTATGTTGATGATCCGGGCGATTTTGCCAATATTCGCTCACGGCTGATGGCGTCTGACGATCTAGTACTGTTGAAGCCGCAACAGGTGGATCAGCAAACCGGCAAGGCAAACGGGCCCGCAATTTTTACCACCCGCGAGATCCTGCGGATTGAATATGACATGGCGCAGTCAGCTGAGGTTTTGTCAAAGCGCAAGGGCTTTGGAATTGGTGCTGCGAAGATTGAAGCGGGCATCCAAAAATTCGAAACGGCGGATCCGGGCAAATCTTTTAAGCTTGATCTAGAGCAGATTGACGCCATTCGTCATCTTACTGGCGACAGTGCCATCTCCGCCGTGGTCGGGCTTGCGGGCGCTGGCAAGTCGACGCTTCTTGCCACTGCCCGTATTGCCTGGGAAAATGAGCGCAGGGATGTCTTCGGAGCAGCCTTATCCGGTAAAGCTGCGGAAGGATTGGAGGATAGCTCTGGCATAAAATCGCGAACCCTTGCCGCTTGGGAACTTGGCTGGGAGAATGGTCGTGATCTTCTCAAACGCGGAGACATCTTCGTAGTGGACGAAGCCGGCATGGTGTCTTCTGAGCAGATGGCACGCGTGTTGAAGGCGGTTGAGAATGCCGGTGCAAAAGCCGTTCTGGTCGGTGATGCGATGCAGCTTCAGCCGATCCAGGCCGGTGCAGCCTTCCGGGCAATAACGGAGCGGATTGGTTTCGCCGAGCTTGCCGGTGTCCGCCGCCAACGAGAAGCCTGGGCACGCGATGCCTCCAGGCTTTTTGCGCGGGGCAAGGTCGAAGGGGGGCTCGATGCCTATGCTCAAAAGGGGCACATAATCGAAGCCGAGCGACGCGCTGAGGTTATAGAACGTCTTGTTGCCGACTGGAGCGATGGGCGCCGAGAGGCGATCGCACAGTCGCGGACGGCAGGGAAAGATGGAAAGCTGCGCGGCGACGAGATGCTGGTGCTCGCTCATACCAATAAAGATGTAAGGCGCTTGAACGAATCCCTGCGCATCGTCATGCACAGGGAGGGTGCTCTGACAAACGCTCGTGAGTTTCGCACAGAGCGCGGCGTTCGAGAATTTGGCTGCGGCGACCGGGTCATCTTTCTAGAAAATGCCCGCTTTGTCGAAACGCGCGCAAAGCATCTTCGTCCGCAATATGTCAAAAACGGTATGCTCGGTACTGTCGTTTCGACCGGTGGCAAAGGTGGGCGTCCGCTGTTATCGATCCGTCTCGACACTGGCCGGGATGTGGTGCTCAGCGAGGACAGCTATCGCAATATCGATCATGGTTATGCTGTGACCATCCATAAATCGCAAGGCGTGACCGTTGGTCGGACATTTGTGCTTGCTACCGGCATGATGGATCAGCATCTGACCTATGTGTCCATGACCCGTCATCATGACCGCGCCGATCTTTATGCGGCGCGGGAGGATTTTGAGACAAAAGCGGAATGGGGCGGGAAATCGCGGGTTGATCATGCAGCCGGTGTTGCCGGCGAACTGATTGCGACCGGTATGGCAAAGTTCCGGCCACAGGATAAGGATACGGATGAAAGTCCCTATGCTGATGTGAAGATAGATGACGAAACCGTGCATCGGCTCTGGGGCGTCAGTTTGCCCAAGGCGTTGGCTGACGGAGGCGTATCAAAAGGCGATACCGCACTTCTCCGAAAAGACGGCGTTGAAATCGTCAAGGTCAAAATCCCTGTCACAGACAAGGAGACCGGCCGGAAGAGTTTTGAGGAACGCGAAGTCGAGCGAAACGTCTGGACGGCAAAGCAGCTCGAAACTGCTATTATACGAAGTGAGCGGATCGAGCGCGAAAACCATAGGCCGGAATTGTTTGGGCAACTGGTTGAACGTCTTGGCCGTTCAGGCGCAAAAACCACGACGCTCGATTTTGAGAATGAAGCTGGTTATCGGGCGCATGCGCATGACTTTGCCCGTCGGCGAGGTATCGACACGCTTGCCGGAGTTATGGCGAGCATAGAAGAGCGGGTCGGACAAAAGCTGGCGTGGCTTGATGACAAGCGCGGACAAGTGGCAAAGCTTTGGGAACGGGCCAGTGTGGCGCTCGATATCATGATCGAACGCAACAATAGCGTTTCCTATAACGAACAACGTTCGCAGCAGCTTGCAGCACGACCACCTGAAACATCAGAGCAACGAGGCAACAACGGACCTCATCTTCTTCCCCCAATAACCCAGTTCGCCCGCAGCCTCGAAGAGGATGCCCGACGTGCGCAATTACATTCAGATCGCTGGAAGGAGCGGGAGGTCATTCTTCGACAAGTGTTGGAGAAGATATATCGAGATCCAGATGGTGCGCTGGCAAGGCTCAATGCACTTGCCTCCAACAGGCAAATAGAACCGCGAAGCCTTGCTGAGGATATTGCCGCTAAACCAGAACGTTTTGGCCCGATCCGGGGATCGGGTTCTCTGTTTGACGGTCGCGTCGCTCGGGATGAACGCAAGGCCGCGCTTGGCGCTCTTTCTGAACTTGTTCCGCTGGCGCGTGCGCATGCGACAGAATTCCGTCGCCAGGCGGAACGCTTTGGCAAGCGCGAAGAGCAACGTCGCGGCTATATGGCACTGTCGATCCCTGCACCCTCGCAGCAGGCAATGGCCCGCCTTATCGAAGTCGAAGCGGAGTGCAAGCGCGGTGTAACAGATGCCTATAAGACGGCCTTTTCCCATGCTGCGGGGGACCATCAGTTGGTCCAGCAAGTGAAGGCGATCAATGAGGCGTTGACCGCGCGCTTTGGCTGGTCGGCCTTTACCGACAAAGCTGATGCCGTGGTTGAACGCAATATCCTCGAGCGCATGCCGGAGAATCTCAATTCAGATCGGCGCGAGAAACTGACGCATCTTTTTACAATCGTACGCCGTTTTGCCGAGGAACAGCGTTTTGTCGAAACAAGGGACCGCGCGAAGGTCGTTACAACTGCCAGCATCGAGCCAGGCGCGAAAACAAATGCCGTGTTGCCGATGCTGTCAGCTGTGACGGAGTTCAAAACGCCAATAGAAGATGAGGCAAAGGAGAGGGCGTTCACAGCCAATCATTACCAATACAATCGCGCAGCCCTTGCTAAAACAGCCTCCAACATCTGGCGTGATCCGGCAGGTGCCGTCGACAAAATTGAAGCCTTGATTATCAAAGGTTTTGCGGCTGAGCGCATCGCGGCGGCGGTTGCTAACGATCCCGCAGCCTATGGGGCATTGCGTGGTTCTGACCGCATCATGGATAAGTTTCTGGCATCTGGGCGTGAACGAAAGGAAGCCCTTTTGGCTGTCCCGGACGCAGAAAGCCGTGTTCGGTCGTTGGGTGCATCTTACGCGACCGCTCTGAGCAACGAGACCAAAGCGATTACCGGGGAGCGCCAGCGTATGGGAATTGCCATTCCAGGTTTGTCACCTGCAGCCGAAGTGGTATTGCGTGAGCTGACAATGGCAATGCAGAAAAAAGATGCCAAGCTCGACATTGCGGCTCGATTAATTAATGCCGATATCCGTGAGGAATTTAAGTGTGTCAGTCGGGCACTCGACCTCCGTTTCGGTCGCGATGCGATCTTGAAGGGTGAGAAGAACCTCATCACGAATGCGTCGTCTATGCAGCGTCCGGCATTTGAAGCACGTCGTGAGCGGTTACAGACCCTCCAGAAGACCGTACGGCTGCAGGCAAGCGAGAAAATCTTGGGCGAACGTCAGCAACGCCGTATCAATCGGGGACGCGACTTATCTCATTGAGCCAAAGCTCAACAACTCATGTTTTTTTACTTGTCTGAGCCTCTCACGGCAGAACAGAATGAAAAATACCCAACCTGAAAAATAGTCAGAGAACCATGTATAGAGCGCTTTTTATTCGGGTTCTATTGCGTTCAGATGAGTGCAAAGCTCTTCTATTAAAGCGATTAGGATATTCGCGCGTGCTAAAAGCCATTTTAATGCTTCCTCTGTGATCTCGAAGTGAGGTGAATAACGACCCTTGACGTAAGCTTCATTGACGATATTGAACCAAGCCTTGTAGCGCTGTTGATCCTGAGGCCACGCCTTAGCCAATTCGCTTCGCTTTCCTTCGGCGAGACGTCGCAAGAATTTCAGATTATGCGAAGCTGGGGCGTAATTTGTGGTTACCAGGAGAAAAGTTGAATAAGCCTGTTCAATTGCCTGATGTAGTAAAAAAGCGGCTTCCCTCAAATCTCTCTGTTCAATACCATAACGAGAAAATTTTATAAAGGCACTCGCGTGCGGTAGTCGGTCGTCAAAATATTCCTTCGCGATACGATAGGCATCTTCCGCATTGAGAATCCCAGGCCGTGCAAGTGGCTCTGGATCGAGTTCGTAAAGGACGATGCCTTCTTTGCGAATGTCAGTGAAGAAATATCGTCCTTCCTTAATTCGCGTGTTCACCTCGCGAAGCGAATGGACGATGAAGTTTACCGGTGTCTGCACATCTCGCAGGCGCATAAGCCGGTCTTCGGTTTTGCGCCAGAACTCAAAGTCCGCCAGTTTCCGGTTGTTGACGATAATCAGCAGATCAAAATCAGAGCGGTAACCTTTGCCAGTATGCGGCTCATCCACCTGTGTGCCGCGCGCATAGGATCCAAACAGAATTACCTTGACGATGCGACCCCGCTTCTTGAATTCCGCCGCGCCCTCCTTGAGCGCATCCTCGAATTCCTCGAATATTGTTTCCAGCACGCGCTGCAACTCACGCTGCTTTACGTGGGGCAAATGATCAACACGGTCTTTCATCAGCACGGGCGCACCTGTCGGTTTGAAGTGAAAGCCGAACTATCCGGTGTGTCGGCCTAAATTGCAAAATTTAACGACGCTGATCAACAAAGCCTTTGCGAAGATCATACGGTTTTACTCCTATATGCCGCCGTAACAGATCTAAAATTACCAGATAGCAGCTGCCTCGGCCTTTATGTCCAGCGCATATTCCCCTTTGTTGTTGCATTCCTGAAAATATCTTGAATTTCATCTAAACCCTCTAACCGATTGTTGTCACAACTATTTGATTCTGTTACAAGACAATGCATATCTGACCAACACATGCCAGGGACGACGATACAGCGCCTGCTGTTAAAAATCCGCTATGCGGTCTCTCTAACGTCCGGCTCCATTCTATTTTCCCCTCCGCCGGACGCAGGAGGAATGGTTGTGTTGCAAATTTCGAATGTAAAAGCTGCCCGGGAACTTTTGCAGCAGGACGCTATCCGTCATGGCACGGAAGTCAGTCTGATCGTTGATGCCACGAGGCGAATCTACGCAGATACAGCGCCGACAGCTGCCGCGCTTTTTGCACTCGACGCCTGGTTCGAAAATGATCAACGTAATTTTCAGTTCTGGACGCGGATTTTTCAGCGCCTCATGAATTGAAACTTACTGTAATGGGTCCGCCCACCGATCGAGAGCGTAGCCCCGACCCTGGGCTGTTCTGATCAAATTTGGACCGTGCCGCGCCAATGCACGCCGTATATGGCCGATATGAATGTCGACCGTGCGTGGCTCGACGATAGCTCCCTGGCCCCATACTGCGTCGATGAGGTCCTGCCTGCTCCAGAACGTATCTTTCGTCGGTGTGATATGCGGTTTTCTGCATGAATCATGCGGAGAATTCTACTAGCGACACTGTGAATCAGGCCCTGACATCCGAGGTTTTGACGGCGGAACCTGTGCGAAGCCGACGGCGGCCACGTGACTGGTCGGATGACGAGAAAGCGCTGATTGTGGCTGCGTCGTTAAAGCCCGGGGCCAACGTCTCGGCGGTTGCACGGTCTGAAGGACTGGATCCCTCGCAGCTTTATGGATGGTGTCGTAAGGCGCTTGCATCTGGTGTTGTTTCACCAGTAACAGCGGGACTGGCCAGTCCGGCCATGTTTGCACGGGTTGAAACGACTAGTAGCGTTTCGATCGATATTGTTGTCGCCGACATGGTAGTTCGCGTCGGTTCAGCCTTCGATCCGGATCGTTGTTGCTAGCTGGCTTGCCCAGCGCAAATCACTCACATCTGCACGTCAGTTTATTCAGCTCTCATATCTCTTTTACCGACATCAAATTTTTTTGCACTTGTAAGTTTGAAGAAGCCGCCTCGGAGATGTTGTAATTTTCCTGTTTTGTCACCATCGCCCAGAAAGTTCGAGCCATTTTTACTGGCCAGTACGATCGCCACAAGGATACGCAGTTTTCGCGCCAACATCCGCTCGAACGATGATTATGGGCGGTCGCTTCAAAATTGTTATTACTTCCGAACCGTCTGGCCAATAAAACCAATTCGCTCACCCACCGATCCTTCTCTAATCGATTCTATTGTCGCGGCCCGTCTTTTTTGGTTGGCAGCAGCCTTGCGGATCGCATATGCAACGGTCAGCAGGTTCTGGGAGTACTTGCAATTGTTGCAAGCCTTTTGTGAACCGTTCCTGCATCAAGGGAGGCCATAATGGCAAAATGGGTGTACACGTTCGGCGACGGCCAGGCAGAAGGTGCGGCAAGCGACCGTAATCTTCTCGGCGGCAAGGGAGCGAATCTGGCTGAAATGAGCAGCCTCGGTCTGCCCGTACCGCCCGGCTTTACGATCACCACCGAAGTCTGCACCTATTATTACGACCATGACCGCAATTATCCGTCCGAACTGGACGAGCAGGTGCGCGCAGCGCTTGTCCATATCGCCAAGGTGACAGGTCGCAATTTCGGCGATGCTGATAAGCCGCTGCTGGTGTCGGTTCGCTCCGGCGCGCGCGCCTCCATGCCCGGCATGATGGATACGGTGCTTAATCTCGGCCTCAATGACGAAACCGTGCAGGCCATCGCCCGCGAAGCCGGTGACGAGCGCTTCGCCTATGACAGCTACCGCCGTTTCATTCAGATGTATTCGGATGTGGTGCTGGGCGTCGATCACGGGTTCTTCGAAGAAATTCTCGAAGACAAGAAGGCCGATCTCGCCGTCGATGTCGACACGGCGCTGACGGCGGACGACTGGAAAGATGTCATTTCGCTCTACAAGGCCAAGGTCGAGGAAGAGCTGGGCCAGCCTTTTCCGCAGGACCCGCATGAGCAGCTTTGGGGCGCCATAGGTGCTGTTTTCTCCAGCTGGATGAATGCCCGCGCCATCACCTATCGCCGTTTGCACAATATCCCGGCGGCCTGGGGCACGGCGGTCAATGTGCAGGCCATGGTGTTCGGCAATATGGGCGAGACTTCCGCCACGGGCGTAGCCTTCACACGCAATCCTTCGACCGGCGAGAAGAAGCTTTACGGCGAATTCCTCGTCAATGCGCAGGGCGAAGATGTGGTGGCGGGCATTCGCACGCCGCAGAACATCACCGAAGAAGCGCGCATCGCAGCCGGTTCCGACAAACCGTCGCTGGAAAAGGTGATGCCGGAAGCGTTTGCCGAATTCCTCAAGGTCGCCGACCGGCTGGAACAGCATTATCGCGACATGCAGGATCTGGAATTCACCATCGAGCGCGGTAAGCTCTGGATGCTCCAGACCCGTTCGGGCAAGCGCACCGCCAAGGCCGCGCTGAAAATGGCCGTCGAAATGGCTGGCGAAGGGCTGATCACCGAGGAAGAGGCCGTGCTGCGTATCGATCCCGCGGCGCTGGATCAGCTGTTGCACCCGACCATCGATCCGCGCGCCGAGCGCCAGATCGTCGGTCAGGGCCTGCCCGCCTCGCCGGGCGCTGCGACGGGTGAAATCGTCTTCTCGTCGGAAGATGCCGAACAGGCGAAGTCGGAAGGCCGCAAGGTCATTCTGGTTCGTATCGAAACCAGCCCGGAAGACATTCATGGCATGCACGCAGCAGAAGGCATTCTGACGACACGCGGCGGCATGACCAGCCATGCGGCGGTCGTGGCGCGCGGTATGGGCAAGCCTTGCGTTTCGGGTGCGGGATCGCTGCGCGTCGATTATCGCAACGGCACCATGCTGGCTGCCGGCCAGACCTTCAAGAAGGGCGATGTTGTCACCGTCGACGGTTCGAGCGGGCAGGTGCTGAAAGGCGCTGTCGCCATGCTTCAGCCGGAGCTTTCCGGCGACTTTGGCCAATTGATGGAATGGGCCGACCGCCAACGCCGCATGAAAGTACGCGCCAATGCCGAAACGCCTGCGGATGCCCGCACGGCCCGGTCTTTCGGCGCGGAAGGCATCGGTCTTTGCCGCACCGAACACATGTTTTTCGAGGGAAGCCGCATTGTTGCGATGCGCGAGATGATCCTCTCCGACAATGAAGAAGGCCGTCGCGCAGCGCTGACCAAGCTTCTGCCGATGCAGCGTTCCGACTTTGCCGAACTGTTCGAAATCATGAAGGGCCTGCCGGTCACGATCCGTCTGCTCGATCCGCCGCTACACGAATTCCTGCCGCATACGGACGAGGAAGTCGCCGAAGTGGCCAGCTCCATGGGCGTTGACGCGGTGAAGCTGCGCGAGCGCGCCGAAAGCTTGCACGAGTTCAACCCGATGCTGGGCCATCGCGGTTGTCGCCTGGCGATTTCCTATCCGGAAATTGCGGAAATGCAGGCGCGCGCCATTTTCGAGGCTGCCGTCGATGCAGGCAAGAAAACCGGCGAACCGGTCGTGCCGGAAGTTATGGTGCCGCTGGTCGGCCTCAAGGCGGAACTGGATTTCGTCAAGGGGCGCATCGATGCGGTGGCTCAGGACGTCATGAAGGAAGCGGGCGTCAAGATCGACTATATGGTCGGCACGATGATCGAACTGCCGCGTGCAGCTTTGCGCGCAGCGGAAATCGCCGAAACGGCAGAGTTCTTCTCGTTCGGCACCAACGACCTGACCCAAACCACTTTCGGCATTTCGCGCGATGACGCGGCGGGCTTCCTCACCACCTATCAGCAGCGCGGTGTGGTGGAGCAGGACCCGTTCGTGTCGCTCGATGTGGATGGCGTGGGCGAACTGGTGCAGATCGCCGCCGAACGGGGACGCAAGACGCGCGACAAGATCAAGCTCGGCATTTGCGGTGAGCATGGTGGCGATCCGTCGTCGATTGCCTTCTGCGAAAAGACCGGCCTTGATTATGTGTCCTGCTCGCCGTTCCGCGTGCCGATTGCCCGGCTCGCCGCCGCACAGGCAGCCGTGCGCAAGGCGTAAAGCCAAAAGAACGCGCTCCCGAAAAGGAAGGAGCGCTTTCGCTCTGGCAAGGAAAATCCCTATAACAACAAAGTGTTAGTATGTCGGCCCCATTCAGTTGGGTCGGCACACTGGACAATATTGCCCGACGTATTAAAATCCTTCGAAATTTACACTTTCAGAAGAACGGGCCATGCGTCGTTTCATTTCTGCGGCGGGGGCCGCGCTTGTTTTCGCTTGCAGCACGGCAGGCGCTGTCGAGGTTTCACCGCAGGATGCGGCCCAACCGGAAAAGGTTCGGATCGTGGAGCCGCAGCTGCGCATCGCACGCGGCGGCGCCGATACGCCGCAAGTGGCGCTGACGCTCGATGCCTGCATGGGCAAGACGGACCATCGCATTCTCGATACGCTGGTCAAGGAGCGCATTCCCGCGACGATCTTTGTGACCGGGCGCTGGTTGAAACAAAACGCAGAAGCCTTTGCGGTGATGAAAGCCAATCCCGACCTGTTCGCGATTGAGGATCACGGCGCCATGCATGTTCCGGCCATTACCAATGTGCCGACCATGTATGGCATCAAGACCGCCGGATCGCTGGATGCCGTGCGCTCGGAAATCGAGGGCGGATCGACGTCGATTGTCGGGGCTGGTGCGCCAAAGCCGCAATATTATCGCGATGCGACAGCCCGCTATTCGACCGACGCCGTGGCGCTCGCCACAAGCCTTGGCTACAAGATCGGCGGTTATTCGCTGAATGGGGATCAGGGCGCATCGTTGCTGGCGCCGACTGTGGCGCGGCGCATATCGGCGGCCCGCGATGGCGATGTCATCATCTCGCATATCAATCAGCCGACACGGTCGGCGGGCGAGGGCGTTGCCAAAGGAATAATGGCGCTGAAGGCCAAGGGAATGAAATTCGTGCTGCTGCGCGATGTTGAAACGTCGATGACGCTGAACCCGGTGCCTGCGCACAATCTTCAGGCGGGTGTTCCAGGCGTCAAAAAATCCACCCCGCCGAAATGATCAAGCGCCGTTGGTCTGCTCCTTCGGCGACAGGCTTTTCATGACGGCGGCATAGTTGCGACCAAGGCTTTCGAAAAGCGCATTCTCGCCCTTCGGCGGTTCGACCGACAGGGTTGTGCCGTCATTGCGCAGCGTGACGAAAATCACCTGATCCTGCGGCTGCCCGGCAATGGCGATCGCGCCGATGCGCTGGGCTTCGCTGGTGTCGAGCGCCGGCATGTTGAACAGAACTTCGCCACCCACACGTTCTGCGGCCTTGGCAAGCGCTGCATCAAACCCCTCGATCAGCACGTCAATGGCCCCGAGCGCAAATTCCAGCTCGACGGCTTCGAGCGTCATCGTACTTGTTTCAAGACCCGTCTGGGCGCTTTCTTCGGCGCTGCCCGACCGGGTGGTGGTGCCAATCCCGTTGGCACTGTTTTCAGGCGCGTGGTTCATTCCGTCCTCTCCGACGAATCCGAAAAAAGCCCCCTAATAATCGATCATGCCCTTCATTAGTAGTTGCTGCAATGCTCTTTTGATTGATTTACCTCGCTTTTTTCTGTTCGGCGGCAATAGTGAGCCAAAAATAGCCTGCACTTCATGCGTTTTTAGTGTGCCATGATCGCGCAATACGTGTGCTTTCCAGGCAGTAAAGATGATTATGCAAAACTGTACAGCTGGATGTTTTGCCGGGTTCAAATCTCTCTGCTATTCATAAGCGTGGCTGAATGTTGTGGCCGTTTTGGGATTCTGCCGAAAAGTGCGTTGTATTTTTCGGGATGTGCTTCTGGGAACCTGGATGAGAAAACTTCGCTATCAGCGGCGACAGTCGCGTTCTGCGGTCTGGGCCTTGCGGTTCGGGGTCTTCGCTGCCGTATTGCTGGCGCTGGCTTTCGTGTTGCACCGCTTCTGGAAGCTTGAAACGCCTGATTTCGTCCTTGCCGCCGGGTTGAGCGGCGCTCTGGCCCTGCTGGCGCTGATCTGCGCAGCCAAGGGTTTTCGCAATCTCTGGGTCAATGGCGACAAGGGCGGGGCGCGATCCTTCACGGCCTGCGTGTTTGCCTGCATCGTGCTGGCGCCGCTCGGTTTGCTGGGCATTCTCTGGATCAGCTCGCCAGCGCTCTACGATATTTCGACCGATTTCGAGACGCCGCCGCAATTTCCCACCGACATGCCCGCCCGCCTGCAATGGATGAACCCGCTGACACCGGCGGTCAGCGGCGATGCGCTGACACAGCTCACCGCCTATCCCGATGTACTGGGCCGCCGCTATGAGGCAGCGCCCGACCGCGTGGCGCAGGGTGTGCAGACCGTGTTGAAGAGTTTCGGCTGGCAGGTGATCGTCAACGATGTGCCGTCGCCGGAGGAAAGCGCCACCCGCTTTGTCGCGACGGCACATAGTTTCATTCTCGGTCTCAAGAGCGATATCGTCATCCGGCTGCTGGATGAAGGTGAAACCACCTATGTCGATATCCGTTCGCTCTCGCGCTATGGAAAACGCGATCTGGGGCAGAATGCGGCCTTCATCACCGAATTTCTTGGAAGCCTGGAAGGCGAAGTGAACAAGGCACCTGCGGACGTCGAATAGCGTTGTTTATGCAGGCTGGTAGATGTTGTCGAGCGATGGGTCGCCTTCGGTCACGATTTCCCCGCGCCCGACCAGATCTTCCAGATGCGCCAGCACCGACAGAGCTGCTGCGCCATGCAAGCGCGGATCGGTGTCGCGATAGATCGCCTTCACCATGTCGCCGATGGTGCGGTCGCCTTGCATGATCCGCTGAAAAACCGCGCGCTCACGCATTTTGCGATGGGCCCGCAATCCGCGCACAAAGGCGGCGGGCTTGGTCACCGCACCGCCATGGCCGGGCAGATAGACATGATCGTCACGTGCCAGGAGTTTTTCGAGCGAGGCCATATAGTCGCTCATCGAGCCATCCGGCGGGGCGACGATGGAGGTAGCCCAGGCCATCACATGATCGGCCGAAAACAGGATATCCGTGCCTTTCAGCCCGAATGCCATGTGGTTCGCTGCATGACCCGGTGTGTGGAGGCCTTGAAGCGCCCAGCCATCGCCCTCCACGGTTTCGCCATCGGCAAGCACGATATCGGGCGTAAAATCCGTGTCGGCGCTGGCTTCGAGCACGTTCACTTCGCCCGCATGATAGGGGCGGGCGGGCCGGTGCGGGCCTTCGGCAACCGTTTTTGCACCCAGCTCGTTTTTGAGGCGCTCGGCTAGCGGCGAGTGATCACGGTGCGTGTGGCTGACGAAAATATGGCTGACGGGGCGTCCTGCAATGGCGGCAAGCAGAGCCTGATAATGGGCCTCATCGACGGGACCCGGATCGATGATCGCCAGCGTGTCCCGGCCAACGATATAGCTGTTGGTGCCATGAAAGGTGAAGGCGCTCGGATTGTTCACCGTCACGCGGACAATCCCTTTACTTAGCTCAACCGGCTTCCCATATTCAGGAGAGAAACTGCTGTCGAAAACGAGCGCCATGGAAGTCATTTCCAATTTATTTATGGTGTTATTGTCGAAACGGCATAGGCCTTATATAGTGGGATTTCAAACGGTAACTGCCTGAGTGTCTGATCCAAAAGTCGCCATGCCGGTCTGCAAATGGCAATTTCTGCGCTTACCTAGGCTCACGTACCCAAATGTACGCTGCGCTCCGGTTCTCGAAATCACCATTTTCGCCACGACCTATCGCTTTTTGATTCAGACACTGCAACGTCAAGAATGGACCTGAGACGGTTATGCGTTCGGAATTCGGAAATCGTATTCATCACGGTCAGGAGTTGGATATGCCGCACAGAGCAAAGTCACGCGTCGCTACCGCATCGCTCGCCGCCGAATCTCGTCAAACAAGACAGCTCGCCCGAATATTCTCCTTCCTTTCCCTTGGCCTGATCGGCGCGGCGCTCGTTGCGATTGCCGCTGGGGTGAAGGTTGATTTCATCTATATGATCATGGCGGTGCAGGCGGTGGCGCTCTTGGGCATTTCAGCGCTCTACGGCTTTTCAAAGAAAAAGTAAAACGCGCTCCCGCGCAAATATGCAGGGCTTATTTCACCGTGGTTGCGAGAGGCCGGATCATGTCCGGCCTTTATCATATCTGATTGAAACTGCTTCGCGATTGACAAGCGGCGCGGGACAACGCTTTGTCATCCTCCAGTACTGTTTTTCGGGAGGCAAAGGTGAAGGTTGAGACGCTCGCGGTGGAGCCGCTGACCAAGCAAGCATTCGCGCCGTTCGGCGATGTCATCGAGGTTGAAGGGGCAGAGCGGCGTCTCATCAACAATGGTTCGACCGAGCGTTTTCACGATCTGGCGCGCGTCGAGGCAGAAGGCACGCAAGCGCGTGTGCTCATCAATATTTTCCGCGGCCAGTCTTTTGAAGCGCCCATCGATATCGTCATGATGGAGCGTCATCCCTTTGGCTCGCAGGCCTTCATACCGCTGGAGCGGCGTCCGTTTCTGGTCGTTGTCGCTGAAGATGCCGACGGCAAGCCTGCGCGTCCGCGTGTTTTCCTTGCCAATGGCGATCAGGGCGTCAATTATCTCAAGAATGTCTGGCATCATCCGCTTCTGGCGCTTGAGCAGAAATCGGATTTTCTCATTGTCGACCGTGCTGGCAAGGAGGACAATCTGGAAGAATATTTCTTCCCGGATGTCGTTTTCCGCATCCAGTCGGCCAAACCAGCCTGAATATTATTCGAGGGAAACATGGGCAGACTTTCCACGCACGTTCTCGACACAGCGCATGGCAGCCCGGCTGCGGCGATGCGCATCGAACTCTATCGCATCAGCAAGGGCGCACCGGAACTGATCAAGCGCGTTGTCACCAATCTGGACGGGCGTACTAATGTACCGCTGCTGACCGGCGACGACATGCAGGTTGGCATTTACGAACTGCAATTCCATGTGGCCGAGTATTTTGCAGGGCGCGGGGCCGATCAGGCCAATCCGCCTTTTCTCGATCTCATTCCGATCCGCTTCGCCGTTGCGGATGTGGACGGAGATTATCACGTGCCGCTGCTCGTCAGCCCGTGGTCATATTCCACCTATCGCGGCAGTTGATCCGCACTTATCCCCGCGTTGTTCGCCCGGGTTAAGCTCCTCGTACCACCAAACACGAGGAGCCGAACATGGATGATTCGCCTAATCTGAAACTTCCCTATATTCTGCCCAGTCAGGCGCAGAAGCATGTCACGCATAATGAAGCATTGCGGCTGCGGGATACGGTCGTGAATCTGGGCGTGAAATCGCGCACGACGACCGGTGCACCGGTCGTGCCTGCTGCCGGGGATCGCTACATTTTTGCATCGCCCGCCACCGGCACCTGGTCCGGCAAGAACGGCATGGTCGCTTCGTTCATCGATGATGGCTGGCTGTTCATTCAACCGGCAAGCGGCTGGCAAGCCTATGTCGAGGCGGAAGCGCAGCTTCTGGTTTTCGATGGAACGGACTGGAACCCCACTGGCGGCGGCTAGCCTGTTCAACAATGCAGGCGCGGGACATCAGATCAAGGTCAACAAGCAGGCCGCGACCGACACGGCGAGCCTTCTGTTCCAGACCAGCTGGACCGGCTATGCCGAATGGGCCTGAACGGCAGCAGCGATTTCAGCATCAAGGTGAGTGACGATTTGGGCACGTGGCGTCAGGCAATGAGTGTGGATCGCGCGACGGGCAATGTCGCAATCGGAAGCAATGCACCGGTGACGCGTCTTGATGTCGATGGGCCGATCCGGCCTGCATCCTATTCGAAACTCACAATGCCTATCGCCGCGAATCGCGGTGCGGGCGCCTTGATCTACGTTACGGATGCGTCGGCGGGCGCGCAGCTCGCCTATTGCGATGGCGGCGCATGGCGCAGCATCAGAACCGGCATTTTGATATCCTGAGTGGTATTTGTCTGGAAAATCGAATTTTTTTCCAGACAGATCGCCTTTTATGGCGCTTTTATGCCGCACCGGCATATTAACGGCCTGAAACGTGTTCGTTAATCTTATGCAGGCTCAATTCATATGGTTCGTCCGGCGGACTCATGCTAACGGTTGCGGAATAATTCTAGGGGCTTCATCCGTCGGGTAAAAAGAGAGTTTTTTGCTGCCGACAGGAGCGGTATTTGTTTCGCTCTGTCTTGAGAGCAGGATAATGCGCGTATGAGTTTGAGATATCCCTGGCAAAGGCTGGCGCTTTTGCCACGACTGACCAAGCAGATTATTTTGATGCTGAGCGATTGCGTTCTGCTGTTGCTCAGCGCGTATCTGGCGTTTGTCATTCGTCTGGGCTTTGTTTTCACACCCAGCAAGGCGCAGCTTTTTCTGATTATCATCGCTCCGATGCTGACCGTGCCGGTTTTCATCCGGTTCGGACTTTATCGCGCCATCATCCGCTATCTGGCGGAACGCGCCATCTGGCCGATCTTTCAGGCGACCGCAGTGGCGGCTCTATTCTGGGTCGCGCTGGTCTTTCTGATGGAGCTTTACGGCAATGCCGGTCTGCCGCGCTCCGTGCCGCTTCTCTACTGGCTTTTGAGCACGGTGCTGATCACGGCAAGCCGTTTCGGCGCGAAATGGCTGCTGCGTAATGCCGAAACGGGCAGGACTTACACCAGCTCGGCGCTGATCGTGGGCGTCGGAGAGCCTGCGCGCCAGCTGGCGACGGCGCTGCGCAGCCATAGCGATACGATGGTCGTTGGCTTTGTCGATCCGGCAGGGCAGCTCAAGGGCATGGATATTATCGGCCTGCGTGTCTATGGGGCTGAAGAAATGCCTGCCCTTATTGAAAATTACGGCGTCAAACAGGTGCTGGTATCCGAGCCGGGGCTCGATCAGAAACAGCGGCAGGACTTTGCCCGTCTGCTTGGCCGGCTTCCGGTCAATACGCGGATTCTGCCGCCGATTGCCGATTTGAGCGCAGGCAAATATCTCGTTTCGGCGCTGCGCAATATCGAAATAGATGACCTTCTTGGTCGCTCGCCGGTGCCACCGGATGCAGAACTGCTGCGTGAAGTGGTCGAAGGTCGCTGCATCATGGTGACGGGCGCAGGCGGCTCTATCGGCAGCCAGCTTTGCAGGACTATCGTGCAGTGGAACCCCGAATGTCTGGTGCTGTTTGAATCGAGCGAGTTCGCGCTTTATCAGATCGAGCGCCAGTTGCGACAAATTGCGTCCTGCCAGATCGTACCGGTGCTGGGGTCCGTGCGCGACCGCGCTTATGTCGAGCAGGCGCTGCGCGATAACAACATCGACACGGTCTATCACTGCGCTGCCTATAAGCATGTGCCGCTGGTCGAGAAAAATCCTCTCATCGGCATCTGCAACAATGTATTCGGTACGCTGGACGTGGCGGAAGCGGCACTCGCAACCGACGTCGAGCGCATGGTGCTAATTTCGTCGGACAAGGCGGTTCGGCCAACGAATGTCATGGGCGCGACAAAGCGCTGGGCCGAACTGGTCGTCTATTATTACGGCTTGCTGGCCGCACAAGCGGGCAAGGAAAAAGCCTTTTATTCGGTCCGTTTCGGCAATGTGCTTGGGTCGAATGGCTCGGTGGTGCCGCTTTTCCGCGAGCAGATCGCCAATGGCGGGCCGATCACCCTGACCCACGAGGACATGACGCGCTATTTCATGTCGATCAAGGAAGCGGCGGAACTCATCGTGCAGTCGGGCGCGATTGCCGAATCCGGCGATACGGTGCTGCTGGAAATGGGCGAGCCAGTGAAAATCCGCGATCTTGCGGAAAATATGATCCTGTTGGCCGGTCTGACGGTGCGCAATGCGGAAAACCCGAATGGCGACATCGGCATTGAAGTGACGGGCATTCGCGAAGGCGAGAAGATGTATGAAGAGCTCTTCTACGATCCGTCGCAGGCGCAAACCACCCGGCATCCGAAGATCATGCGCGCGCCGAAGGGAAACAAGGCCGCTGTTGATGTGCCTGAAAGCCTTCAGCGCCTTCAGGCGGCGATGGAGAGCGGCGATGTGGCCACTGTTCGCAAGATACTCTTCAGCGTTATAGCTTCCTGAAGCGTCCGCGAAAATCCAGAAGCAACACAAGCGTGGCCACGACTGCGACAAGCAGGAAGGCTACGCGCGTGATCAGATGGTCAAGCGCCAGCAGCGCGACGGCACAAGCAATCAGGATAAGGTTGAGCAGGGCCACATGGCCGATAACCTTCAAAACGCTCCAGCCTGCACGTTTGGCGACCTGATAAGCATGTTTCGAATGCGCTTTCAAAATATTCTCACCCTGGCTGAGACGCATGATAATGGTCGAGCCCGCATCGAGAATATAATAAAGCGGCAAAATCAACGCCACGACGATGTTGGTTTCGCGCGCCAGAAGAAGCAAAGCCGTGCCAGTGATGAGACCAAGCGGCAGGCTCCCTGAATCGCCGAGGAAAACGCGGGCGGGGGGGCGGTTGAAACATGCAAAGCCGAGTAACCCGCCCGCAGTCGCCGCGCTCAGTCCGCCGCTTTCCATACCCGCAAGGCCAAGCGCTGCCAGCAGAGCGATACCCGCCAGCGGCACTCCCAATCCGGCGACGGTCATCAGATCAAGGCCGTCCATAAAGTTCGTGACATTGATGGCGATCAGAAGTGAAAACAAGATCAATGCCGCTTCCAGCCAATGGGGCAGTACATCTGCCAGAAGGCGAAAATCGGGTCCCATACCGTAGAGAACGACACAGGCGGCTAGGAGCTGCGATCCAAGCCGAATGATCTCGGACAACTCATAGCGGTCGTCCAGTCCGCCAACAGCCCACAGTAAGGTCGATGCCCCAATGAGGCAGAGCAACAGCTTGTTGGCAATTTCGAGATCGGCCCCGAAAATCAGCAAAGTAGCAAGCGTCGCCGGTATCAGAGCCAATCCACCAATCTGTCTTGCCGCAACTGTGTGGTTCGAACGCGAATTCATCCGCGCAGCCAGAAATGTCGCGGGCAGAAGACGAGAAAGGATCACAAGACCCAGAACGCAGAGGACTGCACTGAATACAGAAGAGATTGCTAAAAAAAGCATAGGGATACCGACGGCAAATGAAGCTGTTACAGGAATTATCAGCTTTACGCGTCCGCGCAAATCCCCGCTTGTATTGCCGGTGAAAGAAGTAAGCTAGAGTGATTGTGACGTTCGAACTGGTAGTTTGCGCATGAGCGAGGATTTCGCGATTAGGCGATTGCGCTTGCGAAATGAAGCGGCTATAAGGCCGCGCAACCGATTGCTTCGGTTTGATTTGTTGGGGCGTAGCCAAGCGGTAAGGCACCGGTTTTTGGTACCGGCATTCCCTGGTTCGAATCCAGGCGCCCCAGCCACTACTTGATGGAAAAATCAAACGCTTTTAGCTGCTGCTCGCGTTTTCCCAGATCCTTCTGATAGATGCCGGGACACCTTTTGGTTCTCGTCATCCTGTATTAAAAATCGTATAAGCTGATTGTCGTCTGCGTTCAGCTTAATGGCAGCTTTGGCCCTTCACCAAACGTATGGGTTTTGGTCCAATATTCTCCCGACTGCGAGAGAACGGTGTATGCTAGCCAATATGACAGATCATACTCGGTGATATCCTGCCATAACGAGCGGGTCCTAAATGCGCCGTATTCGCGGGTGACGACGGAGTTGACTTAGCAGCTATATTTCTTCAATTACGCATAAGAGAGTTGTTTAGATTTATTCAAGAAGGTGGCATTCGTGACAAATATCGGATTGGCCCGGAAGAACCCATGAGTATTGAGATGACTAGGGCCGTCGTGTCGCACGACGTTGTGGTGGCAGAGCCAACCAAAGGAGCTAAAGTCGCCATTGGCGACATTTCGGAAGCTCTGTCCAAATATCGCTTGGCCTTAATTTTCGGCTGGCAAGATGTTGCACAACGTTATCGGCGCTCCAGGGTAGGCGCCTTTTGGCTAACGTTGAACATGGCTGTGTTTATCGGCGCGCTAGGTTTGATTTTCGGAACGCTCTTCCAAAGCGAGATGCGTGAGTTTCTGCCGTATCTGTGCGCTGGCGTCATCACGTGGGGCTTTATCTCGACTTGCTTGAATGAGGGATGTACGACATTTACGTCTTCCGACGGAATAATCCTACAAGTTCGCATGCCGTTGTTTACACATGTTATGCGTGCGGTTTGGAGAAATATAATAATATTCGCTCATAATATTGTCATTTTACCTGTTCTTCTTCTTATTCTCGGTCGAATGATCAGTGTGAATGTGCTTTGGGCAATTCCAGGTTTTATAGTCTTGTGCATCAATTTATCTTGGATGATGCTCATTCTCGCGATTCTATGCGCGAGATTTCGCGACATGACCCAAGTAGTTACGAACATTCTGCAAGTGTTGTTTTACGCGACGCCGATCATGTGGATGGTGAAGATATTACCAGACCACGTTTCCCGAGCGTTTATCGATTTGAACCCCTTCTATCACTTTATCGAACTTGTTCGTGCTCCGCTCTTCGGTTCTCCGCCATCTCTGCTTGATTGGACGTTCGGGTTTGCGTGCGCAATAATTGGTTGGATCGTTGCGATTCTGTTCTTTGGGCGATATCGCTGGCGCGTAGCGTATTGGTTGTAGAAAATGAGTTTAATTCAACTTCAGAATGTTAGTGTCGAATTTCCGATCTATAATTCGACTAGCCGCTCACTCAAAAACAGAGTTCTCAGCATCGCTACAGGCGGAAAAATCGAACGACGCAGTGACCGTCTGGTGATTGTGCGGGGGCTTGATGATGTCTCTATGACGTTCAGGGACGGAGATCGGGTTGGGTTGATCGGCCATAACGGATCGGGTAAGACCACGTTGCTTCGTGTCTTGTCGGGCATCTATACCCCGACACATGGAAGTTCGGTCATTAATGGCCACTGTGTATCGTTGATCAATATCAATCTAGGAATAGATCCAGATGCGACAGGACGAGAAAATATCCGTCTGCGCTCGGCGATGATGGGAATGCCGCCCGAAGAAATTGCCGAGAAATTTGACCAGATTGCCGATTTTTCTGGTCTCGGAGAATTCTTGGATGTTCCATTCCGTACATATTCGTCGGGTATGCAGTTAAGATTGGCTTTTGCGACATCAACGGCTGTTCGTCCTGAAATCCTGATCATGGATGAATGGCTTTCGACTGGTGATGAGGATTTTAAAGAGCGCGCCAATATACGTATGCGTGAGCTCGTGGACTCTACGAAGATTCTCGTTCTTGCCAGTCATTCAAAAGATCTGATGACCAAGAACTGCAACAGAGTAATCTGGCTGGAACATGGGCGGGTGAAAATGGACGGGCCGCCTAATGATGTACTGGCTGCATATTTTGGTGAATGACGCAAGTCGAAGCGGCTCGCATGAAAGTCGCATGGAAAGCGCGTTTCAGAAACCAATGATATAATTGGCTTCTTACTCATGCGAGTTCGTCGTTATTATTGTAAGGTATTGAACAGCCATGCCAAAATTAGCCAGCCGCTTCAGGCAGTTGACCAATGCGCTACGCTATTTGGCCAAGGGGGATGTTTCAGGGTTGTTTCGTCGCCTGAAATGGTACGGGCGCGAATTTAATTATGTGAAGCTGCGTAAACGCCTCGCGCACGAAAGTGGCATCGTTTGGGGCATTGTCTGCACGCCACACACCCTTTTTATAGCGCGGGCTATATCGGAACGCTTAGCAAGTCACGGAATCGAAAGCGAAATCGTTACGGGCTCGATGAAGAGTTTCGACCATGATTTTTATATTGTTCTTTGCGCGCAGATGTTCGGGCGTCTCCCGCCAGCAAACAAACGGGTCATCTTCCAGCTTGAGCAATCGGTAAGTTCAAGATGGTTCACGGCGCAATATAAGAAAATTCTCGCAGATTCTCTGTGGGTGCTCGAATATTCTCTAACGAACGTCGATTTTTTAGCCAAGAACGGTCTGAAATACCCAAAAGTACATTATTTGCCAATCGGTGCTTCGCTGGCCGAGGATTTTGAATATAACACAAAGCCAAAAAAATATGATTTTGTGTTTTATGGTGACAGTTCAAGCAGCGAACGAAGAAGTAGTTTTCTTGATAGATTGAAAGAGAAGTATAGTGTAAAAATATGCAACGATTTATTTGGTAGAGAACTATACGATGTAATAAAACAATCAAAGATTGTTATAAATATTCACTATTATGACGGAGCGTTGTTGGAAATGCCCCGGATATGCGAGTGCATTTCTTTGGGTGTCCCTGTTCTCTCCGAAGGCACAATGGATCAGGATGAATATCCTGAACTCGAAGGTGCAGTGAAATTCTTCGATGAGGGGTCTGTCGAGAGCATGATGACCTCGGCGTCGGAGATGCTTCACAATTTGGCGACGAAGAGCAAAACTCTCGAAGTCGCTGTTTCAGTCAGTGCGGCACGCTTCAATTTTATGATGGACCGCTTTTTGGTGGCTATTGGAGTTGTTCCGGCTAACGTCATTCTAGAACATCCGATATATGTTGCGCAGAAAAGTGACTTCTTCGCTCTTTCGTTGCCCGAAACTATAGAACGGCGCAGGGCGATAGCCCAATCGCTGCCGGATGGTTGCGAGTTGTTTGACGGGATTCGCCATAGTGCAGGTTGGATTGGTTGTGGATGTAGCTTCAATGCCTTATCGCGCTATGCGGTCGCGAACGAGGTGGACAGGCTGACCGTCATCGAAGATGACGTGGAGCTGCCTGGAAATTTCAATAAAATCCTGTGCGAGATAAATGAATACCTTAATAAGCGCGGATCAAATTGGGATATCTTTTCTGGCCTGATGGCCGATGTTCATCCGGACGCGAAAATCATCTCCGTTGATCAATTTGGCGATCGTACCTACGTTACTATCGACAAAATGACTAGCACTGTATTCAACATATATAATAAAAGTGCTTTAGAAATAATCTCAAAATGGAATCCGCTGAATACTGATGCTGTCACCAACACGATTGACCGTTACCTTGAGCGTCAGGAAGGTCTCCGGGTCGTTGTGGCTTTGCCATTTATAGCTGGACACAAGGAGGACGCTACGTCCACTTTATGGGGATTTGAAAACGAACGCTACACCCCAATGATCGCGGCTGCGCAGCAGAAGATTGAAGGTCTAGTTCGAGAGTGGCTACACACTCACGCATCGAATGATTTGTAGAATCATAATGTCTTCCTATCAGAAGTGAATGTTGTTTTCAGGCGGCATGTCCAGTGTTGTACTACAGCCCCTTTTTTTTTGGGGGCCTGCGTCAAATCGATCTCAAGGATTCGTCACGTTTGACAGATTGGGGTCTTTCAATTAGTCCGATCACAGCGCGAGGAGATGACCTTGTCTGAGCAAAGAGTATTGGTGCTGGGTGGTACTGGCTTCGTGGGTACGCATCTCTGTAATCAGTTGTTGAGTGCTGGTTACAAGGTATTCTCATTCGGAAGGACTGCATCAACGGCGTTGCATCCCGATATCGAATTCCTGCGCGGAGATTTTTCTGACGCTGAGCAAATTAAGCGAGCGCTCGTTGATCAGGATTATGTTTTTCATTTAGTTCACGGCACTAATCCCCCGAAGGTGAATTTCGATATAGCGGGGGATATTGTTCGAACCATTAATCCCACAATTTCTCTATTAGACTTGTGCGCGGAAGCAAGCGTAAAGAAAGTTATATTTGTAAGCTCTGGTGGCACAGTATATGGTGATAATGGTATGGTAGCTTCACGCGAGAGTGATCCTACAATACCAATGAACGCCTATGGTGCTCATAAACTTCTAATTGAGAATTATCTTCGGGTATTTTCATATACAAGACAGCTGGATTATCTGATCCTTCGGTTGTCTAATCCCTATGGGCCGTTGCAACCAGTGGCCAAAGGGGTTGGGCTGATAGCGGCTGTGATTGATGCGATAAAAAATGGCCGTGCAGTCGATGTCTATGGCGACGGTGAAACGCAGAGAGACTACGTTTACATCGGAGATGCCGTCCGGGCGATGGAGTCGGCGATAGCCTACAAAGGCAGCCACAAGATTTTCAATATTGGCAGTGGAGAAGGGAAGAGTGTTAATGAGATTATTTCCCTTGTCGAGAACGCGATGAGCGTGAAAGCGAAAAGAAACCCGCTTCCAGGTAGAATATTCGACGTTAGAAAAAGTGTTCTTGATATATCGTTAGTAAGAAATGAACTAGACTGGCATCCAAATGTTGATCTGAGAGACGGTATAAACGCCACCGTGAGTTGTCTTTAGAGGTCTTATGAGTTCGGATGGTTTTTGATGTCTGCTCCAAAAGAAGTTAACCCAAGGTCTTTGGAGAACAGCAGTATTCCACACCAGTATATATCAACCCCACAATGGAATTTTGGGGTAAACGCGCAAGCTCGTGCGTTGAATGATATATTCATTGACGATATGGATGTAGATACTGAAAGGCAACCAGATGCGTATCTTTCTGCAAAGCGATACGCCGATGCTTCTGGTGCGCGGCGGATAATAGACATTGGTTGTGGCAGCGCTTTCACGGTCAAGAACCTTTTTGCGGAAGGCGATTTTGAGGTTATTGCCGTTGACACTGCGGGGGTGTTGTTTGCTGCTAAGGCGAACTATCCAGCCGCAACTCGTGTTGAGTGCGACCTAACATCGTGGAACGACGTATTATCCGTTGCCGAAAGATATCGCGACGGCGTCCCGACGATTATCTTGTGTGCCGACATAATTGAACATCTGCCCGACCCGCGCCCGCTTTTAGCGCTAGTCCGGTTGCTATTGGCTGCTTCGACCCGTAATCGCTGTTTCTTGTCGACACCAGACCGTCCACAGTCGGCGGATCATCGACTTACGAGTAAGCCAGATAATCCAGCCCACATTCGAGAATGGACCAGCGGAGAACTTAGAAACTTACTTGCGGCTTCGGGTTTCTATGTAGCACAGATAGATAATATTCTCGAGAATGCACAAGAGGATCAAGGCAGCACGATACTTGCGGAATTCTTGTTTGACGCTTCTTCGTATCGAGAAGTGTTGGCACGCGATGGTATTACCTCCGCAAGTGTGTCGTCGGTGATGATCACTACTGAGTATCCTGGGTTGGTCGCGAGCGGTGGTATCGGCACTTTTGTGGCGGACTGGCACCGTTCGACTGACAATTCAGTCGTGCTCACCACTTTCGATTTTGACAGCAAAGTAAAGTTGAAGAATGACGTCGTTTTCAGCCCGGCAGATGTGATCGATGTATCGAGAATAGGCGACATAGGTCTCCCAGATATACTGCTTGAGGCTGTCAAGCAGCTGCTTTTTATGTGCCCTGATCTTAAGGAAATACACTTCCAAGAGTATCTAGGTATAGGTATGCGCATTGCGCAAGCTAAAAGCGCGGGGATTCTTCCCGATACACTCACAATCGTCACACATTGTCACGGCAACCAACATTATCTGGAAAATGCAAATCAGGCTTGGTTAGGGGTGGATGCTCAGGAATATGCGGTTAAGGAAAAGATTTGCATTGAACTGAGTGATCAAGTCGTTTTCCCGTCGATCTTTTTGCGTAATCTCTACAAGCAAGCAGGAATAGTTGTCGAAGATAATAAGGTTCTGATGTGCCCTTATAAATACGGTAATATAAGTAATGATAACCTCGAATTTGCAAATATAAGACGCATTGTTTTTGTCGGAAAATTTATGCCGATGAAGGGTTTCGACCTTTTTTGCGAATCCTTTGACAAAAACTTTTGTAAGGATCTTAAGGCAAAGGGCATTGAGGAAGTCACGCTCATTGGGCGCGGAGCTACTAGCGGTTATCGCAACGAGGCGGTTATCAAACGTCATTTCAAATTAACGGTGCATACCGATTTTGATCTTGCGAAGCTTGTTTGGTATGTAAGACAGCGCAGGTCCGATAGCTTGTTTGTTGAACCATATCGCGGCGATAACTTCCCTCTCGCTGTCTATGATGTTGTCGGCAATGGCGGTTCTCTTCTGACCGGCAACGCAGGGGGCATCCCGGAGATGTTCCGAGCGGAAGTTTGGCAGGAATGTCTAGCTGATCTCTCTACGGAAGCCCTTCGTTGTAAAATTCGAGAATTGGTCGATTGGGATAGCAGTAAAAGGAGCCGTATCGCTGCGGAGCTCATTGATGATCTGCGTCGTAGCAATGATGTGGCAGATACCACTAAGTATGTGAAGAGCGACAAAGCCGAAGTCGAGTTTCCCAGTTCGACGGTGATGATCCCATTCTATAATACTGATATTGCCGAATTTACTGACTTGTTGAAATCGCTCAATCAGCAGTCTCTTCGCCCAACCGAAATTATCATTGTAAATGATGCGTCTTTGACTGAAAATCGTATTGAGATGGCAGAGGCGGCTCAGAAGCATCTCAATATACCGTTTAGAATCCTTGATCACGCCCACAATCGTGGGCTGGCAGGTGCGAGAAATACGGCTTTGACCGCCTGTAAAACGGATTTTATATTGAATGCTGACTCCGATGATATCCCACTGAATGACTGGGTTAAGACCATAGTTGTCGCGTTGACCCGTGACCCGTCGGCAGCAGCGGCGGTTCCATATCTGGCTGCGTTTGATGCTGGCGCAGACTTCAATAAATACCTTCCAAAGGGACAGTATATCTACCGTGCGCTCGGAGACGGATTCGTCACCTCTCAAGTGCAAAACAATTTGGGTCATGCAAACTCTGGCTTCAGGGTTTCTCATGCCAAGCGCATTGGGGGATGGAACGCCGCGTCTAAGGCAAAATACGAAGACTGGGCATTCTATCTCAACGTGATAGCCAGCGGGCTTCGTATCGCAGTTATCCCAAAGGTGACGTGTCTTTACCGGGTTAGGAAGAATTCGATGGCGCGAACCTATTCAGAATGGCCGGGACAGGTTCGGCTTTATCAAACGACCCATGGCCTATCCAGATTCGAGTCCCTTCAATTGCAACGCTTGTGTCGCATGGCTACCAGTACGGAGGGGCTTATCGAATTACAGGGGCAATTGAGCGCTTTAGAACGCCGAAAAATACTCAGAATGATGAATGCTATAATCGTGCGTTTAAGAAAAACGCCCATACTTTATTCAGTTCTCCGCAAGGCTTTTCATATCTCGCTAAGTATTGTTGATCGGATAAGGTGATTGTTGCGGTGGCATTTACAGCCAGTATTTATCACGCAATCGAACCGATCAATCGTTATCGTGGTGATATGCCTTGACGACGCGCTACGTTCACGGAAATTAACTTCACGAGTGCCTACGTAACAAGCTGTTGTCGCTGGAATAGAGTGTAAGATCGAAAGCCCGACAAGCAACTTCATTTGTGGCTTGGATAGCGAACCCTGGTACAAGCGTCATGGAATAGCCCCCTAATTGCCCGGACAGTTTCTGCCACTTAAATAAGTGATAGGACTACTGTTCACATTATGACTGGTAATAGCATTAAGATGGAAA
>NZ_JBQEPD010000004.1:240179-305428 GCF_052045675.1 Brucella sp. 22210
GCGCGACGGTCAGTCTGGTCGCCCGTCGTCATGGCATTGCGCCTAACCAGCTGTTCGCGTGGCGCAAGCTTGCATCGCAGGGTGCCTTGGTTGCCACCGCAGCCGAAGAGGAGGTTGTCCCTGCCTCGGAATACCGGGCGCTTCAGGCTCAGGTGAAGGAATTACAGCGCCTTCTGGGCAAGAAGACGATGGAAGGGGAAATTCTCAAGGAGGCCCTCGAAATCGCCAACGGCCCAAAAAAACGACTGCTGCACTCAATCTCGCTGCCGAAGGACGTTTTGCGATGAAGGCGCTATGCGAGACGTTAGGCGTTGCCCGGTCGAATATCGCTGCACGCGCCACAGGCACCCTTTCCAGAGCCCGAGGGAGACCTCCGCTTCCCGACGCTGATCTGGTTGCTCAGATCAAGGCGGTCATTGAAGAAATGTCGACCTATGGTTATCGGCGCGTTCATGCCATTCTGCGGCGCAAGGCCCGTGAACAGGGGCGTTCATGGCCGAACGCCAAACGTGTTTATCGCGTGATGAAGCGGCATGATCTGCTCCTTCAGCGCCATACCGGAGCTGCCGGTGAACGCAGACACGACGGGCAAGTCACCGTCGAGCGCTCCAATACCAGATGGTGCTCCGATGGCTTCGAGATCACGTGCGACAACAAGGAAAAGGTCCGCGTTGCATTTGCGCTCGACTGCTGTGATCGGGAAGCAATCGCTCATGTGGCCACGACAGAAGGCATCAAGAGCGAAGATGTACAGGACCTTGTCATCACGGCGGTAGAAAACCGCTTCGGGCGCATCAATATGCTGGCAGAGCCCATCCAGTGGCTTACCGACAATGGTTCATGCTTCATTGCGAAAAACACCGCGTCCCTGCTCCGGGATATCGGTATGGAACAGTGCAGAACACCAGTGCGCAGCCCGCAGTCAAATGGAATGGCTGAGGCTTTCGTCAAAACATTCAAGCGCGATTATGTCCGGATCAACCCGACGCCGGACGCCGAAACTGTCATGGCTCAACTGCCATCATGGTTCGAGCACTATAACAATCTTCACCCGCACAAGGCTTTAGGATATCAATCTCCACGAGAGTTCCTGAGCCGAAATGCTCAATCCTGAAAATGTCCGGTTTTTAAGGGGCAACTCCAGAACCGGCAGCAGGCATCTCTTATGACGAGGCGCTGAAACTTGGCCAGCGCATTGCTGCTATTCCTGCAACATTTGGCAGTTCGATATTATTGATCGAACATGACATGGACCTTGTGCGCAACGCCTGTTCATCAATCATGGTCCTCGACTTTGGGCGCGTCATCGCCAACGGCCCGACCGCTGAAGTTCTGGATCTTCCGTCCGTCCAAAAAGCCTATATGGGCATCGAGTTTGAAGAGGCTGCCGAATGACCTGTTTTTCAGTCAACGCATTACAGGTCGACCGTTCGGGCATCCCGGTAATTCGTGGTGTCGATCTGAGGGTACAAAGCGGTGAAATCAGCGTGCTGCTGGGTTCCAATGGTGCCGGTAAAACCACCTTCCTTGAGAGCTTGTCCGGCATCATATCGGTACAATCCGGTTCGATCAGCCTCGGCGAGGCAGAGCTGACCAGACTAAGACCGGGCCTGCGAACGAAGGCTGGTCTGAGCCATGTTGAGCAAGGACGGACCGTCTTTTCGGATATGACAACGGAAGAGAATCTGAAGGTCGCCTTACATCCCGATGCAGGCCTGGATGAAGCCTATGATCTGTTTCCAGAGCTCGTTCAGCGGCGTGACGTCAAAGCGGGTATGCTATCGGGCGGTGAACAGCAGATGGTGGTGATTGCGCGCTCCATCGTTAATCGGCCGAAGGTTATGCTGATTGATGAAATGTCATCCGGTCTGGCACCCGTCATAGTGAATCGGCTCATGCGTGCCGTGAGACAGCTAGCTGATAACGGCATGGCGATCATACTGGTGGAACAGTTTGCGGCGCTGGCGCTTTCCATAAGCGACCATGCATATGTCTTGCGTCGCGGGCAGATCGTCTATGACGGCAGCAGCGAAGTGCTTGCCAAAGACCCCACCCGGCTTCACAAGCTCTATCTGGGTGACGCCGCTCCAAGCTGACTAAGGCACCGTAACCCTAACCCGTAATCCGATACGTATTGATCAGCGAATGTCGTGCATACCCTCTTATCGGCGACTAAGTTTTACGACAAAGTCGAAGTTACAATACTGGTTCTCGCCTCAATGTTGTTTTCATAGACGACAACGAGATTACCTGCTTACTTTACTACTCGAAACCAACTTTCAAGATAGTGAAAGCCTTGGTGTTAACGGCATTATCCGGGTCGGAAAACAGACGTGGATATCTTGAGTTGACCACCCATACCTCATCGCCTCTCAATGTTGCAGTGGTAGGTCCATCCAGTTCGCTCGACGTGGCCACGGCCTTGATGCGAGCGGTAGCCCAACTATCTGGCGAATCTAAAAGAACTACATTGCCCGTCATTTTTCCGTTCTTGTCGGGGAACGATTGAACCGCGACCAACTCCTGTGGACTTTTAAGAACCAGCCCATCTGGACCATCCAGCCGCGTCGGCAGCTGAATCTCGGTGAAGGATTGCGGGTTGTTCAGGGGGATCTTCCACAGGAGTCCGCGTGAATAATCAGACGCAATCAGAAATCCGTCAGGATGATAGACTATGCCGTTCAGATAAGGTTTGGTACCACTCGCTTCCGTTTTTCCAGCCGACATCAAAAGATCGGAACGCACGAAGACCGACACCTCTTTGGTCAAGTAATCAACCTTGTATATTTGCGGCTGAAAGCTATCCGTAACGTAGATATTACCCTGCGCGTCAACCGCCAAATCGTTAGCGAGCGTCGCACCGGAACTCAGCGATGAAAAATCGTACATTCTCTGGACCGCACCGGTATCAAGATCTAGTTCGACCACCTGAGCCACTCTGTGGCGAGTGCCGGGCAACGAACGCGTTGATATGCCGACATCCTCGTTACAAATCAGCAGACGATTGCGATCAACATCAACGACGATGCCTGAAGTCGTGATCAAGGAATTATCGTTGGAAAATATCCTATAATGGCCGTCAGGCGTCACCGACCCGACTTGTCCCCCACGAAGGGAAGAAACCATGAAGGCGTTTGTCAACGGGTTCCAAGCGATGCCTTCCGGATATCCGCCCCCCAGCTCGGGCTCGAACTCGATTTCGGATAAATCCTGCGCGTGAACAGAGCCGATGAGCAACAGGCAGATGACGAGAGTTTGTTTCAAACTGAATATAGACATGGAACATCACTCCTGTGAACTCGTCAAAGACCTCATGGAAAGCGACGGCTTGACGCTATTGTGCGTCGTCGCTCGCCCCTGAAGGGAGTGGGAGTTCTAGAATACGGAATTCATCTGGTACGTTCGCTTCCATTCCGGGAAGAAGTCGGTGGCGGATACGCGCTTCGGATACGAAAGCACATCCTTGCGGGCTAATCGTCAGATTAACTGGGTTTTCCAGTCCATCCCGAAGCACTTCAATGTTACGCATATCCGCAGCAAGTGGTTCACGGATTCTGAGTATTCGGCCTTGCCCGCTGTTTATTGCGTTTTCAAGGACAATAAGCGATCCGTCAGGCGCCAAAGCCATTCCGTCAGGGTTCTCGATCAACCGTGGCAGCTGGATTTCGCGTAAGGTCGGTGTCTCGGTGTCAACATTGTTGACGACATAGAGCTTTCCTGTGCCAAAATTCGATACGATCAAAGTTTGGTTATTCAGATAGACAATTCCAGCCGCCCCTATTCCCCCGGTTCCACCGTTAAGGCGCCCATCGCTCACGATGGCTTGTAGCTGGTCAGTATCCGGCTGCAGGCGCAGAATTCCGCCATTCTTGGTTTCCGTCAGAAAGACTGTACCATCGGGTGCCAAAGCAATATCGTTGCCCATACCGCCGTTTGGTACGAGAACGTCAACACGTTGTTTTCCCGTCGAAGTTTCTATGGCAAAGATGCGGTGTGGACGTGTTTCTCCTGATGGAATAAAATCCGGTGAATTGCCCCACAACAAGCCTCGCTTTTCATCCAATCGTAGTGTGGTTCCGGAAAAGACCTGTTCGTTACCCTCAAAAAACACCTGCCAGTCTTGGTCCGGCCGCTTGCTCAGAACTTTCCCACTCGTAACAAGGCCTACATAAAGCGCGCCATTGTTCGCACGGGCGATGCCATTGGGGTAGAGAGCTCCAGACGGTAGAATCATCGTTGAAGCCTTGCACTCAGGATCGGGTGAAGATTGCGCCTTTGCATCACTCAAGGCCAAAGCTGCAAGAACTGCTATTGCAGCGAACCCTGAACGGCGGTGAAATACGTGTTTCATACACTCATCCTTCGATCTTAAAGTGCCAAGATACCGAGCTCGATATTTCAACCAAAACGCTCACCAGTGCGGCGCTCGACGATTTGCATTGATGGCGGTTTCCAGTCTGATCATTTCATCGCTCGACAGTTCGAGCGATAACGCGCCAAGCGCATCGGGGAGATGATGGGGCTTGGACATACCAACTATCGGAGATGTTATATCCGGCTTCGCCAGCACCCAGGCCAAAGCGATTTGCGCTGGTGAGACGCCACGCGCTTTGGCAAGATCACCAACAATCGCCACCGTTTCGTCAACTCCGCCAGTGCCTTGATACCATTGGGCAGATTGTTCATCCGTACCAGCGCGCAATGTTTCAATACTTTGCGTTGCCGCAAGCCTGCCTCGTGCCAAAGGCGACCAGGGTGTCAGACCAATACCTTCCTCCCGACATAGAGGTATCAATTCCTCTTCATCGTCACGGATAATCAGATTGTACTGACTTTGCATTGAGATGAAGCTGGCCAGGCCGTTGTTACGCTGAAAGGCGAGTAACTTCATAAATCTCCAAGCATGCATGGAAGACGCCCCGAGATAGCGCACCTTACCGGCCCGAACGACTGCATCAAGTGCATCGGCAGTTTCTTCGATAGGCGTTTCAGGATCACAACGATGGATGACGAATAAATCAATATAATCAGTGCCAAGCCGTTTCAGGGAAGCATCAACGCTTGCCAGAATGTGCTTCCGCGAAAGGCCGCGATTATTTGGCTTTTCATTCATCGGAAAGAAAGCCTTGGTGGCAATGACCGCATCGTCGCGAGAACCAAAATCCTTTAGCGCGCGGCCCAGAATCCGCTCACTTTCACCGGCTGAATAGATATTTGCCGTATCGAAGAAGTTGATCCCCGCTTCCCGTGCATCCCGAATGAACGGACGGGCCTCGTCTTCTTTGAGGACCCATGGCCTCCAGGACGGATCGCCATAGGTCATGCAACCAAGAGCGAGGCGTGACACCTTCAACCCGCTATGGCCAAGAGAAACGTATTTCATTCTTCTTTCTCCAATCGAGACCACTTCTGCCCGACAATTTGGAGCCTCAAGTCGGTGCGCAACTGCCAACACCCCCAGCCGGTTCAGCTTCAACGCACACCGGCGATCGTGTAGCCGCCATCCACGAGAATTGTCTGGCCAGTTACAAAGCGGGCTTCATCCGATGAAAGCCAGATTGCAAGATCAGCGACATCATCCGGCTGGCCAAGCCGTTCTGCAGGCGTATGCGCGACGAAAGGCGTAAATGCCGTCATGTCGCCATTGACACTGCCGCGAGCCATCGGGGTTTCAATAATACCCGGATTGATATTGTTGATACGGATATCTTTGGAAGTATATTCGAGCACTAGTGCGGGGATCATCGCATCAAGCGCCCCCTTGCTGGCCGAATAGCTTGATGACCCGCGAAGCGCTCCCTTCGTGAGCCAGGATGAGGTATTTACAATCGCCCCACCAAAGCCCTGTTTCAAGAACGCCTCGATTTCATACTTCATCGAAAGCCAGATACCCTTAAGATTGACGGCTATTACCGCATCAAAATCAGCGCTCGACTGTTCGATAATTGGTGCGAAGTTGCCGAGGATTCCTGCATTGTTGAACGCCGCGTCCAGCCTGCCATATTGATCGAATGCCGTTGTGATCAGACGACGGACATCTTCTTCCTGCGATATATCGGTGGAGGCGGCAATTGCCTGACCACCGCCTTTGATGATTTCATGCGCCACGGATTCAATCTCGGCGGCTCGGCGTCCCGCCAACACTACTTTCGCACCCTCGCGGGCATAACCGATTGCCGCAGCGCGACCGATGCCGGTACCAGCGCCGGATACAATAACGACCTTGTTTTGAAAGCGGCTTGAAGCTGCTGTTTGTCCCGACAAATCCGACATATCTACCTCTCAGGTGGCTCATTTCCTTCAAGCTAGACCAGTTCATTATTCATTTTAATCCACCTTTCATTGCATCCGATGGTGAGCTATATTCATCAATAATGAGGACAAGCGATCTCGGTGAACTAGCGGCGTTCGTAGCTATTGCGGAAGAAGGCAGATTCCGCAAAGCAGCAGTCCGGCTGAATGTAACGCCGTCTGCTCTGTCACATTCCATCCGCTCACTTGAACAAAAACTGGGGGTTCGTCTTTTTAACCGAACGACGCGAACGATCGCGCTAACTGAAGCAGGACACGCCCTTTTGCGTCAGATCGGTCCAGCATTTGCCAGCATCGAAACAGCGGTGGAAACGCTCAATGATTATCGCGAACAGCCAGCCGGCAGGTTAAAGATCAGCACTCCACGCACGGTAGCAATGCGGGTCTTAGGGCCTAAAATCCGCACCTATTGCGATCTTTACCCAGATGTCACCCTGGAGATTGCAGCCCAAAACGGATTTGTCGACATCGTCCAGCAAGGCTTTGACGCGGGCATTCGGCTCGGCGAAAGTCTTGATCAAGACATGATTGCGGTTCGCATTACACCCGATTTGCGTACAGCCATTGTCGCTTCACCGGAATATTTTACACGATATTCACCACCAGAAACGCCCCGCGATCTTCACAAGCACAATTGTATCGGGTTCCGCCAGATCGCGAATGGTGGTTTATATCGCTGGGAGTTTTCGAAAGACGGACAAACACTCAATGTTGCCGTCGACGGAACACTGGTTCTGGACGATCCTGAACTTATGATAGCCGCGGCACTTGACGGCATCGGACTAGCCTACGGCACCGAGCCACATGTCAGCGAACATCTTGTGTCTGGAAGGCTCGTCCGTGTTCTTGAAGACTGGTGCCCTCCCTATCCAGGCTTCTATCTTTACTATCCAGGTCGCCGACATGTCCCTGCGGCGCTCAGAGCACTAATCAATCTTCTTCGGTGTTGATGCGGTCTCGATCGCAATCACATGAGTGCCTTCACATTGCTTGAATTCAAGCGCGGAATGGCCCGGTTCTGGTTTTCAGGTGTGTTGATGAGCTACAGCATTCGACGCAGCCTTGGTATTGTCGAGAGTTTGAACGATCTTATCCAGCACGCAGCCATCCGGATCGGCTTCGCTCAGGCTGACTTTATGACAGCACTCTTCTAAGGCTGTAGATTTGATTGACCCGACAGCGGTCGTCCTCTATGTCTATTGAAAAGGTTCCGGCACCTGCCTCCTGCAGACGAAAGTCATGGTCAAGCCCGGATCGATAAGACACCTCACCCTCGAAGCATTTCGCACGGTGGCAATGCGGGCTCCCATCCTATTTGAAATGCCTCGTATGAGGACTGAGCGATGTCTATGCGGCACGCCCAAAGGATTGATCCTTTTCTGACCGTCCCTGTCGGGCGGCTGTTTCTGTCCAACGCCCTTCCTATGGCCGTTGTTATGTCGATGAGTGGCGTTCTCAATGTCGTCGATGGGATTTTCGTCGGTCACTTCATCGGCTCCGACGCTCTCGCGGCAGTAAGTTTGGCATTTCCTGTGATCATGGTGCTTTCCGCGCTCACCACATTGGTGGGTGGCGGGATGTCGAGCCTCATGGCACGGCTTCTGGGTGCTGGAGATCGTATCGCTGCCGGGCGCATCTTTGCAGGTGCGCATGGCATGGTGCTGGCAGTTTCGGTCGGCCTGATCGGACTGTGGGCGCTGAGTGGTACTGCACTTGTCGCTTCCATGGCCGCGGTCAATCCGATAGTCGCCCGTTTGACGCATGACTATTTGCAGATCATGATTGTTGGCGCGCCGATACAACTGATGCTTGGCGTCCATGCCGATGCCTTGCGAAATGAAGGTCGGGCAGGCTTGATTGCGGTCTTGTCCGTTCTGGTCAACCTGTTCAATATCGGCGCCAATTGGCTGGGGATTGCAGTGTTTGGCCTCGGTGTTTCGGGTTCGGCTCTGGGTACAGTCGCGGCGCAAGCGCTGGGATTGGCATTGGTCGTTGGCTTCAGAAAACGCAGCAAGGATCTGTTACCACTACCAACTTTGTATATGCAGAGCTGGCAAAGTGGGTGGTCTCAAATCATTCGCCTTGGCCTGCCATTGTGTCTCAGTTTCCTCGGCATTGCCATGGTAGCCAGTATTGTAATGCTGTCTCTGAGGCTTCACGTTGGGACTGAATATAGTACATGGGTGGCAGCTTATGGCGTAGTAACGCGGCTTTTAGGCGTTGCCTTTCTGCCGCAAATGGCTATCGCGCTGAGCACGCAGAGCATTACCGGCAACAATGCTGGTGCGGGAAGAACTGACCGTGTGCTAGCCGCATTGCGGCTGTCCATGGGGGTCGCTTTCCTCTGGAGCCTGTCTGTCGCAGCGTTTGGCATCTTTGCGGGAACCACTCTCGGCAGTTGGTTCAGCGATGACCCCGCTGTAATCAGCGCCGTTGCACTGATACTACAGCGCATGATGTTGATCTACGCATCCGCCGGCCCAGTTCTTGTCTTGGCATTGTATTTCCAGGCTCTTGGTCGAGTTGGCCAGACGGCGGCGCTCATTTTGATAAAACCCTGGCTTTTAACACCTGCGCTCATCTTCGTGCTCGCCGCCGGGTTCGGAGTATCAGGCATCTGGCTGGCATTTCCGGTAGCGGATGGGATCATCTTGATGCTTGCCATCATTATCGGCCGGGGTGCCTTGTGCCAACCTCGGCAATAAGGCAACGCGTGCCAGCCAGCCGTTTGCACGGCAGCTAGATCGCTGCTCAGGAGTAACGACCCCATCACTCCTGAGCAGCGGTAGCCGATGGCGCGGCTTGATTACAGGAAATGGCAAGCAATCGTACCGCAAGGCCCGAAGTCCGCACTGATGGTATCTCCGTGGCGGGCTTCGATAGGACGGATAAACGACCCTGCGAGCACGATCTGACCGGCATCAATGCCATCGCCATATTGTGCCAGGCGATTTGCGAGCCATGCAATACCGCGCGCGGGATGATTGAGAACGCCCGCGCCGAGCCCGGTTTCTTCGACTTCGGCGTTACGTGAAACGATCGCGCCCATCCAGCGCATGTCAACCTGGTCTGGCCGCATCTGTCGTCCTCCGATGACGATGCCCGCATTGGCGGCGTTGTCGGAAATCGTATCGACGATACTGCGCGTCTTCTTCGTCTCTGGATCGGCGCGTAAAACACGCGTATCGAGTATTTCCAGTGCGGGCGTAATATAATCGGTGGCGTTCAGCACATCAAAAATCGAGACATTTGGTCCCTTGAGCGGCGCCTTCATAACGAAGGCAATTTCCGCCTCAATACGCGGCTGGATGAAGCGATCAGCCGGGATGACTGCACCATCATCGAATATCATATCATCGAGCAACACGCCCGAATCCGGAATATCGATGTTCAACGCATATTGCATGGCCTTGGACGTGAGACCGATCTTCCAGCCGATCTGTTTGCGGCCCGCAGCAAGCTTTTGCTTTACCCAAGCAGCTTGTACAGCGTAAGCATCGTCAATTGTCATGCCGCTATGCTTCAGCGACAGTAGGCCTATTTGTGTGCGGCTCTTCTCGGCATCGTCGAGCGCATTTGCAGCCGCTGCTATTTCCGTTTCAGTCAGCATGAATCAGACTTTCTCGTCGGCAACAATATTACGGAGAATACCAAGGCCTTCCGCTTCCACCTCGATCACATCGCCCGGTTTCAGCCAGATCGGGGGATCAAAACGCGCGCCTGCACCCGTCGGCGTGCCGCAGACCAGTACGTCGCCCGGTACAAGCGTGGTGAAGGTGGAGACATAATTGATGATCTTGCGGAAAGAGAAAATCATCCGGCTGGTGCGATCCTGCTGACGAATATCTCCATTGACCCGCGTGGTCAGCTGGATATCAGCCAGCTGACTTTCATCCGTATACGGCACCAGCCATGGTCCGATAGAACCGGTTGCATCGAAGTTCTTGCCTTGCGTGACATTGAACTTGGCGTGGCGCACCCAGTCGCGGATCGTACCCTCGTTGCAAAGCGTGAGCGCAGCAATATGGTCGAGCGCGTCTTTTTCAGCAATGCGCCGACCGCCCTTGCCAATGACAATGACGATTTCGCCTTCGTAATCGAGTTGCGGGCTTTCAGGCGGGCGGATCAGCGGTTGATCATGACCAGTGAACGAGCGCGCAAACCGAATGAAGAGTGATGGATTGGGTGGCGCCGCCTGCCCATCCTTATACTCTTCATTGCGATCGGGAAAGTTCACGCCGACACAGATGATCTTTTCCGGTGACGGAACGGGGATTTCGTAAGTGATTTCAGCAAGCGGAATATCTGGGGCAAGACTTGCCCCCTCCTCCGCAAGCCTTACCAGTTCTCCCGCTTCAATAACTTCGCGCAAGGTCGGCCAAATCTGGCCGTGCTTCTTCGAAAGATCGACAACACCACCGTCTTTAAGCAGGCCATAACCCTTGCCCGCAGCAGTCGAAAAACTCACCAATCTGGCCATATATATATGTCTCGCTTTCGTTCCCGTCCGTTGTCCCTCAAAGCGGTTCAAGGAGCTATGATCGGCTGCGCCTTTAGAATAGAATCCCGCACTTCGGCCCCGGCAAACAGGCTGCCGTGTTCAAACCAGGATTTCGGCGCAGGTGCGCCCCAGAGCGTCTGCCGCTGCGGATCTTTCAGATCCCACTTGATCGGCTCCAGATCGGGGTCAACGGTCTGGTAATCCGAGCAATAAATCTCGATACGATGGCCGTCAGGATCAAGAATATAGAGGAAGAAGGCATTGGAAATGCCATGGCGGCCAGGACCGCGCTCGATATTGGCGATCCAGCCGGAGGTCGACATCACATCAAGCAGATCGATGATGTTGAGCGGCGTTGGCACCCAGAAGGCGGTATGATGCAGACGAGGACCTTTGCCATTGGTGAAAGCAATGTCATGTACGCCACCCTTGCGATGCGTCCATGCTGCCCACAGACGACCGGTCTCGGCATCTTCCGTATATTCGGTGACGCGAAATCCTATCTCGTTGTAGAAAGCAACGCTTTCGTCGACATTCGGCGAGAAGCAGTTGAAATGATCAATGCGCAGCGGCTTCACGCCTTTATAAAGCGCATATTTCTGATGGATCGGCGGCAGGCGATCCATTTTGGAATAGAACTCCAACGGAATACCATGTGGATCGCGGGTGCGGAATGTGCGCGCCTGATAGGGCCGCTCCACCCATTCGACGGGCAGTTCCTTGCTGCGGAAGAAGTGCTCGGCCTTGTCGAGGTCTTCTTCGGAAAACACCTTGAAACCAAGTTCGCAGGCTTCTGCCTTAGCGGATTTGCGCAGCACGATGCAATGGTGTCCGCGCTCCTCCATGGCACGTAGATAAATCGCGTCGGCGGTCTCGTCCGTCACCTGAAGCCCAAGAATGTCGACATAAAAGGCACGCGACTTCGCAAGATCGGTGACGGCCAACTCAACATGCGACAGTCGTAGAATATTGAATGGCGGATAGAGATTTGGTTTCGGCAGAGCCATTATTTCCTCCTCGGAACGGCAGTTATCATAAAGCGGAAAGTACGTGCGCCTTATTCAACCGCCAAGTTTCTGAATCGCGTGCGCAGTATTGGCAAACGCAATATTTTTGGTTTCCATGTAAAAATCGAATGACCAATCACCGCCATCCCGTCCGATACCAGAGCTTTTAACTCCTCCAAATGGTGTCGGTAGATGGCGAACATTTTCGGAATTGACCCAGATCATGCCCGCTTCCAGACCATCAGTAAAACGGAATGCGCGCGTAACATCGTTGGTCCACAAATAGCCGGTGAGGCCATATTGAACGTCATTGGCAAGGGCGAGCGCTTCAGCCTCGTCCTTGAACGGAATGGCCGTCAGAACCGGACCAAAAATCTCTTCCTGGGCAATACGCATCCGGTTGTTTGCACCCGTGAATAATGTCGGGCAAACATAGCAACCGCCACCCGGGCCGTCGAATTTTGTGCCACCGGCGGCAACAGTTGCCCCTTCGTTGCAACCGATCTCGATATATTCCAGCACTTTCTTTTCGTGAACGGGGTGGATCAACGGCCCCACGACCGTTTCCGGGTCCAGCGGATGCCCGACCTTTATCCGCTTGGCTTTTTCTGCAACCAGAGCCGTGAAACGGTCATAGATCGTATCTTCGACCAGCAAGCGCGAGGATGAAGTGCAACGCTCGCCATTGAGTGAATAGATCATGAAGACCGCCGCATCGGCAGCGCGCTCCAGATCCGCATCCGCAAAAACGACGACCGGATTCTTGCCGCCCAGTTCAAAATGAACGCGCTTCAGCGTGTCCGCACCTTGCTTCATGATCATTGATCCGGTGCGGCTTTCACCAACAAATCCGATAGCCTTGATATCAGGATGTTCCGTCAGTGCCTTGCCCGCATCTTCGCCGAAGCCGTTGACGAGGTTCCAAACACCTTTGGGCAGGCCGGCTTCTTCAGCAATCTCAATCAGCAGGCGAGCCGTGAGCGGTGAGAACTCGGCTGGCTTATGAACAATCGTGCATCCTGCGGCCAAAGCTGGTGCAATCTTCCAGGTCGACAGCATGAACGGCGTATTCCACGGCGTGATCACACCGACCGGACCGACAGGCACACGTGTGGTCAAATTGACCTGACCAGGAGCGCGCAGCGCCTTGCCATCCCGCGCTTCGGGTGCGCGATCAGCAAAGAACCGAAAATTCTCCGCGCCACGCAAAGCGGCCTTGGCCATGAATTTCAGGGACTGCCCCGTATCCATGCATTCCACGAAAGCAATTTCTTCCGAACGGGCAACAATGGCATCGGCAATCTTGTGAAGCAGCTTCTTTCGCTCCACGCCCGGCATGGCTGCCCATTCTGGAAAGGCCTGTTTGGCTGCTTTGGCCGCTCGATCAATATCTGCAGCCTTACCGTGCGCAACTTTTGCCAGAGGCTTCAAATCCACCGGCGAGAGGGTTTCGAATGTTGCGCCGTCGGAGGCGGCCACATCCTCTCCGCCAATGCGGTTCAGAACTCCATTTTCAAAATGGGCCAGATAGGCTTTCGCCTTGGCGACATTATCGTCGAGCTTTGACATGCTTTACTCCGTCATAAGGAAATAGCCGACCGCGGCAAACTGCGGTGCGCGGCTCTGGATCAGGCCTGTTTCTGGCGCAGGCGCGGATGAATGGCGTTTTTCTTCCAGCTCAAATTTGGGTCGATCTCGCGGACCTCAAGGGTCAACGCGAAATGCGGCGTCTGGAACAATGGGTTGAGGAACGCGCTGACCGTAGCGAAGATCGCCTCTCCAGCTCTCCGCTTCTCATCCTCGCTGCGACCATGGCCAATGCGAAGGGACATGTCGATGAAACCATTGTCGGCTAGCAGATCTGCTACAGCGTAGGCTTCAGCTCTGAATGCACGCACGCGAACCGCACCAAGCTCGAAAAGCCCTGTCTCCATCATGGTCGCATGCACAGCTTCGCACAGACCGTCGAAATCGACCGCCATATCGAGATTGGCGGAATACTCCATGGTGAAATGCGGCATCGTTCCTCCCACGAACTGAACCAAATTTGGTGGCCATCAATATCTGGCGACCATGTATGGCAGGATTTATTTAACATGTTAATGATAATGTCAAGCCCGCTAAACGACACGACAGGGGATGCAGCGTACACATGATTGAAAAGCGTTGGAAAATGCAGGATAAAGCTTGCATGCAAAATCATTCCGCTCCGAAATCGAAATCATCGCAAGAAGACCTGCTACCTCGCGACACGCGGCGTTCGGTGCCGATTGCATTGCTGCGTGCCCGCGAGGCCGTTATGAGCCACTTTCGGCCAATGCTTGCACAGCATGATATTACTGAGCAGCAATGGCGCGTTCTGCGTATTCTGGCAGAAATGGGCGTGGTCGATGCGTCGGAGATGGCTGACAAGGCCTTCATCCTGGCTCCGAGCCTGACTCGCATTATACGGTCTCTGGAAGAGCGTGGAATTATCACCAAAGCCAAGGATCATAATGACGGTCGCCGGGTGCTGCTGGAAATAACCCCCATCGGCCTGGCTATCATCAAGGACGTCGCGCCGGAAAGCCGGCTGATCTACGCAAGACTGGAAGAACGCTTTGGACGCGAGCGCATCGAGCAGCTGCTCGACACACTGGAAGATCTGGCGGCCATCAACGACTAGTTCCAGCCTTTTCCCACCGTTTCCCTATTGCGGCTTGAGCAGGCGGGGTCCTCCTTGATAGTGCCCGCCACGATGATCGCACCGCGCATATAACGCATCGGCCCTGCTTGCTTGTCGGAAGCATCTGCTTTTAATTAACATGTTTACTTTATCGAAAATTAGATGTAACGAATAGATACGACGCCTCGCAAAAAATGCGACCAGAAATAAATTTCATACGGGTTTTGGGAGATAACCCACGATGAATTCATTGATTTACATTATTATACTTGTAAGAATTACATAATACACCGATTGGAATTTTCTAAGAGAACATATACCTGCAAATCAATTAAGAATATTCTATCTATCGACGATATTTCACCGCATGATTCAATCGGTTTCAACACTATTCCGCCGTTTCTCGTATATCTATTTACTTAACATGTTTAATAAATTGAAGAGTTGATACCGCATACCAGCTGAAAAGCTGATCGAGGAAATGGACCACGGAAGAGGACCGTGATTGCTGGGAGGCAATATGAGAATTCAGGGATTAACATCACAAGCACCTGCGGAAGCAGTACTGAATAGCCGTCATGCTGACGAAGACAAACTTGGCGACACGATCCACCGCATCGTGACATGGCGTATCATGCCGCTCCTGATCGTGAGCTATATATTCGCGCATCTCGACCGCATCAATATCGGCTTTGCCAAGCTGCAAATGACGTCGGATCTTGGCTTCAGCGACACGGCTTATGGGCTTGGAGCCGGCCTTTTCTTCATCGCCTATGCTATTTTCGGCGTCCCCTGCAATATAATGCTCGACAAGGTCGGTCCGCGACGCTGGATCGCCTTCATCATGATAGTATGGGGCATTCTCTCCGCATCAACCTTGTTGATCACATCCGCCCAGCAATTTTACGTCGTGCGCTTTCTGCTGGGGATCGCAGAATGCAGTTTTTATCCGGGCATGTTGGTTTATATCAATCGATGGTTTCCGGGACGCCGCCGTGGTCAGATCATCGCAATATTCAGCCTGTCGGTACCGGCGGCCGGGCTGATCGGCGGCCCCGTTTCAGGCTGGATTCTGGAAAGCTTCAACCAGTTCGCCGGATTGCGCGGCTGGCAATGGATGTTCTTGCTGGAAGGTCTGCCCGTTCTGCTGTTGGGCGTTATCGTTTATTGCGTCATCCCTGATCGCATCAAGGATGCGCCTTGGCTGGACAAGACCCAAAAAGACTATCTCACCACTCAACTGGCGCGCGAAGCCAGTCCCGTCGCCAATACGTCCTTGTGGGCATGCATCAGCGATGCAAAGATCTGGCAACTTGTCGGCATTTATTTCTCGGTCATGCTGGCAGTTAACACCATCGCCTTCTGGATGCCTGCTCTCATTCACGAAACCGGCATAGCCAGTGACGCAACCATCGGCCTTCTGAGTGCTCTTCCGTATCTTGCGGGTTGTATAGCCATGGTTGCTTTTGGCTATTCCTCCGACCGACGCGCCGAGCGCCGCTGGCACCTTGTCATTCCGTCTCTGATGGCCGCTGGCGGCCTCTTTCTGGTCGGCTTTGCTGTGCCAAACCCGATGCTTGTTATGCTGGGTCTTATCATTGCCGGCATGGGTGCGAGCGCTTCGCTGCCACAGTTCTGGCAGTTGCCCCCCTCCTTCATTGCACCGGGCACGCAGGCAGCCGGCTTTGCTTTCATTAGCTGCCTTGGAAATCTGGCTGCATTTGTCGCTCCATATTTTATTGGCTGGATGCGCGACCAAACGCAAAGCTCATCGATAGCTTTGTATGTGCTGGCCGCACTGATCGCTCTTGGCGGGCTAATGGCGCTGCGGTTTTCCGCTGCAATCGTCAACCAGCGTTAAAAACGTTGCGAATGGAACGAAGACGAAAGAAAGTAACAGACCATGAATGAGCATGAAACGACAGGTCAGAAGATCGCACGGTCCCTGATTGCGAACGGCGTCGATACGGTCTTTGGTATTCCCGGCGCACATATGTATGACTTCAATGACGCGCTCTATGAATACCGGGACAAGCTTCGTTTTATCCATACGCGCCACGAACAAGGCGCTGGTTACATGGCCTATGGTTATGCCAAGTCCTCTGGGCGAACCGGCGTCTATACCGTTGTCCCTGGCCCCGGCGTTCTCAATTCGGGCGCAGCGCTTTGCACAGCCTATGGCGCCAATGCTCCCGTCTTTTGTATCACCGGCAACATCATGGCAGACCTGATCGGTCGTGGCCGTGGACAATTGCATGAGTTACCGGATCAATTGGCTACGCTTCGTGGCCTGACAAAAGTGGCGGAACGCATCGAACACCCGTCCTCAACCTATAACGTGATGGCAGGCCTGTTCACACAGATGTCGTCCGGACGGCAGCGACCTGTTGCGGTTGAAGCCCCGTGGGACGTCTTTGGCCAGAAGGGACTGATTGCTTCTCCCCTGGTTGGCGAGCCGCTGGCGCCACCGCCGGTCGATCCCGACAGCATCGAAGCCGCCGTCAAACTGATTGCTGCGGCGAAGAACTCTCTCATCATGGTTGGCGGTGGTGCTGTCGACGCAGCTGCCGAAATCAAGGCACTGTCGGAGGCGATACAAGCGCCAGTCACCGCGCACCGTTCAGGCAAGGGTATCGTACCGGACGATGATCCTTACGCTTTCAACTCGGTTGCTGGTTTCGACTATTGGAAAGATTGCGATCTTCTCATCGGTATTGGCAGCCGTCTCGAACTGCAATTCATGCGCTGGCGCTGGATGCCCAAAGGCATCAAAGTCATTCGTATTGATATCGATGCGACAGAAATGGTTCGCCTCAAGCCTGATGTTGCAATTGTGGCCGATGCCGCAGAAGCAACGCTTGCGCTTACGAATGCTGTCAACCCGACCAGTCAGGATCGTACGGCAGAGTTCAGCGAGAGAAAACTACAAGCGCGTGAGGCATTCTCCAGCGTTCAACCGCAAATGGCCTATCTCGACGCCATACGTGAAGTTCTGCCCCGTGATGGCTTTCTGGTGGAAGAAATCAGCCAGGTTGGTTTCACCGCGCGATTTGGCTTCCCTGTTTATGCTCCACGTCAGTATGTGACGTGTGGCTATCAGGACAATCTGGGTTTTGGATATAATACGGCGCTTGGCGTCAAAGTTGCCAACCCCGATAAGGCAGTTGTGTCGATATCCGGCGATGGTGGATTTCTGTTCGGCGTACAAGAACTCGCCACCGCCGCGCAACACGCGATCAATGTTGTCGCTGTTGTCTTCAACAACCAGTCTTATGGAAACGTGCTCCGTGACCAGCGTCAGGCCTATCAGGGACGCTACATCGGATCTAACCTTGATAACCCGGACTTCGTCAAACTTGCCGAGAGTTTTGGTGTGGCAGCATGGCGCGCTGAAAACCCCGCCGACCTGAAGAAGGCTCTGGAACAAGCGCTTCTTCTTGATGCTCCCGCACTTATCGAGGTCACCGTGGAACGCGCCTCTGAGACAAGTCCGTGGCCCTTTATTCATCCAGCCGCCCCTGCCTGATCGACGATCAGTGCGAGGGAATCGCCGCGCGATAGTGCGAGTGTTGAGACTATAGCAATAACAAGCAAAAGGCCCCCACGTCAGATGAGACGTTGGGGCCTTTCAATTCAATAGCGGATCATGACCGACTTGAGTTCCGTATAGTCATTGATGAATGCACTCCCAAACTCGCGCCCAATGCCCGATGATTTAATCCCGCCAAATGGGACTGCCGGATCAAGTATGGTGTGCATGTTGACCCAAACAGTACCTGCTTCAATGCGTGGGATCATGCGTAGCGCTTTGGAAAGATCCTCCGTCCACAGACTGGCAGAAAGTCCAAATGGCGTATCATTCATCAGTTCCAGCAGCTCTTCTTCATCGTCATAGGCGAAGAACGTGCCGATTGGACCAAAGGTCTCTTCCCGGATCAGCGCTGCGTCAGGCTTATCAACGCGAATGACCGTCGGCTCAACATAAAAACCTGGACGATCAAGAACCTTGCCACCACAGATAATCTGCGCGTCTTGAGAACGGGCTTGCTCGAAGAAACCGGCGATTTTCTCAAGGTGAGGCTTATTGGACAGTGGGCCGAACTGGGCATCTTCATCCAAGGGATTGCCGACATTCAGACCGGAAATCCGGACCGAGAGCTTTTCCAAAATTTCATCCATACGCGAGCGATGCACATAAAAGCGTTCACCAGCCGCGCAGATCTGCCCCTGATGGATGAAGCCCGCTTCGAAAATGCCATTTACGGCCTTGTCAGCATCGACATCGCGCAAGAAGCCAACAGCGTTCTTGCCGCCTAGCTCCAGCGTCGCGCGGGTGAGTTTCGCATCGAATGCACTCTTGCCAACGGCAATACCCGTCGGCACCGACCCGGTGAAGCTGACCTTGTTGGTTCCCGGATGAGCAATCAAGGCGGCTCCAACCTTGCCGGTACCCGTAACAACATTCAGAACCCCGTCAGGCACACCGGCTTCCTTCGCGATCTCCGCAATACGAAGCATAGTCAGCGGCGTAAACTCCGACGGCTTGATAATCGATGTGCAACCAGTCGCCAGTGCGGATGCAAATTTCCAGACTGCAATCAGGATCGAGAAATTCCACGGTACAATACCAACGACCACACCAACAGGCTGACGAAGGGTATAAGCCGTGTACTGCTCACCATTGAACGAAGGCAGCGATGGTTGAATGGTCTCACCGGTAATCTTGGTAGCCCATCCTGCATAATAGCGCAGGAATGCCGCCGCCGCATCAACTTCAAACCCGCGCGATATCTGGATGAGTTTGCCCGACTGAAGGGTCTCAATCTGTGCAAGTTCCTCGCGGTACTTGCCAAAAAGATCGGCAAGCCGCAGCAAAATATTCGCGCGTTCCGCAGGGCTTGTCCTGGCCCACACGCCCTTGAAAGCGCTGCGCGACGACTGAACGGCCTTGTCCACGTCCTCATCAGAGGCATCCGCGATCGATGCGAAAATCCGACCATTCGCCGGGTTGGTGATGCTGATCCGTCCTGTGGTCGTTGCAGGCGTCGCGACGCCATCAATAAACAAACCATGCTCGCGGCCGATAAACGCTTCCACCTCGGGCAGAAGAGAAACAATGCTCATTGCAAACCTCAAATGTGAAGGGATAAAATTGACTTCGGGTTTTCCTGTGTTGGAAACGCTTAACGCAGCCACAATCAGAGAATGATGCTGTAGATATTTAAACCTATTGCGCTGACTAAGACGCCAGCACGGCATGCTCTCGCTATCGCGCCTCTGTGAGTTTCCCCGCTTCCGATTGAAGCTTGGTCATCAAGCGATCCAACTGAAACGCTATCCAGTCATGAACATTCTGGTTCCTCCACCCATTTATTTAACATGTTTATTATTTTGGCATTTGGCTTCTGAGTCAACCGATAGCGCAGCATTTCGGCAAGTAAGGGATACTTTTATGCGGGCGATGGTAACTGGCCTATAATCCGAGCTTGCGTAATCAGAAGGAAATGGTGGCAATGCTGTTGAATTCTGGTTCAGATACGTGGGGATGCTCCACCAGTTCTTACTGGCATCTATTTGCCTGATATTATTAAATAAATATCCAAAATGCATGGCCTTTGGCATCTATTATGTCTCTCGGAAAAATTCGCGCATTCAAGGTGACGTTACCGCTTGAAATCATGACAATTTTGATGCGTATAAGAATTGAGCCCAGCTATCGTATCTCGTTGAAAAGAGCCGGATAATGAAAATGAAAACCAGTGAATGGCAACCGGTATATCTGTCCGGATCGCAAAGCTTTGAGCTCTACTCAAAGCACACTGGTGAGTCATACAGAGTTCTGGTGCGTGTTCCAAACTATCCTGCTCCGGAAAGTGGATATCCGGTTTTGTGGATGCTGGATGCCGAAAGAAGTTTTCCGCTGACCTACAGTCGGCCCACACGCAACTTTACAGCAGGCTCGCCGGTCGATGGTGCGGAAACAGCCGATGGCCTGATCATCGCAATAGGTTTTCCGGGCGGCCCGCTCCGCAACCCCGCAGCGCGCGCGCGCAACTACACCCCCATACCGGACGGTGAGACAGACGATCGTGTTTCCGATGAGTTCGGTAATGCTTCTGACTTCCTGTCTTTCATTGTCGAAGAATTGCGTCCCCTTCTGGCAGCAAAATTCCCATTCGATCTCACACGACAAACACTCTTCGGGCATTCCTATGGCGGGCTTTTTGCCATCCATGTTTTGTTGAACCATCCCGGTCATTTCCAGCGTTATTGGGCCGCAAGTCCTTCGCTATGGTTCAGTGAGACGATGATGCTCCGCCGTCTCCGCGCACTCCCAGCAATCACTGCGTGTGAAAAGCTGGTCATTACGGTCGGCCAGGACGAGCAATATGCCTCGCAACCCCTGAACGACCAGCGGCAGGCGCATCTGGACAGACGCGCAATGGTAGACAACATCACCGAGGCGGCACAGAGGATTGCGGAAGCAAACCCGTATCTTGAGATGCAATTGATCATTGCCAAGGATCACGATCATTTCGATATGTTGATGCACGGCGTACGACGCGTGCAACTGCTTGCCTTCAGCTAAGAAGGCGCCTTCACGTAAAAGAAGAAAAGCCCGGAACCAACGTTTCGGGCTTTTTATATTGGTATTTGTATCCGTTGCTTAGAACGTCGTTCCCAACTTGAACGAAACACTGCGCGGCTCGCCATAGAAGTTGAAGACAGATGTTCCACCAACGCGTTCGTAATATTTCTTGTCGAACACATTGTTGACGGCAAGGGTGGCGGTCACATGTTCATTGAACTTGTAACCCGCTTGTAAGTCGACCACACCATAGCCCGGCGCCTCAATTGTCGTCGCACCACCAGCGGCAGTTCTTGAAATATTCTTGAATGACGAGAATACCTTAACGCCACCGCCAACGAAAATGCCATCTGTCCAGTCACCACGACCGTTAAATGTATACTTGGTGAACAGCTGTAGCATATGTTCCGGCGTATAGAATTCCGAACCGGCAGCGCGCTGCGTATCCTCATACACGGTGTCGGTATAGGTATAGCCGGCAGTTACCTCCCAATAAGGCAGGACTTCGCCGTTGACTTCGAATTCGACGCCCTTCAGATGCGCCTTGCCCAGCGCGAGATAGTCGCTGGTATTGCTTGGATCAGCGACAGCGCGGTTCTTGTCGGTCAGATCGAACCAGGCGAGCGAAGCGTTGATATTATCGGTCAGATCAGCCTTCAAGCCTATTTCAAACTGACGCCCGGTGCGCGGATCGATGATCGAGCCGTTTGCGTCCGTAACCGATTGCGGCTGGAATATTTCCGTGTAACTGCCATAGGCCGAAAGCCAATCCGTCAGGTCGTAAACCACACCGCCATAAGGTGTGAACTCACCATCGATCTTGACTTCATCGCCGCTTGACTGACCATCATACCAGCTGAAACGACCACCACCGATCAAGGTCAGTTTATCAACAGGCTTGATGCGCCACTGACCATAAACGCCATATTGATCGGTTTCGGTCTTGGTCGGGCTACCATATTTTACCGTTGGCTCGGCAAGATGGGTGTTCCAGTTATACAAGCTCTGAGCGCCAGAGATCACACCTGTGGCCGAATAAAGCGTGTCTTTGCTACCGCGATAATCGACACCACCAATGATGTTGTTTTCCAGACCGAACATTTCGAACGGGCGGCTGATATGCGCGTCGAGCGAAACCGAATCTTGCTGATAGTCACGTGCCAACCAGCGCGTGCCACTGCTGACGATGCCCGACGTATTAGCCGCACCTGCGGCATAGGCATAGAGGAAATTCGTGTCGACGCGCGAATAGAGTGCCGACACTTTGACATGCCCGCCATCGTCGAAACGGTGTTCGATTTCACCAATATACTGAGTGACATTGCTTTCGAAATTGTTCCAATCCGCACCGGTAAATGTGGATCGGTCGAGATCGAGCAATGTTCCATCCGAGAGCGTCGGAAGACCATTAAACGGTGTGATGTTACGTTCGGTATGGTTGATGCTGAAGGTTGCGGTCGTATTTTCATTCAGGTCGGCCTGAATGGTGCCGTACAGCACGCCAACCTTGTTGTCATTGTCATCCACCCAGCTATCCTTGGCCGACAGCACGCCGACGAGACGGCCACGGACATTGCCAGATGGGGTCAACCGGCCGGTGACATCCCCTTCGATGCGCTTGCCGCTCCATGAATCGAAGATCGTATTGGCGCTTGCCTTGAATTCATCGGAAGCCTGCTTGAGACGCATGTTGATTGCGCCTGCAGGCTCGCCGGTTCCGCCGAAGAGACCCGATGGGCCACGTAGAATTTCAATATGGTCAACCACCGCCATATCGGGCTGTGTGCCGTAGATCGACTGAATCGGCGTCGAAAGACCGTTCATATAGATCGTATCGAATTCGAAACCGCGCGAATAGATGCTGGAACGACCATCATCATTCGTCAGAACGACGACTCCTGGCGTTTTGCGCATTGCCGTATCGAGCGATGTGAAATTACCGTCGTCAAGACGCTCGCGAGTCAGAACAGTCGTGGATTGGGGGACTTCGCGCAGCGGGCGCGTATCCTTGTCGCCAACGCTGATCATCTTGGTCGCGTAACTGCCTGTCCCTTCGGTCTCGTAACTGGCGCCTTCGATCACAACCGGCGCAAGAACCGTCGTACCGGCTGCCTGTTCGGCCTTGACTGCGTTCTGTGCTGCTTCCTGAGCTGTGTCCTGAGCATGCGCGCCAAACGCCAACCCCGCCAACATGGTCGTTCCCAGCAATACACGCATCAGTTGGGCGACACGGTACTTATTTCCGATTGTTTCCGTCTTCATTTCAACACCCCCAAGCGCCGCAGAGACTGCCTTCCCCAAATCGGGTCGGACTGAAAATCGCTCTCGCATCCGCTAATCTTGACTGTAACTTTCATATATTCCTATAAGAGGTCAAGCGGGGCTCCGCTTACGTTTGCCACGCATAAACTTATGCAGGAGACCGGTGTGAACAGCACAATCGGCGTTTTTCCGTCAGCGGAAGCACGTAAGACACCTACTCTGACGCGACACGCCTTGCGCAAGCGCGGTGTCCGCTTTCTCGATACGGGTGACCAGACGGAAGCGGTTGTCGGCTGCGGCGTTGTGGGCAAAGTGCGGATGGATTGCGGCGTCTATGCCAATTTCGGTCGTCGCATGCAGCTCGAAGACCTCGAAATGGAGCTTGAACTCGACGCGCGCGTCTGCATCAATATTTTTCTTGAAGGCTATGTCGAAGCCTCGTTGAACGGCACACCATTGCCCATGCCCAAACGCACTGCAAAAGGGCGGTGGCAGTCTTCCGCAGTTATCGTCTCCAACGAAAAAGGTGCCCGTTTACGCCGACGCGCCCGAAAGGGACAGTATCTGGACAAGATGGTCATCGGCATGTCGCGCGAATGGCTGCAGCGTTGGAATGATAATAAGGAAGTATCGGCGGGGTTCAGAGCACTGCTCAGTGGAGAAACTGGCTTCTGGCAATGGAACCCGGGGCCGAAAGTCGAATTTTTGGCCCGTCAGATGTTCGATGTCGCCGTGCGTAAACCGCCGTTTGCCGGGCTTCTCCTGGAAAGCAACACGCTTGCCATCATTGCAGAAGCATTGACCACGACATTCAGCAATCGCAGTGAAGCGGTTGCCCAATCCAGCGATCTTACTGTGCTTGAACAGCAACGCCTTTATGCTTTGATACAGTATATCGACAGGCATACCGCCCATGATCATCTGTCGGCGGCAGACATGTCAGGAGCGCTGGGAATGAGCCAGGCGACACTTCAGCGGCTGGTGCGCAAGGGTCATCATTGTTCGCTGAACGAGTTCATCCGCTACCGATGGCTGGACGAGGCGCATGAAGCATTGCTATTCAGCAACCATACCATTTCTGACATCGCGTTCGATGCCGGATATATCCATCTGCCAAACTTCACCAATGCCTTTAAAAAGCGTTTTGGTTATCCACCATCCGCGTTGCGCAAACAGGCAACTGCTCCCGCTCCGTGAAACGCAGCCTAATCCCGACAATCGAGATTTTGTGATAGCCAAACAAAGAAAATCGGGATTTTGGACTTCCCCCGAGACATGCCGCCAATTTAATAGGGATCGAACAGTTCGATCTTTTCCGGAGATTTTCAAAATGAAAATTGCTGATATCCGCCAGCTACTCGCGCTGTTGATCGCGCTGTGCTTCATGGTGCTTGCACCGATCAGCATTGCCCGGGCAGATGAAGGCTGGCCGCGAACCTTCATCAACGCGGACGGCAGCACGACCATCATACCGAAAAAACCGGAACGCATTCTCTCCACATCTGTATCAACCACCGGCACGCTTCTTGCCATTGGCGCGCCCGTTGTTGCCAGCGCTTCTGCTGCAAACGGCAAGTTTTTCGCACAATGGGATGCGGTCGCCAAGGAACGCGGCGTGGAAAATGCCTGGCCCGCAGGCGCGGTAGATCTAGAAACCGTCTATGCCACACAGCCTGACTTGATCATCGTAGCAGTCAGTGGGGCCGGATCGGCGAAGGATCAACTTGCAGCATTCCGTGAGATCGCGCCAACCATTCTTGTCGATGACGGCAGCGAAACATGGCAGGCACTCGCCGAAACACTCGGCAAAGCAGCAGGATTGGAAAAGGACGCCGCTACAACCATTGCCGATTTCGACGCCTATGTCGCCGCAGCCAAGGCAAAGATCAAAGTGCCGGATGGCATGGCCAATATCATCAGCTTCAACGGGTCAGGACAGGCCAATCCCATTGCTCGCATCGGCGGCCCTCATGCCTCCCTGCTGGCATCACTCGGATTTGCAATCGAAGACCCCAACCCGGCCTGGCATACACAAGCCGAAAGCCGGGGAGACTTCGTTTGGGCTCCTTATGAAAACCTCATCGACTTGAAGTCGAACGTCACATTTCTCCTGCGCGTGAATGATACAGGTGCCGCCACTTTCCTGAATGACCCCTTTCTTGCCAATGTGCCATCGGTTAAAAGCCGTCAGGTTTACGGTCTCGGCGTCAATTCATTTCGCATCGACAATTACAGCGCACGACAGATCGTCGACGACATCGTGAAGAAGTTCGGAGCCTGATTTTTTGAAAGCAGACTGCGCCAGAAGTGGAGCCGGGGCCACGATGGAACGACGCCATTCGGAGGCGGGCCGTCGTCTGGCTGTTCTTCTGGGGTTGTTCGTACTTCTGGTGGCCTGCGCCTTGTTCGGCTTCACAATAGGTACGCGTCCGGTGACGCTTACAACAACATGGGACTCCCTGTTCCACTTCGACCCGCAGTCGAGTGACCATCTCCTTGTGCGCAATCTGCGTATACCGCGCACTTTGCTGGCGATTATCGTCGGCGCTGCACTGGGCGTGGCGGGAACAGTCATGCAGGCGCTGACACGCAATCCGCTGTCTGATCCCGGCATATTGGGCATCAATGCCGGCGCATCAGTGGCAATCGTCATTGCGATCACGCTTCTTGGCTTCAGCGATGTAACTTTCTATATGGCATTCGGTGTCATCGGCGCCGGACTCGCCGGAACTGCGGTTTATCTGCTCGGCAATGTTGGCGCAAAAGACAGTCAGTTGCGCGTTGTTCTCGCGGGGGCCGCGGTCTCTGTTGTCCTGATGTCGATTGCCCAGATCGTGCTCATCAACAGCGCGGATCAAGTCTTCGATCAATACCGCAACTGGTCGGTCGGCTCACTGCAAGGACGCGGCTATTCCGTCTTTCTTCCGGTCGGCGGTCTCACGCTCATTGGCCTGGCTCTGGCATTTTCACTCGCAAGCGCCCTGGACACGGCGGCACTCGGCAGCGACCTGAGCAAGGCCTTGGGCGCCAATCCAGTCCGGGTCTGGAGCCTTGCTGCAATCTCCATCATATTTCTATCAGGGGCAGCAACCGCCGCCGCCGGTCCTATCGCCTTTGTCGGTCTGACGGCTCCGCATATCGCCCGGCTTCTCGCCGGTCCGGGCCATCGCTGGCTCCTGCCCTATTCGATGGTTGTCGCCGCCATTCTGGTTACGATTGCCGATACACTCGGCCGCATTATCGCACCTCCCGGCGAGGTCAGCGTCGGCATCATGATCGGTCTTTTCGGCGGACCATTCTTCATCCTGCTCGTCAGGCGAAATCGCATGTCCCAACTATGAAACAGCCACGTTTCACACGCTCGAACGAATGGATCTGGCGCAGCCGCAGCCTGTCTTTTAGCCTAAAGCCGCGCTTCGTTGTCTGTATGCTGTTGTTGACAGTTCTGATCACTGTTGCTGGCCTCTTCACAATGACGATCGGCAAGGTCCACATTCCCGTAAAAACAGCGGTTTCAATCCTGTTCAGTCACAGTGATGCAAGCGCCATGCAGCAGCAGATTCTGCTCAATTTGCGCCTCCCACGCACATTGACGGCCATCTTTACCGGCGCAGCTCTCGGCGTTTCAGGCGCCATATTCCAATCGGTATCGCGCAACCCGCTGGGATCACCGGATATCATCGGCTTCACCATGGGCGCAGCCACGGGGGCCTTGCTGCAAATCGTTTTCATGGGTGGCGGCCCGCTCGCAGTCGCTGTCTCGGCAGTCGCTGGCGGTATCATAACCGCAGGGATCGTCTATCTTCTATCGTTCAAAAACGGCACCACAAGCGGCTACCGGCTGGTTCTGATTGGTATCGGCGCTGGCGCTACTCTGAGTGCCCTCAACGGGCTCATGCTTGTTAAAGGCGATCTGGACAACGCGATCACTGCAAATCTCTGGTTGGCCGGGTCTTTGAACGGTCGCACATGGCAGCATGTCTTGCCCCTCATGGCTGGCTGCCTTCTTATTATCCCGCTCATCAGCCTTTTCGCCACGCGACTAACCATGATGGAAATGGGCGACGACCAGGCACGGCAATTGGGGATCGGGGTCGAACGAACCCGGCTCGCGATGATCTTATGTGCAGTTTTGCTGGCGGGACTCGCAACAGCCGCAGCGGGACCAATTGCATTCATAGCCCTTGCCGCGCCACAACTGGTCAGCCGACTGACGAGGATAAATGGGATTCCAATCATCAGCGCCGCGCTGATGGGGGCTTGTCTACTCATTGCTGCAGATCTTTTGATCCAGCTTGCGGCTTTCCGTCTCGTCCTTCCAGTGGGCCGTGTGACCGGCCTTGTGGGCGGGCTCTATCTCATCTGGTACCTGACACGATCCCGACGGATTTAATCATCTCTCGCATCGTCCAACGGAACCACCATGGGATCACCGGTTATCGGATCGTCAATAACCACACAAGGCAGGCCAAAAACCGTTTCCACCAGTTCCGCAGTCATGATGTCGCGCGGATTGCCCTCGGCAACGATATGTCCTTGCCGCATGGCAACGATATGGTCGGCATAACGGCACGCCTGATTGAGATCATGCAGAACAGCCACGATCGTATTGCCCTGTTTGCGATTAAGATTACGCAGCAGGTTCAGGAGTTCGATCTGATGCGAGATGTCGAGAAACGTCGTTGGTTCATCAAGCAGAAGCAACGGCGTTTCCTGCGCCAGAACCATCGCTATCCAGACGCGCTGGCGCTGTCCGCCGGACAATTCATCTACGGCCCGCGCAGCGAGATCGTCGACCCGAGCCGTTTGCATCGCCCAATTGACCGCTTTGTCGTCCGCCTCAGTCCAGCGTTGCAAGAAAGTCTGATGCGGATAACGTCCGCGGGCAACGAGGTCGGCAACCGCAATTCCATTCGGAGCAATGGAACTCTGCGGCAGAAGCCCCAAAATACGTGCAACTTCACGGGCAGGAACACGCTCTATCTGCTTGCCATCCAGTATCACCGAACCCTTGTCCGGCCTGATAATTCGGGCGAGCGTACGCAACAGCGTTGACTTGCCACAGGCATTAGGTCCGACGATGACTGTGAACTTTCCATCAGGAACACGCAACGACAAATCCTCGATGATCTGTCTGTCGCCATAGGAAACATCGATATTCAGTGCTTCAAGTCGATCAGATGAGGACTGTGTTGTGGGAGCTTCAGACATTGATGCGACGGTTTCCGGATTATCTCGCCAGTTGACAGGATGCATTTAGAATTTGGTAGTGAGTTGATCGCTACAGCACTATGATGCCGATTGAAATACCATCGCTCTTCGTATTGCCCGAACAAAATATTGATTAAAAGGCTATCTGAAATTGACCTTTGGCAATTCTGAGCGGCCACAATGAGGCCTAATCTGGAATGTCCGGTATGGGTCGCTTGCCGACGACAGCCGACTTCGCGGTGCTAGACCAGAAAAATCGTACATTCAGATCAAGGGCATAACAACAACCCGCTCCGAAGGAGACCTGCTTCGATCAGGGCTGTATCTTTAACAATCGGGACACCTGCAGCCCACACATCTGCGACGTGCTGTCGCTAAAAGTGATGACTGACAAGCGCTGCACCCAATCCCATCAGAATGGTGCCGCAAGTCTTTGGCACGAGCCAACCCGATCTATCGCTGTTGAACCGACCAAAAGCGAATGAGGCGACAGCCACCGCCGCAACATCGGCTATTGAGAAAATCAGGTTCACCACAACGCCCAGAACAAGGAACTGGAGCCAGAGTGGGATTTCGGCTGTCGGTTGTACAAATTGCGGGAGAAAGGTCACAAAAAATAGCGCTGTCTTGGGATTGAGAACCTCGACAACGATACTATCCCGAAATGTCTTTGATACCGGGCTGCTGGCATGATCGCTCGCCTTGTTCCAATCAAAGAATATGACGAGCCCCAGCCAGATAAGATAAGCAGCGCCGGCAAATCTGATGATCACATAAACGGTCGGGGCATGCTCTATCAACGAGGCAAGACCGATCGTAGCCGCCGCAATGTGGACATAGCAGCCAAGATGAACGCCGAGAGCAGCCATCAGACCAGCATTGCGACCGTGTGCAAGGGTTTGCGCAGTCATGTAAAGTATTGCAGGCCCAGGTATACATGCAAATGTCAGCGTTGCGACGGCAAACGATATCAATAACTCCAGCGACATCATGATGGTTCCTCCCCCATCGACAAAACGCTGAGAGATTTAGGCTTCGCTGAAGTAGAATGATATACGGCAGGTGCCGTATTTAAGCGGTGGTCATACTTGGATAGCGTGCTGTTGGTTAACGTTTTTCAATGCTCGAAGCGGTCTTCTGCCGCGATGCGAGAACTTATTGTCCAATTCAAAATATTGTAAAATTCGGACGCAGGTTAAAGCGCTAGTGGTCTCTATGTTTCCAGCATTTGCTCAGCGCTTGAACCGAGGGATGCAAATGTTGGAAACAGACCATTAATTGGCTTTAGGTGCGGTGAATGCGGGAAGCGGGTAAGTTTCTCCCAAAACAATCCCGGCTTCTCGCAAAACTGCCTCTGGCGCCGCAAATGGCTTGTGAATCCAGCGGTCCGGCAGTGCGGCGATCTCGGGCACCCATTTGCGTACATAGACGCCGTGGGTATCGAACTTGTCGCCCTGCAAGACCGGATTAAACACACGGAAGTAAGGCGCGGCATCCATGCCACAACCAGCTACCCACTGCCAGCTCCCCGGATTGCTGGCGATATCCGCGTCCACCAAGGTATCCCAGAACCATTTCTCGCCCTCACGCCAGTCGATCTGCATGTTCTTGCTTAAAACCGAAGCCACCAGCATTCTCACACGGTTGTGCATCCAGCCTGTCGCCCAAAGCTGACGCATGCCGGCATCAATCAACGGGATACCGGTTTTGCCCGTCTTCCAGACATCAAACGTCTCTGAATTGTTGTGCCAACGGATATCAGCCAATGTGTCGCGCATGTCGTTTTCAGCAATATCAGGACGATAATAGAGCTGATGATAATGGAAATCGCGCCAGATCAGCTCAGAAAGAAATTTTTCACCGCCAGCTTGGGTGCTTTGATCCTGATCCATGAGCGAAAGCGTAGCATGCCATGCTTGTCGTGGACTCATTTCGCCAAAGCGAAGATGGGGCGACAGTTTTGATGTGCCTTCAAGGTCGGGACGATCGCGATCCCCGGCATAGTTGCGAATAGTTGCATCAAAGAAATGATATAGCTGGTCAATGGCAGCCGCTTCACCTATCTGCCAAAGACCGCTCATCTTTCTTGACCAGATTGCCTCTTTGTAGATTTGTCGCTTGGGCTTGTGTTTGACGGTCGATGGCTCAACCCTCCGGTCTTGTGAGGGTAGTGGTTTGCTCACGCCGTGCCTGCGAAGCGATTTGGCATATGGTGTAAAAACTTGATAAGAACCGCCGTTGCCGGTTTTAATCTTCCACGGTTCCGCCAGCAGATTGCCCGCGAAGGACTCCACATGCAATCCTTTGTCCTTTAAAATGGATTTGATGAGCGCATCGACTTCTCGTTCCTGAGGAGCATAACGGCGGTTCCAGAAAACGATATCAAAACCGTTTTCCTCGATTAACTGTTCAATGATATTGAGCGCTTCGCCATCGGCAACAATCAATTCGACATTTCGTTCGTTGAGGCTTTTCTCGAGCAAATTCAAGCTCTGCTCCAACCACCAACGGACGGCACCGCCGGGTGCACGCAATTGTGGGTTGGCTTCATGTACGAAAAGGGCCGTGACCGTGCCCCCCAGCTTAGACGCGGCATGAAGGGCAGGATTGTCAGCAAGGCGCAGATCGTTGCGCAACCAGACAAGCGCTTTCGCGGTCATTCAATAACCCTTGGTTTATGTGTTGCAGAACGTATTTTCGGACGCGCAGATGCCACGATATTCATGTCGAGTCCTTTGATCTTCCCTTGCCTTTCCGCGGCCCGAGAAAAAATGCATTGACGCGATGTTGCAGGGCGCGGAATTTTTCACCGCGCGATTTCAGCATGTGCTCTTCAAGCGGGGGAATGCCGGAGACATGCACCAGCAGCCAATACATCTGGATCGGAGCAAGCAGCGACAGCCAGCTCCATGACGATGCGGTGATTGCCATCAGCGGCCACGCACACCAGAACAGCCATTCAAAGAAGTAGTTTGGATGTCTGGAATAGGCCCAAAAGCCGGTTTCACAAATTTCAGTTTTGGCTTCTAAGGTTTTGCGAAACTTAGCAAGCTGCGCGTCAGATAGCGCTTCCCCCGTCAGCGCTATGACGACGATTGCAATCCCGACCATATCCCAGAAATATGGGAAATCGGGGCGACTTACAGCTGCGATATAGACTACCAGAACCAGAATGAAGGCTGCGAGAGCCTGTATCTGCAAAAACCAAAGGAGGCGAACGGAAGCGTTTTCGCCCCATTCTTTTATCAGCCTTGCATAACGAGGGTCTTCACCATGGCCCATGCTGCGCTTGGCGATGTGAATGCCAAGGCGAAGCGACCATGCCAGAATGAGAATCAGTATCGCTGAACGTCGTTGCCAGGTCGCATCTGCAAGCATGACGGCTATGATTGAGCCCACCCCCACCGAAAACGACCAGATGGCATCGATCCAGCCGCTTTTGTCGGTCTTTCTTTCAAGCGCCCAGGCAAATGCCATGATGGCAGACAGACTAATGGCAACAATTAAAAGCAGACCGGGTTGCATGGCGGACCTTTAGTGGAGAGCTCGCTTTTCCTTATGCAATACGTTCCGTTTGACCGGTTGGTTTCTTAAGCGACGCAAAAAAATTAAAAAAATAAGTCGCCGATTGAACCAAACTTCTTCTCAAAACGTATAACGATGAAAATGCAGCACACACGCAGCTCAACGTGCGGTGAAGAGAGGGACTATGGATATCACGAACAGTCCGGGCAGCCCTAAACGTCTCAACGTCGCGATTATCGGGAGCGGGATTTCCGGATTGTCTGCTGCATGGCTGCTTTCGCAAAGCCACGATGTGACTTTATTTGAAGCATCGGACCGCATCGGCGGCCATAGTAACACTGTCGAATTTGAGAGCGGTCACGGTCCTGTGGCCGTCGATACCGGGTTCATTGTCTATAATGAAGTGACCTATCCCAATCTGACTGCCCTGTTTCGCGCGCTTGACGTTCCAACCGCCGCGTCGAACATGTCGTTTGCTGTTTCAGTCGGAAATGGCGCTTACGAATATTCCGGCGGTACCGGCCTCGGCCTCTTTGCCCAGCGCTCCAATCTGGTCAGCCCGCGCTTCTGGTCGATGATCCGCGATCTCTTGCGATTTTATCGCAATGCACCCAAAGACCTGAGTATCATGGGCGGTATTTCGCTCGATGATTATCTTGCACGCAATGGTTATGGCCGGGCTTTTCGTGAAGATCATCTTTATCCGATGGCGGCAGCGATCTGGTCCACCCCTGCCATGAAAGTGGGGCAATATCCGGCTGCAAGCTTCGTCCGCTTCTGCTGCAACCACGGTCTTCTTGCTCTTCGTGACAGACCAATCTGGCGCACGGTAACCGGCGGCAGTCGGGAATATGTAAGGCGGATCACCAAGCCCTATGCAGACCGGATCAGGCTCTCAACACCGATCAAATCCGTGCGACGTTCCGAGCATTCTGTCGAGTTGATCGACGGAAACGGCATTCCCCATATGTTCGACGATGTTGTGATTGCCACGCATGCGGATCAGGCTTTGCGCATGTTGGCCGATCCGAGCGCGGATGAAAGCCGTATTCTCGGCGCGTTTCAATATTCACGTAATGAAGCGGTTTTGCACAGCGATGCGTTGCTGATGCCCAAACGCCGCGCGGCGTGGTCGAGCTGGAATTACCTTACCAATGCGGCCACTGGCCCGACGCAGCCATCCATCACTTACTGGATGAACCGCCTGCAACCGTTGGGCAATGCGCCTGAGACTTTTGTTACGCTCAATCCTTGTCGTGCACCGTGCGAGGAACTGGTGATCCGTCGCGAGATTTATGAACATCCGATTTTCGACATGGCGACAGATCGTGCGCAGAAGGAAATCTGGTCATTGCAAGGGCGCCGCCGAACATGGTTTTGCGGCGCGCATTTCGGCTCGGGCTTTCATGAGGACGGGCTTCAGGCCGGTCTTGCCGTGGCAGAAGATCTGGGCGGTCTGCGCCGCCCATGGCAGGTCGAGCCGGAAAGTGGGCGCATCGTTCGCCAGACTTTGCATATCCGGGAAAGAGCGCTGGCATGAGCAAAGGCTTCCACTCGGCACTGTTTCCCGGTCATGTGACCCATGCGCGTTTGCGACCGAAGGTTCACAAACTGGCCTATAGAATCTACTCGCTCCTGCTTGATCTGGACGAGCTGGAAGCCCTTGATCGCAAGTTGAAACTGTTTTCTCTCGACCGTTTCAATCTGTTTTCTTTCTACAAAAAAGACAGAGGCGATGGATCGGCTCTGCCGCTGCGCAAGCAGGTAGAACGCGCCATGGAGGCAGCCGGAATAGTACCTGATGGCGGTGCGATCCGCCTGCTCACAATGCCGCGTATTGCGGGCTGGGCTTTCAACCCGCTCAGTGTTTTCTTCTGCTATAATTGTGGTGGCGAACTCGTGGCGATCCTCTGGGAAGTTGACAACACTTTTCGCCAGCGCCACGGCTATATGATCCCGGTCCAGAACTGCGATAACGGACGCATCGTACAAAGCTGCGACAAGGCTTTTTACGTATCGCCCTTCATGGATATGAAGCTGCGATACGAGTTTGAAGTCACGCCACCCACAGACAGGCTTTCCATCCGCATCAACAGTTTTGATGATGAAGGCCTGCTTTTGACGGCCCGCCATCTGGCGCGACGGGTTGAGCTGAGCGACGCCGCCTTGCTACGCGCCTTTTTTTCGATTCCGTTTCTCACCTTGAAAGTGATTGGCGGCATTCACTGGGAAGCGCTGAAAATATGGTTGAAGGGTATCGGTTTACGCAAACGACCTGCAGCGCCCGAGATTTCCATCACATCTGTTCGTAACGAGACCGCCCAGCAGAGGAACAAGGCCGCATGAGCCAGCTCGACGAATATCATCAACTATCGGCGTCAAGCCGGACTGAACGACCAGCTTTCAGCCCTTCGGCTATCGTGTTGAAACGGCTGCTGAAGCAGGTCCAGCATGGGCGATTGGTACTTTCGCTGCCCGGCGGTGAGGTCATTGCCGTTAATGGTCGATTGCCCGGACCGGAAGCCAAAATTGCAATCGTCAAATGGAACAGCCTGCGTCGCCTGCTGACGGGCGGGGATATTGGCTTTGCGCAGGCCTATATCGAAGGCGAATGGACATCGCCCCATCTCACATCGGTCATCCGCTTTGCGGCGCGCAATAGCGATACGCTGACATCCACATTACGCGGATCTGGCTGGATGCGGGCGCTGAACCGTATCAGCCACCTGCTCAATGCAAACACGCGCCGCGGCAGCCGGCGCAACATCGAAGCCCACTACGATCTCGGCAATGATTTCTATGCCCGATGGCTCGACCCTTCGATGCTTTATTCATCTGCGATCTGGAACGAAACGACGCATAGCCTTGAAAGTGCGCAGGAGCAGAAGTTGCAGTATATCGCTGAAAAACTGGCGCTTGAGGGCGGCGAGAAAATTCTTGAAATCGGTTGCGGTTGGGGTGCCCTGGCGGGCTATCTCGCAAACTATCGCAATGCCCATGTGACAGGAATAACCCTGTCGCCATCGCAGCTCACCTGGGCAAAAGCCGTCGTTGAAAACGTGGGACTGAGCGATGCCGTTGACCTTCGCTTGCAGGATTACCGCGATGTTCAGGGCCAGTTCGACCGCATTGTATCAATTGAAATGTTTGAGGCTGTCGGCGAAGCCTATTGGCCGGATTATTTCGCAACCCTGAAGCGCTGTCTCAAGCCCGGCGGCAGAGCAGTCCTGCAGGTCATTTCAATAGAAGAAACGCGCTACGAAAATTATCGCCGCAAGGCCGATTTCATCCAGAAATTCATCTTTCCGGGCGGCTTTCTGCCGTCAGATAAAGTGCTTGAGCGCGACCTTGCGAAGGCCGGTCTGGTTCTAAAGGAAACCGAGCATTTCGGCCATTCCTATGCTCTTACGCTTGCCGAATGGCGTCAGCGCTTTATCGCCAACTGGCCCGAAATCGAGAAGCTTGGCTTTGACGATAAATTCCGGCGGCTTTGGGAATACTACCTTTGCTATTGCGAAGGTGGGTTCGAGGAAGGTGCAATCAATGTTGGGCTCTACACGATTGAACATGCTTAGGCTCCACACCCACTAACGGAGGAAGCGTCGATGAAATGGATACTGACGGTCGGCATGATGACGGTGTTGTTTCCCTTCTCGGCGCAGGCGGCTGAGATCAACGGTAACTGGGCGCGCGGAGATGGCAATGCGCGGGTGAGAGTTGCCGGATGCGGCAAGGATATCTGCGCGACCAATACCTGGATCAAGCCCGGAACACCAAAGGAGAAAACCGGCGACCGGCTGGTGATGAGCATCAACGAAACTGCGGACGGGCAATATTCAGGTACGGCTTTCGATCCGCAACGCAACCTGACCTACAAGATCAGCGTGAAAGTCGACGGCGACACTATGACGACCAATGGCTGCGTTCTGGCTGGCCTCCTGTGTCGCAATGTGGGCTGGACCCGCATCAAGTAAGAGAGCGAGCTATCGATGAAAGATTATCTCATAGCCTATGTGGTGACAGCGGTTGCATTTCTGGCAATCGACTCCGTGTGGTTATCCAACATGGCGAACGTGTTTTACCGCCCTGTCATGGGCGACATGCTTGCGCCGGGTTTTCGTCTCGCACCAGCTGTCGTTTTCTATGTGATTTTCGTGTTTGGACTGGTTTTCTTTGCGGTCAAGCCCGGACTTCTGGCCGGTAGTGGTACAGTCACGCTCGTTCACGGGGCGCTTCTCGGATTCGTCGCTTATGCGACTTATGATCTGACCAATCAGGCCACTTTGAAAAATTGGTCGTGGACCCTGACAATCGCAGACATGGTCTGGGGCACTGTCCTGTCTGCCGCGTCAGCCTATATTGGCTATGGGGTTACGTCGCGGATCAGCGGCTAGGTTGGAGTAAGCATATGCAAAAATGGGGTCTTCTGGCCGTCTTCGTCTTTGTCATCATTGTTGTAGGAATGGCAATCGGCATCGGTTTCCCGCCGGGCGAATGGTATGCAGCGCTTCAAAAGCCGTGGTTTACTCCGCCTAACGCAGCCTTTGGCCCCATCTGGACGATACTTTATATCTTCATTGCCATTGCAGGCTGGCGCACATGGATAAGTGATAGCGGGTGGAAGCGGCGCGGACCGTGGTTTGGCCAGATGGTATTGAACTTCATCTGGACGCCGATTTTCTTCGGCGCTCACATGACCGTGCCGGGGCTTGTCGTAATCATCGGCGTCTGGTTTTGCGTGCTTTTGTTTATCATGCGCGCATGGCAACCAGATCGCATCTCGGCGCTGCTATTCGTGCCATACCTCATATGGCTATCGCTGGCGACAGCGTTGAATGCGGCAATTGTCGTGTTGAACTCATGAAAAAGGCGGCAAATATGCCGCCTTTTTCATTAGATGCCGATCAATGGCTGCACGAGCCGCATAAGCCAGCTCTGGAACTTGAGCGGCGCGTCAGTCACCGCAAGACAAATGCAATCGCCATCCGGTGAGGCAATCGGCTGATGCACGAGATCAGCATCCGCTTCCTCAATGTCACCGCGCGCAAAAAGCCCGGTTCCATCATTGAAACTGCCGCTCAACACCAATGTCAGTTCGCGACCGCCATGCCCATGTTCTGGCACCGGCTTCCCAGCGGGAATTCGCAAAAGTCGAACCTGCGTTTCGCTGTCGCCGGTCTCGATTGGCACCTGATAAGCACCCCGGCCAAGCGATTTCCATTTCAGGTCCGGCAAATCGCCACCGACATAGGATCGCAGCGGTTCCGGTATCACGGCAGGCTGCTTTATCTCGAACCGCGGTGCCGATTGTTCCATTGATTGCGGTGTTTTCTGCAACCTGTCCTTGAAATTATCCCATGTGGATGCTTCGAGTTTCTGCGGCTCAACCGCGTCAAGAAGCTGCCCGCCAATCTGTTCAAACTGCTTGAGCCTTGAACGGCAGGCCGGGCAGAGCGCAAGATGAGTGGCGACTGCGATGCTCCAACCCTCGGCCAACGTGCCTGCAGCATAGCTTGAAAGGAGTTCGTCGCTCAGATGATGCTTGATATCCATCAGTGCGCTCCCGAATTATCGAGCGCTGCGCGCAATTTGTTGAATGCCAGCCGCAGGCGGGATTTAACCGTGCCAAGCGGGAGGTTCAGCTTCTTTGCGATGGCGCTATGCGTGCTTTCCTCGAAATAAGCGAGTTCAAGCAAGGTGGATTGCTCCTTCGGCAAGTCAGCCATTGCCGCGCGCAACTGGCTGGCGGATTGCCGCTCGGCAATCCTCAGGTCAGCGGGCTGTTCCTCATCCGGCACAAAGGCCGGATCGGTTGGGTCGAACTCCGGGCGCCGGGCGCGTCGCACCGCATCGATGCGCTGGTTTCGTGCGATGGTGAAAATCCAGGTGGACAAGGCTCCTTTGGCAACATCGAACTGATCTGCCTTGTTCCAGACTGCAATCATGGTCTCTTGCATTAATTCTTCCGCTGTTTGCGTATCAGCAGACAGTTTGGCCATATAAGCCTTCACCCGGGGTGCGAAATGCTTGAAAATCACCTCGAAAGCGTCCACGTCGCGTCGGGAACGGACCGCCAGCATCAATTCCTCCATTGAGGGCTGATCTTCAGGTGCGGTCTGTCCATTCATCCGTATTAAACCCCATCCGCTCAGATGTAGCGAAGCCAGAACCTGTAAATTATGCTGAGCTTCCATGTGCCACTGTTGCGAGAGGAACGAAACTTTTGTGTTCATCAGCTTTATACGCAAACAGATTTAATCTGGATCACACCAGATTTCAAATGTAGGGCGTCATCACAAGCAGCACTCTGGAACTCTGACTTTTCAGCAATAAATCATGCATCAGCTGAGTGAATTCATAACAGCCCAGCAAGCTCTTATTTTGCTCGCGATCTTATGGCTCACCAAACGCTTTCTCGTAATTGATCTCAAACGTGCGAAAGCTGTCAATCGCGGCTTCGATGCACCGTTCTTCATCTTTTTTGTCGAGCGACATGGTTTCAAGCAAAGCAACAGTCTTCTTCCAGCCGGCCAGGTTTCCGACCTGCTTTGCCAGGTGTCGCGCACCGTACCCGGCGCCGAGACCAAGCAATCGCGCCTTCTGGATGAGCACTGTTGCCCCCAAAGCGGAACCTTCAAGCACGTATAGCGTACCAATCGCTGAAGGCAGATCGACAGGCACCCTTGCGTCGAACTGCAATTCCGGCTTCTTCAGTTCTTCCCCGTCCGACAGGTCCGCATAATCCATTTGAAGTTCAGATTGAATTTTATGATTGTCCCAATCTGAGAATACTCGTCTCAGGTCACTGACATCCAGTAATGTTTCCAGAGCCAATCTGCTGTGCCAGGTGGCTTCCAGATATTTCCGGTAGGCGTCCAACGAATTGAACATGCCATATAACGAACCAAGCCTGTCAATCCGTTCGTGGTAGGGTGCAGTAGCCGCCTTCAAATCCCATCGACGTTGCAGGACGGTGCGTTGATTCATTAGCAAAACTTTCCATCGTTCGTTACACGGGCCAAGACCACATAATATCGTTATGAATAGATTCCGTGCATTACGGCATCGTAATGCTCTTCGATTTCCTGTGTGCACTTGCACGACTTGCGCTTCAAAGCGCTCTTGTCTTTTATGATAAATAATCCACGCCTGGTGACAATGATACCCTCATTGCGCAATTGACCGATAATGCGCGTTACAAATGTCCTGCCGACGCCAAGCATTTCCGACAACTGATCATGCGTCATCTCGAACTGATCTGTGCCGGTTCGTTCTGCCGCTGATAGCAGCCATTTGGCCGTTCGCTGTGTTATTGTATGGGTCGCGTTACACGCGGCCGTTTGAAATACCTGAGCCATCAGACAATCAGAATAGCGCGCAAACCAGTGCCGAAGCGAAATGGAATCCAGCTTCAACTGTTCGAGTGCAGCCGTTTTGATCCTGACAAAGCTTCCCGAGTTGCGAACGATGGCGGTGGCATAGGCGGGTAAACTGCCGTTCGACACAATACCTCCTACAGCCCCTTCCCTTCCGATCAACGCAATCTCGACAGCGCTGTTGTCTTCGTCGACCCAGCGCTGAAAACTCGCCAACGCGGATCCGCACGGAAACCAAGTGTGAACAACATCGTCTCCGGCCTTCTGCAAAACAGCCTCCGCCTCAAGTTCGTAGAAGACCGTATGGGGCAGCAGCTTTTGTCGGTCTTCCTCATTGAGCATCATCAGAAGCAAATTGCCCGACATCTCGTGGGTCGATGTTAAATTCATACAGTCGAGTTCCTCTTTTCGCGGCCGTTGTGTCCAATAGTGGACGGACGATCCTTTCGGTCTATGTTACTTTTAGACGTAATTAACGTAACCCCTTGAAAAGACGGGTTTGTTTGTGTGCTCCATCGTTGATAATACAATCTCAACGGATATTTTCGTTTGTCAGCGGTCTCAACGTCTTGCCGTTTTCAGCTCTCAGATAGTTTAGCAATCCTGCAAAAGGTGCGCTCACGAACGGTTAAGTCCGGGAAAGTTCTGCCGCAATGGATGTGTCCGAACCTGTCAATCTCACCAATTGTGATCGCGAACCAATCCACATTCCAGGTTCGATCCAACCGCACGGCGCAATGCTCGTTATGGATCAGTCTGGCCAAAATCTCCTTTTTGCTTCTGCCAATATTCCATGCATAACGGGCTATAGAGGGGATTTGATCCCTGGCACCGCCATTTCTTTGATTGTTGGCGAGAAAAATGCGCATGATTTCCGGAACGCCGCCGCCAAAGCGAGAGAGCCGGGCTTATCGTCTGTGGTACTTGGGCTTCGCTTTCCAGGCAAGTCCACGCTTTTTGACGCTGTGATCCACACGCATCTGGGAAAGACTTTCGTCGAAATAGAGCCCTGTGCGGATCGAGGGCAAAGTGCTCGTCAGGCACTTGATCTCACGCGTAGCGTCATCCATCGCATTGGTCGCGAGGAAACAGTAGAGAGGGTCGCTGCAACGGGCGCGCGCCTCGTCAGGGCCATGCTGGGTTACGACCGCGTGATGATTTATCAATTTCTCCATAACGGAGCAGGTCGCGTCATCGCGGAGGCAAAATCACCCACGCTTGGCAGCTTCATGGGACAGCATTTTCCTGCATCGGATATACCCCTCCAGGCTCGACGTCTCTATCTTGTCAATACAATCAGGATGATTTCCGACACATCCTATCAGCCCGTTGCACTTTGTCCCTCACTTGCAGCAGATGAACCTGCTGTCGACATGTCCTTTGCACAGTTGCGCAGTGTTTCCCCGATCCATTGCCAATACCTGCAGAATATGGGTGTCTCCGCTTCTTTGTCGATTTCGATTGTTGTTGATGGTGAACTATGGGGCCTGATTTCCTGTCATCACGACAGCCCGAAAATCACCCCTCTTCCCCTGCGGATAGGAGCTGAACTGTTCGGGCAGTATTTTTCGCTACATATAGCCGATTGTGACAGACGAAAAACACTGCAGATCACAGCAGACGCACGAACCAAGCTCGACACTATTGTATCGCAGCTGAGTATCAGTGATGAAATTCGCGACAGTCTGGGAGAACAACTCAGCCGGCTTTCCGAACTGGTTGCAGGCAACGGAGCTGCATTGTGGATGAACGGGCAGTGGCGTCAAAGTGGCGATACGCTCAACGAACATCAAACGCGCCAACTGCTCAAAGTCGCAGGCGATGAATCTCCACGCGAGCTTTGGGCAAGCCAGGAAATCAGAACCCACTTGGCCGACTATGCCGGAAGCGTTGCAGGCATGCTCGCAATTCCACTTTCCATGGCGTTCAGTGATTATCTTGTCCTGTTCCGCAATGAGGAGGCCCACGCCATCGAATGGGCGGGAGAGCCGGTAAAGACCACCGTCGAAACACCTTTCGGTTCCCGATTAACGCCCAGAGGCAGCTTTGACACCTGGCGGGAAGAAGTTCGCGGGCGTTCAACGCCCTGGACCACGACAGATCTCTCAGTAGCGCAGTCGATTGGCACTTACTTACGCGACGTCATCCTTCGGCAAAATGAGCTGTCTGAACAGGAAAGAGCGAAAACTGAACAGCGACGTCGGGTGTTGAACGCCGAACTCAATCATCGCGTTAAGAACATTCTTTCGCTGGTCAAGTCGATTGCGCTTCAGACAGGAGCCAACGCTGCAAATGTTGCTGACTACGCTCAAACGCTTGAAGGGCGATTACGCGCGCTCGCATCGGCACACGACCAGTCTTTGGACGGCGAAAACGGCGGTTCGCTAGCAGATTTGCTCAAAACCGAAGTCAATCTTTATAGTGACACACCGGGTCGCATAACTCTGGAAGGTCCACCAGTCCATCTCGATCAAAGAGCATTTGGCGTTATCGCCATGGTCTTTCACGAGATGATGACAAATGCTGCGAAATATGGCGCTCTTTCGGTTCAGAAAGGACGCCTGAAAATCAGGTGGAAACTGGCAGCATCCGGTGATTGCGAAATATTCTGGAACGAAGCCAATGGGCCATCCGTTACCTGGCCGTCACGAACGGGGTTCGGTAGCAAGCTGATAAGAAATTCTTTCGAATACGACCTCCGGGGACAAGCCAGGATCGAATACCATCGCGATGGGCTTCAAGCGCAGTTTTCTGTTCCATCTCTATATGTGTCGCAATTCAGCGATGAATTGAGAACGCCAGATATTCCAAAAGACGTTGTTGAGAAAACCCACATGAATGGAATGAAGATTCTGGTTGTCGAAGATCAGAGCCTGATCGCCCTTGATATGGAGAACACCTTACGAAAATTGGGTGCCGAACATATTCATCTTGCCTCCAGTGCGCCAGAGGCATTTGAGATGATTGAACGATCCAAACCCAACCTTGCAATCCTCGATTTTAATCTGGGAGACCGTACTTCGGAGAATATCGCCGAATTGCTTCTAAAGCTGAAAATCCCTTTTCTTTTTACGACAGGCTATAGCGACAGGGTGCTCATCCCCGAAAAGCTTCGCGACATAACCATCGTGCGCAAGCCCATAAGCGATTCTGCAATCGCAGCGGCCATCAACTCCGCTCTCGGATAGAGTATTCTAACGGTTTGACGAGATAGAGAGAATTGGAAGACGATCATCGCCGACGACCAATCCTACCAATAGATTGCCGGTCAAGACTGACAGGGTAGCTGCGAAAATACGAGCCACCCTGTTTGTTCCGATAGTCATTGAGCCATCTGTATCCTTGCGGTAGCACTTGTTGCTATCAGAGTTGCTCCAGCGATCGCTGCCACAGCAGAGAACAGCAGACTTCCTGCAGCTCCTTGCAGATCGACGAGTACCCCACCGAGGACCGCACCGCTCGATATCGCTATTTGAAATGTCGTCAGCATCAATGCACCCGCGCTCTCCGCTTCGTCTCCCGCAGCGCGTGTTGTGAAACTTTGTGCGCTTACCGGCACCGCTCCAAACGCTACCCCCCAGATCACTGTTGCCACGATGGCCACAATGGGCACAGAGCCGAAAACAAAAAGCACAATCGTTGCCAGTGACAAGCCAGCCGCCGCGATCGCCAAAGACATTCGGGTGCTTCGTTCAGACATAAATCCGCCCAGCAAGTTCCCAAAGAAACCACCGATGCCAAATGCAAGCAATATTCCCGAAATCGAGTCGATACCGAACTGCGGGACATTCTCCAGAAATGGCCGGATATATGTAAAGCTGGCAAAATGAGCGGCAACGACAAAAAGAAGAGTGGTCAGGCCGACCCGAATAACAGGACGGCGTAACACCGCCACGAGTGTACGAATGCTGGCATCGCCAGAAGAAGGCAGCGATGGCACTGTCAAAAGCTGTACGATGAACGTTACCGCTCCAATAGCCGCTGCAACAAAAAAGGCATAGCGCCATCCGAACGTCGCCCCGATCCAAGCCCCCAAAGGCGCTGCGCACACCGTGGCCACCGACACTCCTGTCATGATAACAGCCATGGCTCTCGGTAGAATCTTACTGGGCGCAAGCCTCATCGCCAATGCAACGGACATTGCCCAGAAGCCGCCCAACCCTACGCCCAGAAGAATTCTGGCCGCGTAAAGGGCAGTCAAACTGTTTGCAAAAGCCGACAAGAGACTGGACAGGATGAGTGCGAAAGTGAGACTTAAAAGAACGTAGCGCCGGTCGAAGCGCCTCGTTCCAATAACGATGCCCGGTCCAGCGAATGCGGCGACGATTGCGGTCATTGTCATTGATTGCCCGGCGGCGCCCACACTCACACCAAGGTCGGCTGAAATCGGCGTGAGCAGACTAACCGGCAGAAACTCAGCGGTTACGAGCCCGAAAACGCCAAGAGAGAGCGAAATTATAGCAGGCCACACCGCCCCCTCTATCCCATCCCGGGATTCATTTCGCGTGTTTATCTTCATGTCCATGGCGAACTCCATTTCCTAAGTTAGCCAGAAAATAGGAGTGACGCCTCGTTGTTTCTATGATAGTAAATCCGAATAACATGACAATTCGTCCAAATCTGCCGAGACCACAATGATCGATCCACTTACGGAGATTCTGCGCGGCATAAGACTTGACGGCGTTGAATATGGCCGCTGCCAGCCATGTGCTCCATGGGCAACTCTGTTCCCATCCGGTGAGCCGGCGCGGTTTCACTTTCTGGCATCAGGTTCAGCCTGGATTCAATCGCCGGATGGAGATTGGCATGAGTTGAAGCCTGGCGATGCTGTCCTGCTCCCGCGCGGAGATGGACACGTGATTGCCAGTACACCCGGCATCACACCCGTACCCATCAGCGACTTTCCAAGTAAGAGCGTAGACGGCATCGTCAATGTCGAATGCCCCAACGCTGACGCTCGGAATCTGCTTTTCTTTGCCGTGATGAAATTCAATTTGGACAGATTCCATCCCCTTCTTCAACTGATGCCGGGCTTTATCCGAGCAAACGACTTTGCAATCAAGGAACCTTCCATTCCGTCTCTGCTTGAAAGCATGTCGCGGGAAGCCGAAATGAACCGCGTTGGAGCCTGTGGGATCATGGCACGGCTGGCCGATGTCCTGACCGCAACGATGATACGCAGTTGGGTCGAGCATGGATGCGGTGAGGCAACAGGCTGGCTTGCTGCGTTGCGCAATCATGAAGTGGGTCGGGTACTTGCGGCAGTTCATCTTGACCCCGCGCGCCATTGGTCTGTCGAAGAACTGGCAAGCATTATGGGCGCGTCACGGTCGAGTTTTGCCCAGCGATTTCTTGATATCGTAGGGGAAACCCCTGCCCGTTATGTGGCACGCACGCGTATGCAGCAGGCCCATCAGTGGTTACGTGAAGGCCAGCGCGTCGCCTCCATTGCCAACAAACTTGGTTATGATTCCGAAGCGTCGTTCAGCCGTGCTTATAAGAGAATAATTGGCACGCCTCCTAGTTTTCACCGCCTCGCTTCAAGAGCGTGATGAAGTCATCAAACGGGTTCGAGCTATTCTTAGATAAAAACCCAGAAATTCGGACAAAACCTATGTGAAAATTAAAGCCCAGGAGAGTTGTAGTCAGCTCTCCTGGGCCAGCATTGCCTTCAATATTGTTACATCAGATCAACCGGTTGGCGTGTCGGCCGAAATCACGCCCTTATCCTTCAGGCGTACCCAGAAGGAAGCTGGAATTTCCTGCTCGAACCAATCGACATTTGCCTTCATCTGCTCGCCATTGCGAGCACCCGAAACGACCGTGACCACAGCCGGATGCAGCGTAGGAAAGGCCAGCGCAGCCGCTTGCATGGTAATCCCTTCGGATTCGCATGCCGCTTGGATCTCATCGACACGGCCAAGGAGATCACCCGGCGCTTCAGCGTAGTTGAACTTTCGATTGCCTGCCAGAAGACCGGAGTTGAATGCGCCCGCCACGACGATACCAACGCCTGCGCGGTGGCAACGGTCGAGAAGATCAAGGCTTTCCTGCTCAAGCAAGGTATAGCGGCCAGCGAGCATGGAGACGTCGATGTCAAATTCCTGCATCGCGTCGGATACGACCTGCCATTCGTTGACCCCTAAACCGACGGCCTTTACCAAACCTGCAGAACGCAGTTCTCCAAGCGCCTTGAACCCGCCACCCTTGGTCAGCTGGTCCCAATAGTGTTGATGACGATCGCCGTGGGTGGCGCGACCAATGTCATGAATATACAGAACGTCAGGAGCAAACACTCCAATGCGCTGGCGGCTTGCTTCCAAGGAACGCATGATCGCGTCGTAACTGTAATCATAAGTCGGTCGGAATGGCAGCGGCTCCACATAAGCGTCTTCTTCTGGCCCGACCGTTTCGTCCGGCACCATGATACGCCCAACTTTCGTGCTGATCACATACTCGTCGCGCTTGTACTCCGTGACCATGGTGCCGAGGCGACGCTCTGAACGCGTATAGCCATAAAATGGCGCTGTATCGAAATAACGGATACCAGCATCCCAAGCCGCATCGAAAGCACTCAGAGATTCCTGATAACTCGTCACTCGATAGAGATTACCCATCTGTGCACAGCCGAGACCCATTAGCGTGAACGAGACGTCACGATTGCGCAACTTGCGTTTGTCTGAAACCTTCATGATGAGCCGATTCCCAATCCAACAGAAAAGAGCGCGCGGATATGTTCCGCGCGCCAGCCTTAACTTAGTAAAGAACGTTCTTCGCTTCCGGCTTGTCGACATTGTCCTTTGTGACAACAACGACACCAGTATCGATTGTCTTTTCGACCTTTTCCTTCTTGAGCAGCTTCAGCAGCGTCGCAACGCCTATATCGCCCATCTGGTATGAGCCCTGAACAACAGTTGCAGAGAGTGTGCCGTCCTTGACGAATTCCTGCAGATCCTGGTTCCCGTCGAAACCGATTGCGGTAACCTTACCCGCCTTGCCTGCCTGCTTGATCGCCCGGCCCATGCCGATTGCGGTCGGCTCATTCGCTCCAAAAATACCCTTCAAGTCACTGTTGGCAGCAAGAACATCGGTCGTCTGGTTAAGCGCAGTGGCCATCTGCGACTGTGAATAATACGGACCGACGATTTCCAGTTTCGAATTGGCCTTAATGTAGTCGGTAAAGCCGCCCACGCGACCGATTTCGGACCCAGCTCCAGCAACATAAGACATAACCGCAATTTTGCCGGTGGTTCCGACCTTGTCGATCAGAGCTTTAGCAGCGAGCTCGCCAGCCTTTTTATTGTCCGTTGACAGGAAGGACTGATAATATTTCTCGGCACCGTCGGCGAGTTGGCTGTCGATGATGACAACCGGGATGCGCGCTTCCCAAGCCTTTTTCACAGCTGGCACGAGCGCATCAGGATCGGAAGGTGCAAGGAGTATGGCGTCGACTTTACGGTTGACTGCATTTTCGACCATATTGACCTGATCGGCGATAGCCGACTCCGATGCAGGTCCCTGGAAAGTCATCGTGTGCTCACCCTTTGCGTTGGCAATGGCAGCATCAGCACCCTTCTGAACGTTCTGCCAGAAGGTCGAATTGACCGTCTTGACGATAACAGCAATTTCACCAGCCGAAGCAGTGGACAATCCGCCAAAGACCATAACCGAAGCGAGAAGCGCAGTTTTGAATTTACCCATTTTTTCCTCCAACTAACCGAACCCGACCGGAGCTCGAAACGGGGGAAGGCCCTACCCTTCCCGTCCTCCTCTTCAGCGGCGATTGCGCAATTGGTCGATCCAAACGGTGACCAGAATGACAAGGCCGATGATGATTTGCTGAGTGAAGGCGGAAACGCCATTCATGTTCAAACCGTTGCGCAAAATGCCGATGACGAACGCACCAATGAAGGTTCCGGAGATCGTACCTACCCCGCCGATTAATGATGTCCCGCCGATAACCGCACTGGCGATGGCATCAAGTTCATACATGACGCCCTCATTCGGCTGTGCCGTAACCAATCGCGACATCAACACACAGCCGGTCAATCCTGCGAGCGTGCCTGAAATCAGATAGGTATAGACGGTTATCCGCGAGACGTTGACGCCCGACAGACGCGCGGCAACAGCGTTGGAGCCAATGGCATAGATATGTCGGCCGAACACAGTCCGATTGAGAACGTATGCAGCAATAACCGCAATTAGTATCATCAGGACAACGGGATAGGGGATGCCCGGAAAGGTAACGACCGGAAATCCCTGTTCATCGATAGATTCGAACCGGAAGAGCGAACCATTACCCAAAACACCGAAGCTTTCTCCCAATCCTGACACTGCGCGGGCGCCGGTTATCTGCAACGCAACACCACGGGCAATCAGCATCATGCCGAGCGTGGCGATAAAGGGAGGTAACTTCAACTTTATGACAACGAGCCCGTTGATAAGTCCACAAAGCGATCCTGTCAGAATGCCGAGCAGCATTGATATCCAAATGGGCAGCTGTAATTCCTTGACAGCCAGCGCGGCGACAACGCCGGCAAGCGCAAGTACCGAACCAACAGACAGATCAATACCACCGGTGATGATCACATAGGTCGCACCGATGCCAAGCAATGCAATCGAAGTAACCTGAAGCGCAATTGTCATCCCATTGCCGACAGTAAAGAAAGCGCTGCTCGTTGCGGAAAAGATCGCAGCCAGCACGACAAGACTGCCGAGTGCAGCAAACTTCTGAATAATATCCTTTTGCCGTTCACTGAGACGCCGTCCTTTCCCTGCCGGGACTTGTGGCTGCTCTTCCGGTTTGTCGCTGATTAGGTCCACCATGCTGATTATCCTTATTCGCCGCGCCGACCACTGCCGGACGCGTAATGCATGATCTCTTCCTGATTGGTTTCTCGCGTCGTGAGCGTCGCAGCGATGCGCCCGCCATGAAAGACCGCGATGCGATCAGACATCCCAAGTACTTCCGGCAATTCAGAACTGATCAAAACGACCGCGATACCACGCGCCGCAAGCTCGTCCATGATCTGATAGATTGCGAATTTCGCTCCAACGTCGATGCCACGAGTCGGCTCGTCGAAAAACATGACCCGCGGCTCACGAAACAGCCATTTGCCAATGATAATCTTCTGCTGATTGCCACCAGACAGAAGGCGAACCGGCTGATCGAGACTCGGCGTCTTGATGTTCAGGAGATCAACATAATGCTGGCTCGCGTCCCGTTGCTGCTTTCGGTCGATGACGCCGAGACTGTTACTGACCGCCTGCATGCGCGCCATTACCAGATTGGCATCGACGGGCATCGCGATGGCCAGACCTTGAGCCTTGCGATCTTCAGACAGGTAAGCGATGCCTGCATCGATCCCGCTACGTGGATCTGATACCTTCAGTTCTCTGCCGTCGAGCATAATCGTGCCCGCATCAAGCGGATCAGCACCGAAAATTGCCCGCGCTACTTCCGTTCGTCCCGCGCCCATCAGGCCGGCAAAGCCGAGAATTTCACCACGACGAATATCAAAGCTTATGTTTTCGAAGACATCGCGTCTTGTCAGGCCTCTCACCGAAAAAATGACATCGTCAGCAGGCTGACGGGTCGGCTCGGGAAACTTGTCTTCCAATGAGCGCCCAACCATTCGCGCAACGATCTCATCGACAGTGAGGTCAGCAAAATCATCGGTCGAGACATATCGTCCATCGCGCAAAACCGTAACGCGATCAACAATTTCCTGCATCTCATCCAGCCGGTGCGAGATATAAATAATGCCGGTGCCCTGTCTTTTCAGGTCACGGATCACCTTGAAGAGAAGCTGCGCCTCCTGTTCTGTCAGAGACGAGGTCGGCTCGTCCATAATCAGCACATTTGCGTTCAGGGAAAGTGCCTTCGCGATTTCCACCATCTGACATTGGGCGACCGAAAGCGTTCGCACCTGCACATTTGGATTGATACGAACTCCGAGCCGATCCAAGCAACGCTTGGCATCTGCGATCAACTTCTTTCGATCGACCAGAAAGCCCCGCCGAGGTTCCCGCGCGAGATAGATGTTCTCTGCAACGCTCAGATGTGGCACAAGGTTAAGTTCCTGGTGGATGATGGCGATGCCAGCCGCTTCCGACTCCAGCGTCGAAGCGAACCGAACGGGCGCACCCTTATAGGTGATCGAACCTGAATTTGGCTGGTATACACCGCTGATGATTTTCATCAGCGTCGATTTGCCGGCGCCATTTTCTCCGCAGACAGCATGAACCTCACCGGCGCGCAGATCGAAACTAACGCCCGAAAGAGCTTTCACTCCTGGAAATTCTTTCGATACGTTGTCGAGCTTCAACAGCGCAGGAGCTGTTTCAGATGACTTCTTTGCAGAAAGACCTCTCATCGCGCTCCTCCTCCTAAAGCTCTGACAAAAGTTGCCACTTGATGGGGTAAAATAGAAATTTGGTCAAGCCGCTTTCTCGAAATTTATTAAGAACTGTGTTAGAATGGAAGAAAAGACATCGAAAATGATCACTCTCAGCAATTTTGGTCTTACCAAATGATTGAAACCAGACGTGTCTACCAGCAGATAGCGGATCAAATCCGCGAATTCATCGATGCAAGTTCAGTGGTAGCCGGATCGAGGCTGCCGGCTGAGCGTGATCTTGCGCAGCAACTGGGTATTTCCCGTCCATCGCTTCGCGAGGCGCTAATCGCGCTCGAAATTGAAGGCGTCATTGAAATTCGATCTGGATCCGGCATCTATGTGCGGACTCCCGCCGAAACAGATGTGAACGATCAGTCATTGGGAGAAAGCCCTGTTGAATTAATGCAGGCCCGAGTTTTGATCGAATGTGGTTTGATCGCGCAATGCGCGGCACAAATCAGCGAGCAAGCCTTAACAGAATTGGAAAGCGTTCTTGAAGCAATGACGCGAGAAATCGAAGCCAATCGAAAGCCTGTCGAACACGATAGACAATTTCATATTGGCCTCGCATCAGTGGTGGGAAACAGCGTTCTGACCAATATGGTGATCACGCTTTTCGATGAAAGACACAGCCCGATCTCCGAACGGATGCAACGGCGTACGGAGAGTCCGAATACGTGGCGATCAGCGGTTGAAGAACATCACGCCATCTTAATTGCGTTACGGGCGAAAGACCCTTTTGCGGCGCAAGTCGCTATGCATGCACACCTCACTGCATCCGAGCGCCGATGGGTTGAAGAGTAGCATTGAACTACTGTTGGGAGGTCGAGCCATATAGACTTCAAGGCATCAAATAGGCCAGAGCTTCTTCATAAGAAGCGGCCCTAGATCGAAGAACGGAGCAAAACATCGTCAAACCGCGCCGCCATAGCAGTCTAACCGTGGTGCACAAACGGAATGTGATTGCCAGTCTGAAAACCTGTCTATTTCCAAGAGTTTGACAGAATCAAATTTGCTGCGATCTGAAGCGCATTATTCTCTGGGTGCATTTGTGCTGAAAGTTGGGGAGAAATCCATAACGTTGTGAGTTTACCATTGAGGAAGTCTCGCCAAGAATAAGCCTGTCCTGCGGTAAATCTTCTAGACTGATAAACGGCCTCGAAAATGCCATGGAGTTCAAGAGTTGACTGCCTCCAAAATAGACACGTAGTTGGCGACGCCACTCCCACCCATATTGAAAACGCCTGCAAGATCGACACGCGGCAACTGCAAAGCTCCTGCTTCACCCACTAGCTGCATGGCCGACATGACATGCATGGAAACGCCAGTCGCGCCCACGGGATGGCCCTTGGCCTTCAGGCCCCCCGAACGGTTGACCGGCAGACGCCCGTCCGCCGTTGTCCAGCCTTCTAGAGCGGTGCGTGCCCCCTCTCCCGGCGCGGCAAGTCCCATAGCCTCGTAGGCTAACAACTCGGCAATGGTGAAACAGTCATGCACTTCGACGAAGGAACGATCATCAATGCTGACACCAGCATTTTCAAACGCGCCAGCCCAGGCTTGCTCCGCCCCTTCCAGACGGTGAATTTCTCGTTTGGAAAGCGGCATGAAATCACTGACATGCACCGCTGAGCGGAACCGCACAGCGCGTGTAAAACTGCCTGCATTATCATCGCTTGTCAGGACGAGCGCCGCTGCCCCATCAGAAATGGGCGAACAATCCGTTCGACGCAGCGGACCCACGACGAGCGGGTTCTTGTCGCTGACTGTTCGACAGAACTCATAGCCCAGATCCTTACGCATCTGCGCATAGACATTATCGACACCGTTGCGATGGTTCTTGGCCGCAATCTGCGCCAACGCATCGGACTGGTCACCGTAGCGCTGGAAATAAGCCTCGGCGATCCGAGCAAATACGCCTGCAAAGCCAGCCTTTATCTCGTTTTCTTCCCTGCGATAACTCGCGCCAAGCAAAGCGTCGCCAACACTCGCTGTGGTACCGCCAGTCATTTTCTCGGCACCAATAACCAGCACTGTTCGGCCATCGCCGCTGCGGATGAAATTGCGTCCGGCGTGAATTGCCGCACTCCCAGATGCGCAGGCATTTTCACACCGCGCCATCGGCTTGTAACGTAGCTCGGGAAGCGATTGCAGAACCAGACTGGCCGGAAAGTCCTGCTTTGCCATACCATTATTGAACATGCCAATGAAGACGGCATCAATGTCACCAGGCTCAAGACCCGCATCCGCAATGGCCGCACCTGCAACATCCGCGATCAACGCTTCCGCGTCCTTGCCCTCGTGCTTACCGAACGGCGTGTGAGACCAGCCTACAATGAGAGGATTGCTCATTCTCAACTCCTGATGGCGCACCTGTCACGAAGCGCGGCGTTGTACATCCATATCGCGCAGTATCGTCTTGACGATTTTGCCATAGTTGTTCTTGGGCAAAGCGTCGATGAAGATATAATCCTTCGGACGTTTGAACCTTGCGATCCGATCCAGACACAAATTGTCGAGTTCGACGGCCGCTGCTTTGCCGACCACATAAGCAACAACGACTTCGCCCCATTCGGGATCGGGTCGACCGATGACCGACACTTCAGTGACATCTGGATGCACCAGCAGCACTTCCTCAATCTCGCGCGGATAGATGTTGCTGCCGCCCGAAATGATGACGTCCTTCGAACGATCCTTCAGTGTCAGATACCCATCTTCACCAAAGGCACCGATATCACCGGTATGCAACCAGCCCTCTTTCAATGTTGCAGCGCTCGCAGTCTCATTTTGCCAGTATCCGCTCATGACTGTGGGACCGCGCACCAGAATTTCACCCGACATGCCCGCAGGCAGTGCCTTGCCTTCATCGTCGCAAACCATGACATCGACCATGCCAAACGGTGCGCCGACACTGCCCAGTACTGCCCGCCAGTTTGCGCGCGTGCGATCGGCTATCGTCTTGCGATCGAGCACGGTAATGGTCATCGGAGTTTCGCCCTGACCGTAAATCTGGGCAAGGCGCGGCCCAAACGCGTCCAGCGCAGCAATAGCGTCCTCGACATACATCGGCCCGCCGCCATAAATAATGGTGCGAAAAGCCGCCGGATCGGCCTTATCCGCTTCGGCAACCATGCGCTTGACCATTGTGGGGGCCGCGAAGAGCGACATCCGCTGCCAGTGTGCAGCCAATTCGAAAACTTCCTGCGCATCGAAGCCACCGGATTCCGGAACGACATTGACACCACCGCGCAATATATGCGCCATCATGTAGAGACCTGCTCCATGGCTCATAGGTGCAGCATGCAACGTTGTGTCCCCAACCACGGTCGGATCGACCTCCCCCAGATAGGCATAAGACATGGCAGCCAGATTGGCATGGGAAAGACAGGCTCCTTTGGGCTTGCCCGTCGTGCCACTGGTATAAAACAGCCAGGCCATATCGTCGTCGTTTTGTGACGCAAGCGCCAGCGGATCCGATTGCAGAAGATTGCGCCAGTCTTGCCCGCCAAGCGCAACCAGATAACGCATTCGCTGCGGTGCAACGACAGCTATTGCCTCAGCAATATCTCTCGATGCGAGCACGACGGTGGCACCGGAGTCATCAATCGCAAAAGCAATCTCCTGCGCGTGAAGTTTGGCATTGACGGGAACCGCGACAGCCCCCGCCCACCATGTCGCGTAAAGCGCGGTGACATAGTCGGCCTCGTTCTTGGCTGCGATTACAACGCGGTCTCCGGGTTGCAGACCAAAGCGCTGCGCCAATCCGCCTGCCAGACGGGCTGATCGTTCAGCCAGCTCACCATAGGTAGCCACCACGCGACGGCCGTAACCCACAGCTGGCAATGCCGGATTTGCCCGTCCATTTCGGGCAAGCCACGATGCCATGTTCATCGCTGCTTTCTCCCTTCCTTTTCTGGCCTTTGCATCTCAGGCATATTCAGGGCGACGCGGTGTGAACACATCGAGATTGAGCACATCTTCATCACCAATGACCTCCCCCCAGTGAACCACATTTGGTGGAATGACCAGCAGGCCGCCGGGACCGACGATATGTTCTTCCGAACCCACCGTGAAACGGATGGTTCCGGCGAGAATATAGGCGATCTGCTCATTCTCGTGCGAATGCGGCTTCGGCTCGTGGCCCGGTTTCAGCCGGTGGAGCGCGAGCGTGGCGCCCTCACCTGAGAAGGCCTTGCGCTCGACACCGTCGCGCACGGGCGTCCAGGGAATGCTGTTCCAGTCAACTTTATGAATGTTCATCGAAATGTCTCGCATATTTGAGTTCAGCGGGCGCTGCCCAAAAGGCCGGAAGGCCGAATGAACAGAAAGAGCAGCAGGATCGACAGTGCCGCAACATTCTTGAAACCAGCGCCCAGCGACAGGATGGCAAGAGCCTGAACGAGACCAAGCATGATACCGCCGAGGAACGCCCCAAACGGGCGGCCGAAACCGCCGATGATTGCAGCGATGAACCCGGATATCGCAAACGGCACGCCCATGTTGAACGCTGTATACTGCGTCGGAGTAACCAGAATTCCAGCGAGGGCACCCAGCACTGCGCTGAGCACGAAAGCACCGGTCAGCATTGCCGATACCGGGATCCCTTGAAGCGCTGCCGCTTCGGCATTGATAGAGCAGGCGCGCATCGCTTTGCCAAACCGGGTGCGTTTGAAGAACAGGCCAAGCGCCGCAACGATGAGTAAAGAGCCAGCCATGATCCACAATGACTGATAATTAATCGCTACCCCGCCGATCATGATCGGGGGCAGATCAAGAAATACCGGCAAGGTCTTTGGCTGGTCGTCGACCACCAAAAAAGTCAGCCGCTCAATCACGATCTGTGCAGCAAGCGTCGCGAGGATCATCACGAACATGGCAGCGCTGCGCTTCCAGAGAGGGCGCACCACCAGTCGCTCCAGAAGTGCTCCAACGACGGCCACCACCGCTATCGCCAACACAGCTGCCAGAAAATACGGCAGATGATACTGTTCGAGGAAGATATAGGTGACCATGCCGCCCAGCATCACAAATGCGCCCTGCGCGAAATTGACAATGCCACTTGCATTATAGATGACACAGAAACCAATGCCGATCAGACCATAAACGCAGCCAATGCTGACGCCGCTGATCAGACTTTGAAAAAGCACATCCATCATAAGCTCCTAACCCAGATATGCCGCGATGACGGCCGGGTCTTGGCGCACCGCTTCCGGCGTGCCTTGGGCGATCTTGCGGCCATAGTCGAGCACAACTACTTCGTCGGCTATATCCATGACCAGCTTCATGTCATGTTCGATGAGCAGCACCGCGATCCCGTCGGCGGCAATCATACGCACGGTTTCGGCCAGACGCTCGCTTTCTTCGGCGTTGAGACCAGCCGCCGGTTCATCCAGCAGCAGCACACGCGGACGAGCCGCCATGGCACGGGCAATTTCGAGAAGACGCTGCTGACCATAGGGCAAGGTTGCGGCGGGGCTGTCGGCGACAGACGACAGTCCCACAAGATCGAGAAGCGCCTTCGCCTTCTCCTCCACCTCGCGTTCGGATTGTCGTTGCCAGCCGGGGCGTAACAATGCGGCGAACAGGCCGCCTTTCGTTCGCAAGTGGAAACCGACCTTGACGTTTTCCAGCGCGGTCAGATCCTGGAACAGTTTGACGAGCTGGAACGTGCGTACCAACCCCAACCCTGCTCTCGTTTCCGTCCGCAAGTTGGTCACATTCGACCCCAACAAAATGATCTCGCCCTCACTTGGCGGCATGCTGCCAGCGATGAGATTGAAGAGCGTCGTCTTGCCGGCGCCATTGGGCCCAATGACAGCCGTGACACCCCGTTCCGGAACATCAAATGAAACATTATCGACAGCCGTCAGCCCACCGAACCGGCGCGTGGCGCCACGCACTTGCAGGATAGCGTTCATTGCGCCCTCCCCGAGGTTTTTGACGGCGCCTTGCGCGCATCAAGAGACTTAGCCAACCCAACCAGCCCCTTGGGCGCGTAGATGAGAATGATAATCAGCGTGACGCCGTAGGCCAGGTCCTGACTTTCACTCAAGCCGCGGAATATTTCCGGCAAAAGGCTGACGATAAGCGCTCCGATAATCGGCCCAGCAACAGTGCCCAACCCGCCGATATAGATCATCGTGAAAGCGAGCACGACCATATGGAGGCCGAACACCTCAGGGCTGACAAAGCCAACCACATGGACGAAAAGCGAACCCGCAATCGAAGCCAGAGCTGCAGATAGCAGGAAAGAAAGCAATTTGTACCGCGCCACATTAATACCAAGCGCGCTTGTAGCCTCTTCGCTGCCCGCGACGGCTGCAAATGCTCGCCCCACACGCGATTTGCGAATGCGGGACATGGCGAAAGCGACGAGAATTGTCAGCATTGAAAGGGTCAGCAGAATTTGTCTGTCGCTCGCAGCCTCAAACGATCCAATGCCAAGCGGTGGAATGCCCGAAATCCCGAGATAACCTTGCGTTACGGATTCCCATTCGACAGCGATTTCGTAGACGATCAAGCCGATCGCCAGCGTTGCCATCGCGAGATAATGGCCCTTGAGACGAAGTGTTGGAAGACCAATGATACAAGCCGCCACCATAGCAGCGACGAGCCCAAACATCATGGCTGGCAATGGCGCCCATTCATAGGTTGTGGTCAACACAGCCGAGCTGTAGCCGCCGATGGCTGCAAAAGCGCTTTGACCAAAGGAGACCTGAGCCGTCAGCCCCATAAAGACATTGAGACCGGATACAAAGATCGCATAGATCAGTCCGAAAGCGACGATAGTGGAAAGATAGCCGCCGAAAATCACAGCATAGCCGACAATAGCTGCCGACAGCACCCAGATACCGGCGGATGCTGTCAACCAGTTTCCGAGAAGGCCGCTACCGCCGCCCGTCATTGAAGGATCACGCGAAATAATATTGTGCGAGTTCGTCATGAGATTTTACCTCGCGAGGATCAAGTGTGGCGACGATGCGCCCAAGCGAAAGAAGATAAGCACGGCAGGCGAGTTTCAGCGCCAGCGGCGCTTTCTGCTCAACGAGGATGATCGGCAAGCCCTCCGCGGCCAATCGGCCGAGAGTTTCAAGAATCTCCCCGGTTACACGCGGTGCAAGCCCAAGCGACGGTTCATCGAGAAGCAGCACCTTGGGATCGGCCATCATGGCGCGACCGACAGCAACCATCTGTTGCTCGCCGCCGGACATGGAGCCAGCGACCTGCGAAAGCCGCTCCTTGATCCTTGGAAATAGATCGAAGACACGCGTATAGCGACGCTGCAACTCGGCTTTGTCGCGCACCCGATAGGCGCCAAGTTCAAGGTTTTCGAGTACCGTCATTGGACCGAAAATACCGCGCCCCTCCGGCACCAGGACAACGCCTTTAGCCGCCGCACCCACAGGGTCACGCCGCCCAAGCGAGGTACCCATGAACCGGACCACCCCCTCATTGGGGGTGAGACCCATGATTGCCCGCAACAGGGTCGATTTACCCGCACCGTTCGGCCCGAGGACAGCGATCAGCTCGCCACTCCCAACGGAAAGATCGGCTGACTTAAGCGCCTGAACATGTCCATAATGCGCTTTCAGTCCGCGGGTTTCGAGCACCGGCGTTGCACAGTGCGGCAGCTCAGACGTCATTGCGCGATCCTCACCTTGCCATCGATGATCTGGGCAATCACAAAGGGATTGACGGCAATGCCCTGATGATTGTCAGCCGCGAAATTATAGGTGCCTGTTGTGCCTTGGAAATTGGTGATCTGCTCCAGGTTCTGGCGTACCGATGGACCTTCGAAGGACTTACCCTTTTCGATTGCTGCCACCGTGAGCATCACACCGTCCCAGCCACGCGACGCCCAGTTCGGATCGCGATCAGCGAATTTCTTGCGCCACGGATCAAGGAAGGTGCCGATAGCCTGCTTGAGCGGACCGTCCGGGTAGGCTTCGAATACCTGAGACGGCGATGCAACGAAGAAGAACCTGTCACCCAGAACCTCCGCGACTGGCTTGAAGACGGCCAGATCTTCCAGACTGGTCAAAAGCAGCATGTTCGAACCAAGCTGCTTCAGGTTCTTGGCTGCCGTCAGTGTGGTACCGCCGAGGCCAATCTTGATGATTGCACCAGCACCTGCCGCCTGCATCTTGTTCAACTGCACACTGAGATCGGCGTCATCCTGCTTGTAGGCTTCGACACCCACAACTTCGATGCCGTATTTAGCAGCCGCCTTTTCAGCGACGGTCTTCTGCAACAATGCATAGGGCGTCGGATCATGCAGAACACCAATCTTGCGGATATCTGTCTTGTCGCGCAGATATTCCAGACGTTTTTCGACTTCGAAACCGGCAGGCGGCAAGGTGGTGAACGCCCACTCGATCTCCTTCGGCTGCTTCGGCAAGATGGAGCAGAGGATCATCGGTATTTCGCTACGCGCCGTCATGCTCGCAGCCGCAGCATTACCTGCTGAAACGCAACCGCTGATGAAGATGTTCGCCCCATCCGAACTCATCATCTTGCGGTAGACGGTAACGGCATCCTGTGGTTGCGAGCGGTTGTCTTCAACCACGACTTCGAGCTTGTGCCCCAATACGCCGCCCTTAGCGTTGACCGTTTCAACCGCTGTCTCAACGCCGTCGCGCCAAGCACGATCAACAGTTGCAGCATAACCCGTCAGACCCGCCGAAATGCCGATCTTGTATACCTCTTCCGATGCGGCAGGACTTGCAGCGAATGCGCTGAAGACAACCGCTGCGACGGCCATTTTCTTGGATATGTAAGACATGAACTCCTCCCATAAGTTCGTCTGTTATTTCACTCTCTTAACCGTCAGGCAGGCTTGCCGAACCCTCCGCCACCTGGCGTTTCCAGTACCACCCTGTCATTAGGCTGCATGGTGAGTTTCTTTGCTTCGCTGACCGACTTGCCATTGACGAGGAACCGTCCCGCAGCGCCGTCGGACCCGCCACCAAGCCCTTCCGGTCCCTTGTCGAGCCGGCTCGGCACAGCATTCAGAAGCCATGGCACATCGGTGCGCATGTGGAATCCGATGGTCTGGCCATCGCCACCGCGCATACGTCCTGCTCCTCCCGAACCCCGGCGCAGTTCTTTGCGGTCGAAGACGATCGGCATTGCTGCTTCGAGAATTTCTATCGGAACGGCGGCGACGCCGGTCGGATAGCATGTGGCACTGGGTCCGTGCTTTTCGGCGCGTGCCCCCATCCCGCCGGAATAATTGAACATCGACGAGGTAAACGCCTGCCCTGCATCGTTGCGACCCTGGATCTGGATCGTCCAAACGGCGCCCGATCCTTCGGCGAGTACCTGGGTTGGAATGACCTGATAGAGCGCCTTCAAAATCGGCATCGGCACATACATACCAACAACGTGGCGCGCATTGACGGGAGCCGGATAGCTGCAATTCACGATGGAACCTTCCGGGGCGCGGATTTCAATCGGCGCCAGTGAACCGGAATTATTCGGAAGTTCGGGATTGAGGCAGCTGCGGATGGCGAAAGTCGAGTAGGCGTGGGTATAGTTCAACACCACATTAATACCCGTCGCCGTCTGCATCGAACTACCGTCGAAATCGACAATGATGCTGCCTGCATCCGGATCAACGGTCACGGCAGTTTTTAGCGTGATAACCTCGCCACCGGGAACATCAAACTGGGATTCGCCGTGATAAGTGCCCCCCTTTAACTTGCGGATAGCCGCGCGGGTGGCTTCTTCGGAACGAGCGATGATTTCATCCGACAACATCTCGATATCATCGACGCCCTGACGCTCGCACAGTGCGATCAGATGCTCGGCGGCAGCCTGACCACTTGAAACCTGTGCGGCCAGATCGCCAAACACCGCATCAGGCGTGCGAACATTACGACGGATCATAGCCTGCAAGACAGGATTCATCACGCCACGCTCGTAGAACTTGAGCGGTGGAATCCACAGCCCTTCTTCATGCACGTCACGGGCGCCAGCGCCGATGCCATAGCCCCCGATATCGGTGTGATGGATGGTCGAGCCGATATAGGCAATAAGGCGCTCACCATTGAAGATCGGCGTCAGGATCGTGATATCGAAGAAATGCCCTGCTGAAAGCCACGGATCGTTCGTGATGAGCACATCGCCCGGTTCGCACCGACCACTGAATTCACGTACAAGATGCTGTCCCGCAAAAGCGAGCGAATTGATATGGCCCGGTGTGCCGGTATTGGCTTGCGCCACCATGCGCCCGCGCTGATCGAACAACGCGCAGGCCAGATCGCCAGCCTCACGGACGATAGGGCTGAATGCGATACGTTGCAGCGCCTTGGCGCGTTCGGTGACAATTCCGATCAGATTTGACCAGAGAATCTCAAGTTCGATGCCGTCCACGGTTCTTCCTCCCAACCGTTGCGCTGGCTCTGGCGTTGCCCGTCAAGGTCGCCAGAGACCAGAGCGTCAATTCCTCAAGCCTGTGCTGCTTTCCTGGTCGCAACGATGCATCCAAATGCATCAATGGTTGCGACCCAGTGCGGCGGAATGGCTGTCGTTGTTTCGCGTTCCTCGATGATCACCGGGCCATCAACAACCTGCCCAACGGCAAGATCGCTGCGCTCGTAAACCGCCACCATCTCACCATCCTGCCAGGCATGGACCGGGCGGAAACCCTTCGGCTCGCCAGCTGCGCTGGCTGGTTGACCAGCGGCGTGAAAGTGGATCGCCGGACCGTTGACGGTAATGCGCCAGCTGACGACCTCTACAGGAACGTGCGATGGATTGACCCCATAGAGCGTGCGATAGGCTTCCGAGAACAGTGCCTCAATAGACTGTGTATCGTGTGTCTCGCGCGGATCCTGATCGAACGTGACGGTGACTTCGTGCTGTTGTCCGAAGTAACGCAGATCTGCACCGACGTGAATTTCAACATCAGCGGCCGCGCAACCGGCTTCCATGAGCGCCATGCGGCCCTCTTTTTCCAGTTCGCCCAGGAGCTTTTCCGTACGGTCCCAGTCGATTGCATCGAGCCGCACGAGATCACTGCGAACGAGATCAAGACGCAACGGCGTCACCAGCGTTCCAAATGCGGAAAGTACACTGGAGCGCGGGGGCACAATCACTGACGCGCTTTGCAAAAGCTCAGCAACGCCGCAGGCGTGCAGCGGACCAGCGCCGCCAAAGGCAAATAACGGTAAACCGCGATAGTCGACGCCCCGATCAGTTGCGTGCGCTCTGGCGGCTGAAGCCATGGCTTCCGTAACCACGCGATAGATGCCGCGCGACGCCTGAACGGGGGTTGTTCCCAGACCGTCGGCAAGCTTTTGCATCGCCCGTTCGGTGGCTACGCGATCCAACTGCATTTCTCCACCGAGGAAATTCTCCGCATCGATGAGGCCGAGCATCAGATCGGCATCGGTTACGGTCGCATTCGCTCCACCCCGGCCGTAGCAGGCGGGGCCCGGATTGGACCCGGCACTCTCCGGACCGACCTTCAGCAGGCCCAGTTCATCGACATGCGCAATGCTGCCACCACCGGCACCGATTTCAATCAGGTCAATTGAAGGCACCGTGACCGGCAGACCGCTGCCTTCCTTGAAGCGATAGCGACGATCCACTTCAAACAGACCAGTCACCAGCGGCGTCCGGTTTTCAATCAGACACGCCTTGGCCGTCGTACCGCCCATGTCGAAGGACATAAGCCGGTCGATACCGAGTACCTCAGCGTAATGGCAGGCAGCGAGTGCGCCGGCGGCAGGTCCGCTCTCGATCATGCGCACTGGGTTGCGCCCCGCAGTCTCCGCGCCGACAACTCCGCCCGAGCTGAGCATGATCAGCGGTGTATTGCCAAATCCCTCATCCCGCAGCCGGTCGCTTAGCCGACGCAGATAGGGCTGCGAGATCGGCATGGTGTAAGCGTTGACGGCGGCCGTTGATGCACGGGGATATTCACGGATCTGCGGAGCGACATCGGACGAGGTGCAGATGAACACATCATTGAGCGACCGCGACAAACGTGCAGCCACATGCGCTTCATTGGCTGCATTGACGAAAGAGTTGAGGAAACAAATAGCAACCGATTGCGCACCGCTCTTGCGAATTTCGGAAGCAAGCGCCTCAATTTCTGCATCGGAGGGCATTTCGGCGATTGATCCATCGGCAAGCGTGCGCTCCTTGATGCCGAAGGTGAGTTCCGGTGCGACCAGCGGCTCAGGAAACTCAATCTGCGGATCATACATGTCGTAACGATGCTCGTTACGGATCGACAATACATCGCGGAACCCCTCAGTCACGACAAGCGCAGTTGGCGGGCCCTTCCGCTCGATCAGCGCATTGGTGACCACCGTTGTCGCATGCACGATGACACCATCAATCGCATCGGACGAAATGCCAGCTTTTTTCAATACAGCGTTGACGCCACCGAAGAACCCGCTAAGCAGATCTTCATGCGTAGTCAGGGTTTTGTCGACCGACAGACGACCGTCAGAGTTACGAAGCACGATATCGGTGAATGTTCCGCCGATATCCACTGCAAGCGAATAAGTCATTATTGTTCTCTCCATCCCAAACGTTCCGAGATCCGACGCGCCGTCGCTAGGACCTCACTGACCTGTGCATCTTCCGGTGGAGCACCGATGAATTGCGTCGAGCCAACAATGGCGACGGAGCCGGTGATTTCTCCACGGTGATTGAATACGGGCGCTGCCAACGCATTAACCGCAGTCAGAAGTTCATCGGCAGCGATAGCCCAGCCCTTGGCGTGAACTTCTGCGGCTTCTGCCCGCAACCGAGCCGGATCGGTGATCGTCTTCGGAGTCCACACATGCAAAGGCGCAGCCAGGATCTGGTCCATCAAGGAGGCTGCACCAAAAGCCAGCCAGACCTTGCCATGCGCCGTGGCATGGACGGACAATTCCGTGCCAGGCCGCGTGCCGAACTCAATCACGGTACGTCCGTGCAGCAGGTCCAGCACAACAAGCTTGTTGTCGACCAGACCGCAGATCGTCACCGCTTGGCCGGTGCGTTCGCGCAAAGCCGAAAGCTCGTCGCGCGCTGCTGTCGCCACCTGAAAACGGTTGCGCACCGCTTCGCCCAGCATCAGCAGCTTAATACCCGCTTCATAACGGCTGGTTTCCGGGTCCTGACGCACGAAATCATGGCGCTGCAGGGTAACGAGATGCCGATAAACCGTAGCCTTGTTTGCAGAAAACGCCTTCGCGATCTGCGCCAGCGTCATCGGCTGATCTTGCCCCGAAAGGAACTCCAATACGCGCAAGGCCATATCGAGCGTGCTGGTGCCAGCACCAGCCTTCCCGGTTTTGCCGGAAGCCTCATCCATTTTTTCATCCCCAGTCGTTTCAAATAATGAAACGTTGTTTTATTTATTTAAATGATTGATTGAAACCGTCAAACTGTCAAGAGGCTTTAGAAATACTTTGTTGTTAGACGCAGATATGCCCAGCCGCCCCATTTTATATGGGCACAGCTGGGCCTGATGTTGACCAGTTAGATGTCAGAGAGCCCTATCTTCACGACCAACTATGCGTCGAACCAGTCCGTCCGGTTTCGAAGGTCGCAGAAAAAATAACCGTTATGGTGCCAGAAAAATCTCTATGACAGTTTCTGACCTTCGCCTCAGTTGTTCCCAGCCATCCCTAAAAGCGACAAAGCGGACCTTTGCAAAGTCAGAAGGAGCCAGCTTTAATCGGCAATGCCACGTGCGGAGCACAGCCTGACAACATTGGGATGCATTGGTTGGTATATGAGGGAATAGGCTTGATACTCTCGGAAAACATAGAACATCGCTCTTGAGTAGTGCTTCAAGCCAATCGGCGAAGACCTGCAATCGCCGCGAGAGATGCTGACGATGCGGGTAAAGCAGCGTTATGGGCATTGGCTCCGTACGATGGTTTAACATCACCTCAACCAGTTCCTCCGCTTCCAGGTGCCGTCTGACATCGTAGGCAGGAATCTGGATCAAGCCGAGTCCTGACAGGCAACAGGCGATATATGCTTCAGCGCTATTGACGGTGACGCGGCCTCGCACCGGCAGAGTGCGTTGCTTGCCATCCTCGATCCATTCCCAGTCGTCGACCCGGCCACTGGAGGGGAAAGCGTAGTTGACGGCCCAGGGGGATCCGAGATCACTGGGACTTTGAGGAGCACCATAGCGTTTCAGATAGGCGTGGCTTGCGACATTGATCGGCGCCAGCTTGCCGATAGGTCGCGCTATCGGTCCCAAGTCATTTAAAGGCCCAACACACAGCACACAATCTACACCGTCTTCTAAGAGATTCACCGCGCGGTCAGTGACGCCGAGATCGATATCCATTTGAGGGTAACGGTCGAGGTATTGAGGACGTGCCGGCGCAATGATGAGCCGCCCAATACGACCGGGAACGTCGATCTTCAGTCTGCTGGAACAGGTTTTCCGCGCCCTCGATCTCGGCGATAGCACTCAGGCAACGCTCGTAAAAAGCTGCGCCGTCCTAGATCGGTGAGACGTGACGTGTGGTGCGATGGAGCAACTGCGCGCCGACGTGGTCGCCATATTGGTAGAGGTTGTGCCGGTACTGTACCCTTAACCTGTGCAGATGCGTGTTGATCTATGATCTAATGATTGCGCGGATTACAGGCCAGCGATATCGCGCCAGATAGTATTGGCGACTTTGCGCAGTTCGCGATGAATCGTAGAGGTGAAGCGGTCGCGGGGGAAATGATGAATGTTGTTGATCGCGTCGTGAATGGACGCGAAACGCTGTAAGCGTCGCGTTGACTTGAAGCGTTTCATGCCCTGTTCTCGCCCTCTTATCGGTTGATGAGAATTCTCGGCCCGATTGTTCAAACTTTTGTGCTGGCGAGGGTCACAGATCGTGAGACCGATCTCCCGATTGACCGAAGCATAGAGCCGAGCTTATCAGTGACCATGACACGGGGAACTGCGCCCTGACATGACAGCAACTCCCGAATGAAGCGCCTCGCGCGCCTTGGTATCGCGGCGTTTCTGGGCCAGAACTTCAAGCACAAAGACATCCTGATCAACGGCGCGCTACAGAAGACGTCGTTTGCCGTTGATTGTCACGACAGCCTCATCAAGGTGCCATTTGCCTCCAAGGCGCGGTGTGCGGCGACGAATTGTATGGCATAGTCTCATGGAATAGCCCCCTAATTGCCCGGACAGTTTCTGCCACTTAAATAAGTGATAGGACTACTGTTCACATTATGACTGGTAATAGCATTAAGATGGAAATTCTTTCCGGCCCTGAGCGGCGTCGACGCTGGAGTACAGCGGAGAAGCTTGCGATTGTCCACGAAACCTACGAGGGGCGCGCGACGGTCAGTCTGGTCGCCCGTCGTCATGGCATTGCGCCTAACCAGCTGTTCGCGTGGCGCAAGCTTGCATCGCAGGGTGCCTTGGTTGCCACCGC